>CAIRCM010000116.1 GCA_903877125.1 uncultured Acetobacteraceae bacterium | reverse complement strand
GGTATCCTCATCGGTGGCGGGCATGGCGGATTATGTCCGGCGTTCGGTGTGGGTGTAAGCAACCAATCACTGAACGATTCCATATGTTTGCGCCATGTCCGTTCGCGAATCCCTGCCATGCGATGAATAAGATGGGTTAGCATGACCGGCCCCCAGTCGCCATGGGTACGCGAGGATGTTATCCTGAGTCATGCTCCGCCGCTTTGAAGCCCTGCTCCAACCGACCGCCGGCACACCCTCGCCGCCCCCAACCTCAGGGCTGGCGCGGTTCTATTGGCACTACATCGGTCAGGCACGTTGGTTCGCCGCTGCGCTGTTCGGGTTCGGTGGGCTGATAGCGATTCTGGATACGATGATCCCGACCTTCATCGGACGGATCGCGGGTCTGGTATCGTCCCACGCGCCGGAGACGATGGTGCGCGACACCTGGCCGCAATTGCTGACGATGGCGATCGTGCTGGGTTTGATCCGGCCGCTGACATTCCTGGCCCACAACATCGTGGTCAATCAGATCGTCAACCCATCGCTCACCAATCTGGTCCGCTGGCAGAACCCCTGGCACGTGGTCCGGCAGAGCTGGACATTTTTCCAGAACGATTTCGCCGGCCGCATCGCCGCCCGAGTGATGCAGACCGGCCCGTCGATGCGGGAAAGCATCGTCATGGCCTTCGACGCCGCATGGTACATCGTCGTCTACGGCGGCAGTGCCTTGCTGCTGCTGGGCTCGTTGGACTGGCGGCTGACGATCCCGATGGCCTTATGGTTCATGCTGTATATCGCGATGCTGAGCTGGTTCGTGCCGCGCCTGCGCGACCGGTCGAAAGCGATGTCGGAAAAGCGCTCGACCCTGATGGGCCGGGTGGTCGACAGCTACACCAACATCCTGACGGTGAAACTTTTCGCCAGGGCCGCGGATGAGGACGCATTTGTCCGTCAGGCCGTCGACGATCACACCGATGCTTCGCGTGCCCAGGCTCGGATGACCACCGGTTACAGCACCACACTGATGTTTATGAACGCGGCGCTGATCGTCGGGACGGCGGCCATCGCGATCTGGCAATGGACGGTCGGGCATATCGGCGTGGCTGCCGTTGCCACGGCGATCCCCATGGCATGGCAGTTGAACAATATCGCCGGATGGGTGGCGCGCAGCATCACCACGATTTTCGAGAATATCGGCACCGTGCAGGATGGCATGCGTTCGATCGACGTCGAACGGCAGATGCCCGACCGTCCAGGGGCGAAGGAATTGCTGATCACGGGTGGGGAAATCCGCATCGAAGACCTGCATTTCGATTACGATCGAACAGCGCGGCCGGTGGGGGTATTGGATGGCATCGATCTGACGGTGCGGGCCGGCGAACGGGTCGGACTGGTCGGCCCCTCGGGTGCCGGAAAATCGACATTGGTGAACCTGCTGCTGCATTTTTACGAACCGTCCAGCGGGCGCATCCTGATCGATGGGCAGGACATCGCCAGCGTTACGCAGGAAAGCCTGCGCGCCCAGATCGGCATGGTCACCCAGGACACATCGCTGCTGCATCGGTCGATACGGGAAAACATCGGCTACGGTTGCCCCGAGGCAACCGACAGCATGATCGAGAGTGCGGCCCGTCGAGCGGAAGCGCATGAATTTATCGTGGGGCTGGAGGATTGGCACGAACGCCGCGGCTACGATGCGCATGTCGGCGAACGCGGTGTGAAACTGTCCGGCGGCCAGCGCCAACGGATCGCTCTGGCTCGCGTGCTGCTGAAGGACGCGCCGATCCTGATATTGGACGAAGCGACTTCGGCCCTCGATTCCGAAGTGGAGGCCGCGATCCAAGGCCAGTTGGACGCGTTGATGGAAGGGCGCACCGTCATCGCGATCGCGCATCGTCTATCCACCATCGCCCGGATGGACCGGCTGGTGGTATTGGATGCCGGACGGATCGTCGAGGTCGGATCCCACAAGGAATTGCTGGCGCGGAACGGCGTCTACGCTCGGCTGTGGCAGCGTCAGTCCGGCGGCTTCGATACGGAACGGCTCGATGCGTCTCTCTCGATTTGATTTATGGATCAGGGGCATTTCGGTCGTCGTACTGCTGGCGGCCGGCTGGGCCCTGTATGGGTTTGGAAAGCGATACAGCGCGTGCGTGGCCGAATTGCGGGAAGACAATGCGAAGCTGGATGCCATCGATGGCGTGATGACAGCGCACTTGAACAAGCTGGCCGCGTTGCTGCGGCGCGGGCCACTCGAACCCGCCACCCATGAGATCGATCGTCTCGTGAACATAGACGACCCGACCCCAGCCGCGTTCGAAATCCTGGGACGGTGGATCGACCCCAGCGTGCCAGTCCCTTCCTGGAACGGGAATGACACGCCAGTTCCGACAGGCCTTCCGCCCGAGGTGCTTTACCGCCTGAAATTGACGGAATTCTCTTATATCTGGCTACAGGCGCAGATCATCGCGGTGCATCTGGCGATGCGAAACGACGCCGACACGGACTTGTCGCACAACCATCAGATCGGCCTGATGAAAGAACTGCAATGGCTGGATGCGGTGACCAGCCATTCACCCAAGCCGACCCTGTCCACACTGCATTGTATCCGCGGCTGAACGCCACTACCGTTCCGCTAACCGCAATCATCGGAGGAAGCCAATGCACTGGACAGATCGTCGCGAACGCTATCGGGCCGCTATCGGGGGCAATGAATGTCTGCATCCCGGATCGGTGTTCGACGCCATCTCGGCCCGCATCGCCGAGGAGTTGGGCTTCGAAATCGGCATGTTCGCCGGATCGATCGGATCCTTTTCCGTTCTGGGCAATCCCGATCTGATTCTTCTGACGCTGACCGAGTTCGCCCAACAGGCCTATCGCATCAATCGCGCGGGCAAACTGCCGCTGATGGTCGACGCCGATCATGGCTACGGCAACGCGCTCAACGTCATGCGCACGATCCAGGAACTGGAGACCGCCGGTGTCGCCGGCATCATGATCGAGGACACCGTCCTCCCCCGCCAGTTCGGCGAGAAGTCGCCGAGTCTGACTTCGCTGGACGAAGGCATCGGCAAGATGCGCGCCGCCCTGGCCGCGAGGGAGGACAAAGCGCTGGTCATCATCGGCCGCACCAGCGCCGCCCAGATCGCCGGACCCGAGGAAGCACTGAAACGCGCCCGTGCCTATGAGCGGGAAGGGGTCGATGCGCTGTTCTTCGCCGGTGGGGTGACCCGGGAATTGCTGGAGGCACTGCACGCCGAGATCAAAATTCCGCTGATGCTGGGCGGCGGCAAAAGTATCGGCGACAAGGCTTATCTGGGCAGCCAGGGTGTTCGGGTGGCACTGCAAGGGCACCAGCCGTTCTCGGCCGCGGTGCAGGCAACGTACGAAACGCTGAAGGCCTTGCGCGAGGGCGTCAGTCCGTCCGAACTGAAAGGCGTCGCCTCCGCCGAGACCATGCAGCGCGTCACGCGAGAGGGTCAGTTCAAGACCTGGACAGAGAAGTTCTTGAACTGATCCAGGTCTGGGGCATCGCGGGGGGCGTTACCCCCGCGCATCCTCCAACATCATCGCCGCGGCCTTCTCCGCGATCATGATGGTCGGGGCGTTTGTGTTGCCGCCCACGACCACCGGCATGATGGACGCATCGACGACTCGCAGGCCGCCGATCCCGTGCACCCGCAACCGTGGATCCACAACCGAGTTGGTTCCAGCCCCCATGGCACAGGAACTGGTCGGATGCTGGTTCGAAACGCCGGTTTCGCGCACGAATTGTGCCAGTTCGTCATCGGACACAACCGGATCTCCCGGCGTCACTTCGTTAACGATATAAGACTTCAGGGGTTGCTGCGCCGCGATGTCCCGGCACAGGCGGATCGCCGCCAGGATTGCCCGCATATCGTATTCGGTCCGCAGATAATCGAACTGCACCGCGGGCGGCGCCAGCGGGTCGGGGCTGGCAAGACGCACGGTTCCCCGCCCCTCGGGCCGCAGAAGCACCGGCATCAGCGTAAAACCCGGGAATGGGTGCGGAATCACACCATCCTTGCCGCGGCGCAGCGTGCTCCATTCGAAGATATTGATCTGCAGATCGGGTCGTTCCAAACGAGCATCGCTGCGGGCGAAGGCACCGGCATGGATGCCATTGCTGGCCATCGGACCGGAGCGAAACAGCGCGTAGCGCGCGGCGGC
Organism: uncultured Acetobacteraceae bacterium; assembly: GCA_903877125.1. Lineage (GTDB taxonomy): Bacteria > Pseudomonadota > Alphaproteobacteria > Acetobacterales > Acetobacteraceae > Rhodopila. The sequence goes on along the minus strand of CAIRCM010000116.1, from coordinate 17,267 downwards.
GGCGATCTTGCGCGGCCAGCTTCGTTCCAGATCGTTCAGCGTGATCGGCTTGTTGATGCGCCAGTTCAGGTTGACATTGAAATGGTCGTGCAGATTGCCACCGACGGCGGGCATATCCGCGATGACCGGGATACCCATATCCTGCAGATGCCCGGCCGGCCCCAGACCGGACAGTTGCAGCAATTGCGGTGACCCGAAAGCACCGCCGGATACCACCACTTCGCCCCGGCAATGCGCAACCCTAGGCCCCTGCCCAGTGTGATAAGCAACACCGGTCGCTCGGCCGCCCGCGACGATCACCTTCGTCGCATGCGCACCGGTCTGAATCGTCAGGTTCGCGCGCGACCTGGCGGGCTCGAGATACGCTTTCGCGGTGCTCCACCGACGGCGGTTCGACGTGGTGGTCTGGTAATAGCCGCAGCCGTCCTGCTGCGCGCCGTTGAAATCAGGGTTTCGAGGAATGCCAACCCGGACACAGGCCTCCAGCGCGGCTTCGGCCAATTCGAAGGTGCTTGGCTGGTCTGACACATGCAGGGGGCCGCCTACGCCGTGGAACTCGTTCGGGCCGCGCGCCTGATTTTCCGCCTTCTTGAAGTAGGGCAGGACGGAGTCCCAGTCCCAGCCTTCGCATCCACGTTGGCGCCATTCGTCATAGTCGCCGTGATTGCCGCGGATATAAACCATCCCGTTGATGGAACTGGAGCCACCCAGCGTCTTACCCCGCGGCAGATAAAGCTTGCGCCCGGCCATCTGTGGCTGCGGCACCGTCTCGAACATCCAGTTGATGCGTGGATTGACGTAGGTGCGAGCAAAGCCGAGCGGGATGTGGATCCACGGGTTGGTATCAGGCGGGCCGGCTTCCAGCAGCAGCACCCGGTACTTCCCGGATTCGGAAAGGCGGGCCGCCATGACGCAGCCCGCCGATCCGCCGCCGGTTACGATGTAATCGTATCTGTCCTCGTCCATCGCGCTGTTCCTTGCCCCATTGCGGAGCATCGGACAGGTCGCTGGCTGAGGCAATCCGCGGTGTTATTCGGTCAACGTCTTGATCGGATCTTCCTCACCGCAGATCGCGCAGCACGTGGAACAACCCTGCTTGCCGCCATAGCCAACGCCCCAGTAGGTCGAGGAGTCGCCGGTCGCCCAGGCGCCGTAGCAGATCTTCTCACCGCTCTGGCACGACAGGGTGAACCGGTGCGTCCCGTAATCGTCCAGGCCCCAGGCCTCACCATTCGCGGGCCAGAGGTGGTTGCGAGACTTGGAATAGAACGCAACCTGGACCTCATATTGATATTTGCTCGTCAGGGTCCACGTCATTTCATCGGCTTTAGCCGGCGCGCTGGCGCCGAAGCTGAAGCCGGCCATCAAAAATGCCGCAATCATCGCGGCTCGCAAAATCCACATCCACCCTCTCCCTTCAACAGACCAAGGCCACCGAGCCCCCGGCCCGGCTGAACGTGCCGTCACGTCGGGATCAGGTTAATCGATTTCATGCGGCACCATCAAGCGCGATTGCCACTGCTTTTCGGGGGCATGATCGATTGGTCCGGAGCCCCAACCCTTCAATACCAGGCGGGGACCGGGGTGAATCGACGGAATGATGCAGCCGTTTTCATACCGTTTGAACGCCGTCTCCCACGGTGGTGTGGGGATCAAACGACGGGTATCGAAGCGAGAGCGTGATCGCCGGAGGTGGAGTCACACGGCGGCGTGAATCACGCGATCAAACAAAAACTTATACAACCGCCCGAAACCTTGACTCGTGGCCCGACCCATATCGTCCTGCCGGCGAATGCCGGTATCCACGACTTTTCAAGCGCCGCGCAGCGAAAATCGTGGATACCGGCATTCTCCGGCAGGACGCGGGTGGAAGGCCGATGCGTCAATGATTGGGGCGGTTGGTATGATAAAGACGGCGGCGTGAATCACGCGATCAAACAAAGATTTATAGAGTGCTCTAGGCAACGGATTTACCCGGCCCACATGCCGCGCCAGACGTGAAAGGCTTCTAACGATGTTGTGACAGTTCGTTTCACGCCCCGAATGCAGGGGCTACGTACCGGACATAACCAAGCCCGTTGCATCGCACGGGACGCAGGGCCCACCACCCTCGTGGCTATGCACAAGGGTGGCCTCCATATCGGAGCAAGGCGCCCCCTGGCGTTATCGGGTCAGCGTTTTGATGGGGTCTTCCTCACCGCAGATCGCACAGCAGGTGGAGCAGCCCTGCTTGCCGCCATAACCAACACCCCAATACGTCGATGAATCGCCGGTTGCCCACGCACCGTAGCAAATCTTCTCGCCGGCCTTGCACTACAGGGTGAAACGATGAGGCGCATAATCGTTCAGATTCCAGGCCTCATTGTTGTCGGGCCACAGATGGTTACGTGACTTGGAATAGAACGCAACCTGAACCTTGTATTGATATTTGCTGGTGAGGGTCCACGTCATTTGATCGGCTTTGGCCGGTGTGCCGGCAGCGATGCCAGCCGTCAGAAACGCCGCTACCATCGCGGCCCGTATGATCCACATTCGCTTTCTCCCTAAAACCGACCTTAGCTACCGAATCTTTCGGCGCCGCCTAACGTGCCATCACACCGGCATCACGATAATCGAGTTCACGCAGCGTCATCAAGGACCATTGCCGCGGCTTTTTCGCCGATCATGATCGATGGCGCGTTGGTGTTTCCACCCACCACAACCGGCATGATGGATGCGTCCGCAACCCGCAACCTTTCGATGCCGTGCACCCGCAGCCGCGGGTCAACCACGCTGTTCGGCCCCGTTCCCATCGCACAGGAACTCGCGGGATGGTGGTTGGAAACGCCAGTCTGGCGCAGGAACGCCACGAAATCTTCATCGGATTGTGTGGTCGGACCGGGCTGCAATTCCTCCGCCACGTACGGTTTCAAGGCCGGCTGTTCAGCGATTTTCCGCACCAGCCGGATGCCGCACAGGACTGCCTGGATGTCGTATTCGGTCTTCATGAAATCGAACGAAATCGCCGGCGCGGCCAGCGGATCCGAGGACGCCAGGCGCACCGTCCCCCGGCCATCGGGCCGCAGATGAACGGGACTGAGGGTGAAGCCAGGGAATTTATGCGGAACGACACGATCCTTGGTACGTTCCAGCGTGCTCCACTCCAGCAGATTGATCTGAAGGTCCGGCCGCTCCAGCCTTGGGTCTGATCGGGTGAACAGACCGGCGCGGATGCCATTTCCCGCCATGGGGCCGGAACGAAACAGCGCGTATCGAATCCCTGCCGCGATCTTGCGCGGCCAACTGTTCTCCAGATCGTTCAGTGTGATCGGCCGGGTGCATCGCCAGCTCATGTAGGTATTGAAGTGATCGTGCAGATTGGACCCAACACCTGGCATGTCCCGCACGACCGCAACCCCCATCGCCCGCAGATGCTCGGCAGGGCCCAGTCCCGAGAGTTGTAACAGTTGCGGCGAACCATATGCGCCGCCCGACACAATAACCTCCGCTCGGGCATGAGCGACCCGACGACCTTCCGCCGTATGGTATTCGACGCCCGTCGCCCGATTGTTTTCAATCACCACCCTCGTGGCCTGCGCTCCAGTGCGGATCGTCAGGTTGGGGCGAAATCGAGCAGGCTCGATATAGGCCTTGGCGGTGCTCCAGCGTCGGCGGTTCGACGTCGTGGACTGGTAGTAGCCGCACCCCTCCTGGTGGGCGCCGTTGAAATCCGGATTGCGCGGGATGCCGGCCTGCTCAGCAGCCTTGATCATGGCCTCCGCGAGTTCATGACCTTCGCCATGGTCCGACACGTCCAGCGGACCGCCGGTACCATGGAACGCGTCCTCGCCACGCGCTTGGTTCTCCGCCTTCTTGAAGTACGGGAGGACCGAATCCCAGTCCCATCCTGCGCAGCCGCGCTGCCGCCATTCGTCGTAGTCGGCGTGGTTGCCACGAATGTAAACCATGCCGTTGATCGAAGACGTCCCACCCAGCGTGCGGCCGCGCGGCAGATAAAGCTGCCGGTTCGCCAGTTGCGCTTGCGGCACGCTTTCGAATTTCCAGTTCACCCGCGGATTGACGTACGTGCGAGCGAAACCGAGCGGAATATGGATCCACATGTTGGTGTCTGGCGGTCCGGCCTCCAGCAGAAGCACGCGGTGCTTGCCGGATTCTGTCAGACGCGCGGCTACCACCGCGCCGGCGGAACCCGCTCCGGTCACGATATAATCGAATGTGTCGTTCACGGTTGACGTTCCCTCATTCCAAGCCCGGATATTAGACCCCGATACCGCGAGTCTGGCCATCCCCGCGCGACCTGCTAGGCTTCCCGTTGGAAACGTCCGAAACAATCAATGCCTCCTGAAGGAGACTCCCATGGCCGCCACCGCATCGCCCCGCATCCGGCGGGTCCAGCGCAGTTCGCTGGCGCTGCTCGTAGTGTGCACCGCACTGAATTACATCGACCGCTCCACTCTGGCGGTGGCCAATCCTCTGATTCGCAAAGACCTTGGCTTATCGATCGCCGATATGGGGCTGCTGCTTTCGGCATTCCTTTGGGCCTATGCCGCGTTCCAGCTTCCCGCTGGCGCGCTGGTCGATCGGTTCGGGCCACGCAGGATGCTGGGTCTGGGCGTTTTCGTTTGGTCGGTGGCCCAGGCCCTGGGTGGTTTGGTAGGCGGTTTCTGGCAGTTTACCGGCGCGCGGATCTTCCTCGGCCTGGGCGAGTCGCCGCAGTTCTCCGCCTTGGTCAGGGTCGTGCGGGATTGGTACAATGTCCGCGAACGCGGTCTCCCCACCGGCATCGCCCTTTGCGGTTCCAAGCTCGGCCCCGCCATCGCGCCACCGTTGCTGACGATTTTGATGCTGACGTTTTCGTGGCGCTGGATGTTCACGATCATGGGCCTTGTCGGGGTGGGCGTCGCGATTGTGTGGTACGCAGTCTACCGCGAACCGCGGGAAGTCGCGCTGACGCCGGATGAGATCGCCTACCTGAACGAGGGGGAAACCACGCAAGTCGAGGAGCGGGTTACCTGGGCCGACTGGAAGCATCTGTTCGCCTACGGGCGACATGGGGCATGGTGCTGGGCTTTTTCGGAGAGGTTTACATGGGTTGGCTCTATCAGGCTTGGCTGCCCGGCTACCTCGAACTCGAACGGCATATGAGCATCCCGAAGACCGGATGGGTCGCGAGCATCCCCTTTGCCTGTGGCGTGATCGGCAGTGTCGGCGGGGGATGGGTCGCCGACCGGCTGGCCGCGATGGGCGTGTCCCCCGTCAACAGCGTCAAATACCCCGCGGTGGTCGGACTGATGGGTATGGCGTCCTTCACGCTCGTGGCGGCACTGATACCCAGCACATTCTGGGCGGTGGTCGCGATCTCGGTCGCGTTGGGTTTCAATGGAATCGCTGGGGGCATGTGCTGGGCGCTGGCGAGTGTCATCGCGCCACGCCATTGCACCGCATCGCTGGGTTCGATCCAGAACTGCGGCGGTTACATCGGGGGGGCGCTGGCGCCGATGATCACCGGATTCATCGTGCAGGACACTGGTAGTTTCGTGCCGGCGCTGCTGTTTTCCGCCGGGCTTGGGTTCGTTTGCGGCCTGATTTACCTGTTCATGGTACCGAACAGGCCGATCGACGTGACCGCCTTCGGCACCAAACCGGCTCTGGCGTGACAATCGCCCCTCAGGTGACGGTGCCACCTCGGACGTCGGCTCAAGTCCAGGCCAATGTCCGATGCCGCGCGCCGCGCCGCCGAAGCAGGCTCAATCCCCCCGCAAAATCTGGCTGAGGAACAGCTTCAGCCGATCGGTCTTGGGTGCTTCGAACAGCGTGCTCGGCGGTCCGCTCTCGACGATTTCACCGCGGTCCATGAACACCACGCGGTCCGCGACCTGTCGCGCAAACCCCATCTCGTGGGTGACACAGACCATCGTCATGCCCGATTGTGCCAAGCCAATCATGGTGTCCAACACCTCTTTGATCATCTCGGGATCCAGCGCCGAGGTCGGTTCGTCGAACAGCATGATCTTCGGACGCATGCACAGCGCGCGTGCGATGGCGACGCGCTGCTGCTGCCCGCCGGACAATTGCCCCGGATATTTCTTGGCCTGTTCGGGAATTTTCACCCGCTCCAGATAGCTCATGGCCAGCGCCTCGGCCTCGGCCTTCGGCATTTTACGCACCCAAATCGGGGCGAGCGTGCAATTTTCCAGAATCGTCAGATGTGGGAACAGATTGAACGACTGGAACACCATCCCGACCTCGCGGCGGATGGTATCCAGGGACCGCAGATCGTCGGTCAACTCGGTCCCGTCGACGACGATGCTGCCTTCCTGATGGGTTTCCAGCCGGTTGATGCAGCGGATCATGGTAGATTTGCCAGAACCCGAAGGGCCGCAGACCACCACCTTTTCGCCCGTCGCCACGGTTAGCGAAATATCCCGCAGCACGTGCATCGTGCCGTACCATTTGTTGACCTTGTCGAGAACGATCGCGTTCATCGCAAACCCCTTATCGCCCGCGGGCTTTGTTCAATTCCTGTTCCAATCCGCGGCTGTAGCGCGACATGCCGTAGCAGAACACAATGTAGATAGCGGCCAAGGTGATGTAGACCTCGGTCGAGAAGCTCTGCCAGGGCGGGTCGCTGAGTGCGATCTTGCCCATGGTCAACAGATCGAACAGGCCGATGATCAGCACCAGGCTGGTGTCCTTGAAGAAGCCGATGAACGTGTTCACCAAGGGCGGAATGACCAGACGCAACGCCTGCGGCAGAATGATGAAGGCGGTTTTCTGCCAATAGCTCAGGCCCATCGCATCCGCCGCCTCGGTCTGGCCTTTCGGCAGAGCCTGTAGACCGCCGCGCACGACCTCAGCCAGGTACGCTGCGGCGAATAGAATAACGGCGATCTGAGCGCGCAGCAGTTTATCGACGTTGATACCGGGTGGCATGAACAGCGGAAACATCACGCTGGCCATGAACAGGACGCTGATCAGTGGCACGCCGCGGATCAGCTCGACATAAACCACGCACAGCATCTTAACCGCGGGGAGTTGCGTCGATCGACGTCCGAGCGCGACGAGAACAGCGATCGGGAAGGCAAAGGCGAGGCCGAAGGTTGCCAGAATCAAGGTGATCGGCAGGCCACCCCAGTAATCCACAGCGACGGGTGCCAGCCCCAGGATGCCGCCGAACATCAGCACGAGGATCAGTGCCAGCGTCCCAACCCAAACCCCGATCGCCGGCCACAGTAACAGCAAGCCGGCGATCAGCAAACATTTCCCGACTGTGTTCAGTATCGCCAGCAGGTCAAACGGCAGAGGCAGATGCTGGCCAAAGCCGACCGCGGCGATCGTTTCCAAAAGGCCCGCAAGATTATCCAGCAGGATCAGACCGGCGCCAGCGAGTGCGATATATCGCACGGCCGGCGAGACGATGCCTTTCCGCCAGACAGCTTTGATCGTGGACAGCACGAAAAGAGCGACGAACAACACGACGACAATCGCCGGCCGCCATTGCTCGTCATAAGGGAAGCGACCGAACAGAATCAGGCGATATTTGTCGCCGATCACGGCCCAGCATGCGCCAAGGCCTTTGGCATCCTGGCAAATGGCGGTCTGGGCGATGCCATTCTGGTTGTAGGGTACCCGCCAGATGGCGTTGACCACGCCCCAAGCGAACAGAGCGATCACGATTTTGGCGATCAGATAGATCAGCAACAACGTGATGGCGGTGGATATCCATGACCCGAACAGATTTTTACGTAGCCAGGGGATCGGGCCAACCAGTCCGGCGGGCGGTTGCGTGCGGTCCGACATTTAGCGCCCCACCAACGCGATATGTGCATTGTACCAGTTCATGAACAGGCTGATCGACAGGCTGATGGTCAGGAACACAGCCATGATCACAGCGATGCCCTCCACCGCCTGGCCGGTTTGGTTCAGCGTGGTGTTGGCGATCGACACCACGTCCTGATACCCGATCGCCACCGCCAGCGAGCTGTTCTTCGTCAGGTTCAGATACTGGCTGGTCATGGGCGGGATCACCACGCGCAATGCCTGCGGCAGCACGATATGGCGAAGGATCGCGCCACGCCGCAGACCGAGGGCACCCGCGGCCTCCCACTGCCCCTGAGCCACCGCCTGAATGCCGGACCGAACGATTTCGGCGATATACCCGGCGGTGTAGAGCACCAATCCCAACAGGAGGGCGAAGTACTCGGGGCTGATTGTTCCGCCGCCCTGGAAGTTAAAGCCCCGAAGGGTCGGTATCTCGAAATTCAGCGGCGCGCCGAAGCCAGCCCAGACCGCGAGGGGCAACACCAGGAGCAGACCGAACGCGACCGGCCAGACCTTGGGGCGAATGCCCGTCGCCTCCTGCCGCCGGTTGGCGTGGCCGTTCCATAGAAAGGTACCGATGGCACCAACCACGAATGCGGCAAGAATCCAGTTATCGGCAGGTTCCCAGTTCAGGATCGGTATGCGGGAGCCGCGGTTCGACAGCAGCATACCGCTGCCGAACTGCCAATTGGCGAATGTCTCGTGAAACAGGTGGAACGTCGCCCCATCCATAAGCTCGGCCACCCGCCAAGCCTGGCGCGGGGCCGGCAGGCCCTGTAGCGCGGTGTACCAGAACAACAATTGCAACAGCAGCGGGATATCCCGCATGACCTCGACGTAGAAGCCGGTCAGCTTCGCCATCAACCAGTTGCCGGAAAGGCGGCCGATCCCGATCAGGGTGCCCAAAATGGTGGCCAGGACCATCCCGATGCCCGCGACCTTCAGTGTGTTCAGCACGCCGATCCACAACGCCCGCCCGTACGTATCGACCGATGGTTCGTAGGAGATCATCGACTCCCCGATCGGAATCCCGGCGACGCGATGAAGGAAGGCAAACCCGGTGGCAATGTGCCGCGCGGCGAGGTTCTTGTTCGTGTTAAAAACCAGATACCAAACGATCCCGCCCACGATTCCAAGAATGATGAATTGCCACACGAGCGCACGAAAACGCGGGTCAGACCATGACACGCGCATGCGCCGCTTCGGCGCCTTTCGGGCGGCCGTCACCCTTGGATCGGCAGCGGTAGCAGACATCGAGACCCAGACTCCCTGATCTTTTTATCGTTGAAGCAAAAACCGGGCCGCGCGAAAGCGGCCCGATCTCGCTCGGTCGATCAGCGCATCGGTGGCGCGTATTGCAGTCCGCCATGCGTCCAGATGTTGTTGATGCCGCGAGGCACGCCCATCGGGGTGATGTTCCGATCCCACATCTCGCCCAGATTGCCCACCGCTTTGATGACATTATAGGCAAACCGGTTATCCAGGCCGAGTGCCTTGCCCATATCGCCTTCAAGACCGAGCAGGCGGCGGATATCCGGATCCTTGCTGTCGGCGAAAGTGTCGATATTCGCCTGCGTGATGCCCTTTTCCTCGGCGATGATCATCGCCGCGAAAGTCCAGCGCACAAGGTCGAACCATTTGTCATCGCCCTTGCGCACCATCACACCCAACGGTTCCTTGGAGATGATATCGGGCAGCAGCACCAGATCGGCGGCCTTGGGCCCCTGGCTAAAGCGGAACGTTGCCAGCGCGGAGGCGTCCGTCGAATAGGCGTCGCAACGGCCCGACAGGAACGCCGCCTGAATCTCGCTCAGTTCCTGAATGAGGATCGGAGTGAATTTCATGTTGTGCAGACGGTAGTAGTCCTGGATAGCGAGTTCGGTGCTGGTGCCCGGCTGCACGCAAATCGTCGCGCCGTCCATGTCCTTGGCCGCCTTCACGCCCGAGGATTTCTTCACCAGGAAGCCGGTGCCGTCGTAATAGTTCACCCACGCGAATTCGAGACCGAGGTTCCCTTCCCGCCCCAGGGTCCAGGTGGTGCTGCGGGACAGCACGTCGATTTCGCCCGATTGCAGTGCGGTGAACCGGTTCTGCGCCGTGGTCGGCACGAACTTGACCTTGTTCGCATCGCCCAGCGCGGCCGCGGTGATTGCCCGGCAGGTATCGGCGTCCAGACCGCGCATCACGCCCTGGCTATCGGGTAGCGAGAAGCCGGGAACCTGCCCCGACACGCCGCACTGCACCAAGCCCCGCTTGATCGCCGCATCCAGCGTTGCCGAGCCCGTCCCATCGGCTCGGGCGGGTGTCAGCGCACTGCCCCCCACTGCCCATGCCGCGACCATGCCCGCGAGCGCCACCGTCTTGGCACTCCACCGCCCAAATCCAACCATCCGCAATCTCCCTGCCTTTACCGCGGTCGCTCCCGCGTCGGATCGGACTGTGCGGTTTCGCCGCGGCCAGATCAATGGTTCAGCCGCATGTGACGCCACTTTCTTATCGACGCGGCCACATCGACGACGATTTCGACGAATTGCAACCTTGACGCGAAATTTGAAATTCCGCTATTACCGGAACATAATGCGAACAACTGGAAAGGAACCTACATGATCCGGCAGCGCACCGCCGAACTGATCGCCTCAGGATTCGGGTTGGCCGGCATGGCACTCGGCTCCACCGAACGCCTCGGCATCGCTTGCTATGCGGTAGCGATTCCCTGCCTGATATATTGCGTGTGGCGGAAGCACCTCTGGGGTCTCCTGCCATTGAATATCGCCCAAGGTGCGGTCATCGCGTTCAACGCCTGGCGGATCCTCTGATGGCAGCTTTCGTCAGACAAAGCCGGCGCGACGCTGCCCCTCGGCAAACCGCTCCCGATCCTGGGGACGGGTCAGCGGCGACCGGCTGACCGCGTTGGCAAGTGACACCTCGGATTCCAGCATCGCCAACCGCGCCCGCGCTTTGGCCGCCTCATGCGTTCTGCCGAGATGTCCGAGCACCGACAGATAGACGCGATAGCCGGATGAGAAGCCTGGGTTCAACTCCAGCGCACGCCGACCGAACTCAGCCGCCTTTTCATACTGACCCAACAATAAATAAGGAAGCATCATAGCCGTATCGAAAAAGAAGGAATGCGGGTCGGACGGCGACATGCGCACCGCTTGGCGGACGCGAATGAGCGCGTCCTCATGTTCGCCTAAGTAAGTAAGCGCGAGACCCGAGAACCCCCAGGCCAGCGCGAGATTGGGATTGAGCGAGATGGCCCGGTCGTGCAACGCACATGCCTCCTGCGGCCGCCCCAGGTAAGCGCGTGTGTGTCCGGCCAAGGTCAACGCGCGGGCATCGCCAGGGTCCAGAGTGACCGCCTTGTCAGCCAGCGCCTCAGCGCGCTGGGCCGCGGCTGCCGGGTCCGCCGCCCAGCCCTGGCCCAATAGAAAAAGATGCCAGTAAGCATACCACGCATTGGCCGGGGCGCAGTTGGGGTCGGCCGCCAAAGCTTCTTCCAGCAGTCGACCGGCGTCCTGAAACCGATCGCGTTCCAGGCGGTAGATCGCGGGCACCGCGCGCAGCACCAGTTCGTGCGGCGCCACCACGGTCGCGGATTGCCGGCGCCCGGGCTCCCCCTCCCGCATCAGAAGCTCCGGTTCGACCTGCGCGATGATCTCAGCCGCGAGCTCGTCCTGTAGCGCGAAGGTGTCCGTGCCGTCGCGATCGAAGCGGCGGGCCCAAACGACCTCCCCGCCCGATCGCGTGTCCATGATACGGATCAGCACCCGCACCCTGTTGCCGCCGCGCTGAATCGCACCGTCCAGCAAAAAATCGGCGTTGATGCCGTTCCAGCGTGCCTCGGCGACCGCGTTTCCGGCCATTGCGACAAGCCCATGGCCGGATATGCAAGACAGCCAACGAAAGCGCGACAGCGACACCGTCAGTTCCTCGGCCAGTCCGATCGCCAAGCCATCTGCATGGCCGGGATGGCTGGGATCGACGAGTCGCAGCGGCAATACGCCAACGCGAACGGTCGACTGTCGCGAGGGCAGTTTGGCCGCGGGCCGCACCATTGGCGGCGCGCCAGTACCACCATGGGGAGCCCCGCCAATACGGGCCGCCAGTTCCTCGGTTTCAGGCGCCAAGACCGTATGGCCCTGGGCCAATCGGGCCAAACGGCACTGCTCGTAAGCCTGCCTCGCGGCGACGCGGTCGCCAAGTTCCGCGTGGCAGCGAATGACGGCACGCCAAATCCCCTCATGCCCGCGATCGATCGTCAGCAAGCGATCCGCCAGGTCCAATGCCGCCGTGGGGTCCTGCTGTTCGGTCAGAATTGCCTCACCAAGAGCGACGGCGATCCGATTCATTCTGCCACGCTCCTCGCCTAGCCAGCGATCGAAGGCCGGGTCGAGACCGGTCAGGTCCTCAAGCAATGGACTTTCAAACGACCGGATGATGTCGGGGTCGGATCGAGAGATGTTTCGCAGCGCCAAGGCATCGATCGACAGCCCCGGCCCATGCAACGAAACGTGATGACGTTCGGCATGTAGCAACCGTCCCCAGGTGGAGCCGAAAACATCCTGCAATTCATGCAACGCCTGCCTCAAGGATGCGTTGGCCTGTTCCTTCTGCCGCTGACTCCACAACAATGCGGTCAAGTTGAGACGCAGCACGGGATTCGGACTTGCCAGAGCCAGGATGCCTACGATCGCTCTGGCCTTGCGTGTACGGGGCAATGCAACCCGCCCAAGGGAATCGAAGATCGCCAAACTGCCCATCAGCCGTAACCGCAACGCGGGCGGGGGCCCCTGGCCCCGTTGTCCACCGTCCTGCCGCGCGATACCGCCGAGACCCACCCGCCTGCTTCCGCCCGCCTAAAATTTCACCGAAGCACAACTTTAACAAGAATACAACGAATCACTACACCCAAACGGAGCGGCATTCAAGCGATGCTGATGGAGACAATCAGTCATGCCAAACACCAGATTCGGAGATTTTTGTCGCCTTCAGGGTGAGGACAAGTGAGATTTTTCCCGACATACTGGCGCTCCAACAAGCGAGGATCCCAGCAATGGCCCCATCCGGCGACAATGCCGTCAACGCGCGATCCAGCGCGGCCCTGCCTGCCAATGCCCGATTGGCATTGGGTTTGGGTCTGTGCGTGTCGATTGCAGCCGTCGCCCTGGCCGTGGGATCGAAAGTGCCGCTGATCGGCGCGCCTCTGATCGCCATCGCAATCGGCGTGATGCTGACCAATGGGCTGCGAGAGCCTCTACGCATCCCCACCCTGCGCATCGGCGAGGTCAGCAAATACGCGCTGCGCGGCGGCATCATCGTGCTCGGCGGCAGCTTGAACATAGGTGACATCGCCCGAACCGGCTGGGACTCGATGCCGCTGCTGCTGGTCACCATCGCCGTCGGCCTGGTCTGCGCGCTGGGCGTTGGCCGGCTTTTGGGTATCGACTGGCGGATGCGCTGCCTGATCGGCATGGGTACAACGATTTGCGGCGCCTCAGCGATCGCGGCACTCGCCCCGGTCATCAGGGCGAAGGCCGAGGAAATCGCCTATGCGGTGACAGTCATTTTCTTCTTCAATATGGTCGCGGTCTTCCTGTTCCCCGTGCTGGGTCACCTGATGGGGTTGAGCGACGCCGGGTTCGGCCTTTGGGCCGGGACGGCGGTGAACGATACCTCGGCGGTCGTGGCCGCGGGGTTCGCATATAGCCAACCTGCCGGCACCGCCGCCACGATCGTCAAGCTCACCCGTACCACACTGATCATCCCGCTGGTCATCGGGTTTGGCCTGTCGATGCCCTGGCTCGACCCCGATAGCACCGACAAGGGCGCCTCGCTGGGCCGGCGGGTCTACGATGCGATCCCGATGTTCATCGTGCTGTTCCTGGCAGCGGCCGTGCTCAACACGATGGGTGCTTTCGGCTCGTACGCACCGCTTATCCAGAATATCGGACGTTGGGTACTGGTGGTCGCGCTGGCCGCGGTGGGTTTGCAGGGACATTGGCGCGCCTTCGTCGGAGCGGGCGCGAAACCGCTCCTCCTGGGATTCTTAACTTGGTTTGCAGTGGCCGGCGCCAGTCTGGCGATCCAAAGCTGGACCCAAGCCCTATGATAGAAGTAATTTTTCATAATTAGGAAAACTTCTGTTGACAAATCCAGATGGCGCGACCTATCTTCTGCCCTGTCAACGGGCGAGGTGTGCCTAACGGCCACGTCACTCCTTTTCCTGGCACTGCCGAACCATCGGGGCGCTCCGGTCATACCGGCGCGCCCTTTTTTGTTTTGGCATGAGGATTTGAGTGGTCAGCGGCCGATCGCGATCCGGTATGACAATGACCATCTGTATTGGAGCACAACATGAAATCCATCGCATCCTCTGCCGCGACGCGTGACAATGGCCGCGTCGTGCTCGGCGCCGCTGGCCGCCTGCCAGCCGTCAAGTCCGCCGCGACCAACGACAAAGGCAAGATCAAGCTGGGCGCGGCCGGCCGACTGCCCGCCTTCCGCGGCTGATATTTGAGCTGAAGCGTGATCGCCACAGGTGGAATCACACGACGGCGTGAATCACGCGATCAAACAACGCGTGATCGCCACAGGTGGAATCACACAACGGCGTGAATCACGCGATCAAACAAACACTTCTAGAACACGATAGGGTCAGCTTGACCCGATCGTGCTCCAGCGGCCCCGCTCGGCCAACACCGCCGGCGAGGCCGTTTTTTTTCCATATACGGAAAAGAAACCGCCATGTCCCAAGATGTCCGTCCGATCGCCCATTTCTTCCGCCTGATCGAACGGGGCCGCCCGCCGCAGCGCGCCGACCGGTCCGCCATGGGCACACTGCCCACGCGCGCCTTCCGGTATTGCGAGGCCGCGACCAGCGCCTCCGGCTATGGATGGTGGATTTTCCCGCCCATGGACATACAGATCATGTGGGATGGAACGGACATCTACTGGCATTACGACGGCGCCGAGGATTGGCTGAAGCTGATGCCGTCAGCCCAGTTTCCCGGCTTCGCCGACCAGTTCGATGCCAACGCGCCAGCCGAACTGCGGGGCTACGCCCCGCCCTTCCTGACCGCCCTGCCCGAGGCGGGATCCTTGCAACTCTGGACCGGCCTGATCGCGCGCACCGCGCCCGACTGGCATTTGCTCATACGCGCCCCGGCCAATGTACCGCTGCCCGGCGGCTTCACCCAGTATGAAGGCATCGTCGAATCCGATCGATGGTTCGGCCCGCTGATCACCAATCTGCGCTTCACCCGCTCCCACACGCCGATCCGACTCCGAGCCGATTTTCCGCTGCTGCAGGTACAACCGGTGCGCCCGCTTGATTATGCGAACGAGACGCTGTCAGCGATGACGGTGTCCGGACCGATGGCCGATTTCGCGGCGGAAACCTGGGAAGCGTACCGAGGCACCGTTGTCGAGCCGAACCTGCACCCCGATCGCGCCTTCGGCGCCTACGCCGCTACGACGCGCAAACAGCGCAGGTGTCCGGTCACATAATGTCACGTTCTCGTACAAGCGCCGTTACGTGGTCCACCTATATCCTGCATCGCAACCGGCAGAGTGCTGGTTGACATCAGGAAAAACGAGAAATGATCACCAAGTTTAAGACCGCGGCTCTCGCCGGGTTCGCCACGCTCGCCTTGACCGGCATTGTGCCAATGATCGCTCATGCCCAACCCGCCGCGACACAGCAAGCGCCCGTGCCCCACCAACTGCCGTGGCATCATCATGGCATCGACCAGCGTATCGACGCGATACTGCTCAAAGTTGGCGCCACCGCGGATCAGAAAGTCAAAATCCACGCGATCGCCGACGCCGCGAAAGCAGACCTTGCACCGATGCGTGCCGCCATGCGCGACGCGCGCCAGCAGATGCGTACACTGCTGAGCGCCCCGCAGATCGACGCCGCGGCGATCGAGACCTTACGCGCCCAAAACACCCAGACGATGGACAGGATTTCGCAGCGCATGACCAAAGCGCTCATCGACGCCGCAAATGTGTTAACGCCGGAACAACGTGCCAAACTGCCGGCCCTTCCGACCGGTCATCATCGTGGACCGCACCATCAGCAGTAACCCAAGCATTTGACAGCGGACGCCGCCAGGCCAAGGTTTCCTCCGACAAAAGCAATCGGAGGAAACCTCGATGACCGGCCAAAGCCTCGAAGGCGTTCGCGTGTTGGAACTGGCCCGCTACCAGGCTGGCCCACGCGGCGGGATGATTCTGTCCGACCTCGGCGCCGAAGTTATCAAGATTGAACGTCTGGGCGGGGAGGAAACCCGCGGCAATCCCCCCATCGTGCGCGGCCAAAGTCTCTATTTCACCGTCTACAATCGCGGCAAGAAAAGCCTGTGCCTCGATATGCGCAGCGAGGCCGGCAAATCGATATTCGCCGATCTGGTGAAAACCGCCGATATCGTGCTGGAGAATTTCCGTCCCGGCACCATGGACCAGATGGGTTTTGGCTATGAGACACTGAAATCCATCAATCCCCGAATCATTCTGGTCTCGGTGTCCGGATTCGGCCAGCAAGGCCCCTATCGCGACCGCCCCGCTTTCGATCCGCTGGGTCAGGCAATGTCCGGCCTGATGACGCTGACCGGCCAACCGGTCGGTCAACCGCTGGGCACCGCGTCGTCGATTATCGACCGCACCACCGCCCTGCACGCGACGATCGGCTGCCTCGCGGCACTGCGTCACCGCGACCGCACCGGCGAAGGCCAGGTCGTCGACGTCTGTCTGCTGGATTCGGCACTAACCTTGGTGGAAATCCCCACGGCCTATTATTTGTCCACCGGTGAAGAAGGCGGTGAGGCTGGGCGCCCCCCTTACAAGGCCGCCGACGGCCACGTGGTGATCTCCGCCACCGGCCGTGACATGGCGGCTCGGCTGTTCGCCCTGGTGTCCAACGGTAACGCCGCAGGCGGTCCGGTCAATTCGAGCACCGGTGGCGACCGGCGCAGAATGCTGGAGGCGTGGTGCGCCACCCGCACGAAAGACGAAATTTGCGAGGCGCTGATGGACATCGGCATCCCCGTCGCGCCGGTCAAAACCACACCGGAGGTCGCCAGGGACCCGCACTTGTGGGCGCGGGAGATGCTGGTCAAGGTCGACGACGCCTTGGCGGGCGAAATTTACGCCCCTGGGATAGCGATGAAACTTTCGAAGACGCCCGGCCAAGTGGCGCCCGTCCCAACCCCGGGCCAGCACACCGATGAGGTGTTGGCGAGACTGCTTGGTTACGATTCTGAACGTCTGTCGGCGTTGCGGGAAGCGAAGGTGATCGGTTAGAGCGCGATCGCCAGAGGTGGAATCACACGGCGGCGTGAATCACGCGATCATACAAAGACTTATGCCAACCGCCCGAAACCTTGACTCGTGGCCCGACCCATATCGTCCTGCCGGCGAATGCCGGTATCCACGACTTTTCAAGC
>CAIRCM010000115.1 GCA_903877125.1 uncultured Acetobacteraceae bacterium | reverse complement strand
GACCGGCCCAACTCCTAGTGCAGCTTGATAATGATCTTGACGCGTAGGCGCCCGATCACCACAATCAGCACCAGGAGCAAGCGGCGTTTCGAAGGCATTCGCTTTCTCCTGACTTAAGCCGGCCGGGGTCATTCCCGGCCGGTTTTGTTATTGTGGGCGCGATTGGTTAACCGGTGGTTAACGCGGACGAAAAAATGCCGGCGTTGCACGCTCGGTTTGGACGGGACGGTCGTAGGGCCTATACTCGCCGGTAGCACGAACACCGGAGCGATCACGATGCGCCAGATGACGATGGTAGGCTTCCTGCAGGCCCAAAATTGCACCACCCTGGCCAGTGCCTGGCGGCACCCCGAGGCGCGTTCGGACTTCACCACCGCCGCCTATTACCAGCACATCGGTCAGGTGCTGGAAGCCGGCAAGTTCCAGATGGCGTTCTTCGACGACCGCCTCGCGATGCCCGACATCTATGGCGGGAACCCGGCGGAGGTCGTGGCCAACGGCGTGCGGGTGGTGAAGATGGACCCGGTGGCCTGCCTGATGGCAATGGGGTTCGGCACCAAATATCTCGGCATCGGTTCAACCGCCTCGACCACGTATTATGAGCCGTTCGACGTTGCCCGGCGTTTGCAGACCGTCGATCTGATGATCGGCGGGCGGGCGGCGTGGAACGTTGTGACTTCGGTCAATGACGGGGAAGCCCATAACATGGGCCGAGATGTGCACATGGAGCACGACGCCCGCTACGACCGCGCCGACGAGTTCATGGAAATCGTGCTGAACTGCTGGGACAGCTGGGAAGACGATGCGCTGGTGGTGGACAAGCAGTCCGGTCTGTTCGCGCATCCGGACAAGGTGCATCGGCAGGAATACGATGGGCGCTATCTGAAAACGCATGGCGCGTTCACCGTGCCGCGCTCGCCGCAGGGGCATCCGGTGGTGATCCAGGCAGGGTCCTCGCCGCGAGGCAAGGTGTTCTCGGCGCGGTGGGCGGAGACGGTGTTTGTTGCGTATCACGACATCGCCGATGGGCAGAAACAATATCGGGAATTCAAGGACGCCATCGCCGGCCATGGCCGCGATCCGGATAACGTCACGGTCAATACCATTGCCTATCCGGTGATCGCGGAAACCCGCTCGGAGGCCGAGGACAAGATGGCGTTGATCGAGTCCTTGTACAAGGAGGTCGACGGTCTGTCGTTACTGTCCGAGGCATTGAATTTCGACTTCAAGACGAAGGGGATGGACGAGGCGTTCTCGGAGGCGGAACTGGATGGCATGTCCGGCATGCAGGCGATGCGCAATCGGGTCATGAACGTGATCGGCCGGAGCCCCACGGTGCGGGATTTCCTGAACGTTACCCGGCGCGGGCGGACCCATAACGCGGTTGTGGGCAGCGGGAAGGATGTCGCGGATTATCTGGAGCAGTGGTTCGAGGCACGGGCCTGCGACGGATTCGTGATCGCCGGCACGCATACCCCGGGCACGTTCGAGGACTTCGTGAAATACGTCGTCCCGGAACTGCAACGCCGCGGGCTGTACCAGAAGGAATACAAGGGCGCGACGCTGCGGGAAAACCTGGGTCTGGGACTGCCGGAACGCGGTTGGTGGAAGGATAAGACCAGCCGCTGAGCCGCCAACATGTCCGCTAAAACCGTTCTGATCGCGGGCGCGAGCGGGCTGGTCGGCTATGCCGCGTTGAAGCAGTTCGGTGGCCAGGCGATCGCCTTGTCTCGCCGAGCACCGGCGGCGTTGCATGGCGCGCGGCATATGGCGGTGGATCTGATGGATTCCGCCGCGTGCCGCGAAGCTGCCGGGTCCTGGCGAGAGGTGACCCATCTGGTTTACGCCGCGCTGTATGAGCGGCCGAACCTCGTCGATGGGTGGCGGGACGAAGAACAGATACGCATCAACGACCTGATGCTGCGGAATTTGCTGGCGCCTTTGATGGCGGCGGCGCCGGGTTTGCGGCATGTCACGCTGCTGCAGGGCACGAAAGCCTATGGCGTTCACGTCCGGCCGATGAAAGTCCCGGCTCGGGAGGGGCGGTCGGAGATGCGCGAGCAGCCCAATTTCTATTGGGCGCAGGAGGATTATCTCCGGTCCTTGTCAGTGCCCTGGACCATTCTGCGCCCGGTGCTGATCGTGGGGGAGGCGATCGGCGGGGCGATGAACCTGATCCCGGCGCTGGGTGTGTATGCGGCCGCGATGCGGGAGCGCGGGGTCGGGTTGCCCTATCCTGGCGGTGCCGCGCGTGTCGGACAGGCGGTGGACGCCGATCTTCTGGCCCGCGCGATCGCCTGGGCCGGAGAGGCGGCGGCCGCTCGGAACGAGACGTTCAATGTTACCAATGGCGACGTTTTCGTGTGGGAGAATGTCTGGCCCGCGATTGCCGAGGCGGTGGGGATGCAGCCTTGCGAGGCGGTTCCGTTCTCGCTGCGCGATATTGGCGAAGCGGCATGGGATGCGGTGCGTGCCCGGCATGGCCTCGCGGCGCCGGGGTTGCGGGATTTCGTTGGGCTGTCGATGGAGTATGCGGACTATCAGATGCGCCACGGGCAGACGGAACCCGGGCCGTCGTCGATCGTTTCGACGATCAAGATTCAGCAGGCGGGCTTTACCGAGGCGATGGATACCGAGGCGATGTTTCGTAAATGGTTCCGGGTGTTTCAGGATCAAGGCCTGTTGCCGCGACTCGGCACGTCCCGGCAGTCAAGGACGCAGTCAACCTAACGCCGAGGCCGATCATGACCAACTTCGCCGGCGCCCCCGATATCGCCGCTATCGGTACCGAAGCATCGATCGGCCGGCTCATGCCGATGTCGGCCGAGGCGATGAAATTTGTCGCCCTTCCGAAAATCGATCAGACGGTCCGGCAATGGCTGTCGGGCGTGCGGTTTCCGGTCGAGCCTTCGCATGTCGCGATTGCCAAGATGTTGGCGCTGGACGTGGCGCTGATGACGCCGTCGATGCTGGGAACGACGGCTTTCGACCGGCTGGTGAAATCGCTCAGGGACCGGCCGGCGAGCGATATGGCCGCGGCGGCGTTGCTGCGGCAGTCGCGGCACCGCATGGCCCGCGTCGCCAAGATGCGGTTCGAGGACATGCTCACCGGCGAGACGTATAAGATGCTGGCCTCGCCGGGTTTCGACGCCGGCGCGGACGGCGTCGTGTTCGGCCGCTACGCGGTCGCCGCGGACGGGTTCGCCGTTGCCTGCGGCCCGGCGATCAATATCGACCCCGCGGCGGAAGCGGTCGTGCGCGGCATCGCTCGGGTCAACCGTAACATCCTGAGCAATCCGTTGCGCTGCGCCGAGGCGGTTTATCGCCATGTCGTGCGGCTGGGCGCATCGGCGAAGCCCGAGAAGCCGGCGCTGCCGTTCCGCCCCGATGAGGAACCGCTGGATGCGCTGGCGGCCGAGTGGGCGGCGCTGGACGGCGAACCGGGGGCCGATCAACGCGCGCAAATCAGAGGCTTCGTCGACTCCGAGAACCTGGTGGATGCACTTATCAGCGTGTTCATCGCCCGGGAGGCGGGGGCGAAACGGCTGGCGGCGGCGTACCGTCGCATCGCGGCGGAAATTGTCGCCTTCATGGCATTGCGCGAGTCCACCGGGTCGGCACGGTTCAGCCTCGACCGCGCGACGGCAGCGGTGGAGGCGGCGATCGCCGCACGCCGCTGCGACCAGGAGGTCCGCGACCTGCTCGCCGAACTCCGCACCCAGGCACGGGCGCGCAGCGCGACGAAAGCCGCCGCGACGCCGACGGATCTGGACAGGCTGATGCAGCGCATTCGTGCGCTGCGGGAGAAAACCGTCGAACAGGGCTGCACCGAACAGGAAGCGATGGCGGCGGCTGAAAAGGTCGCGGAGCTGCTGGACCGTTACGGTCTTAATCTGAGCGAACTCGACCTCCGCAAGCAGAGATGCGAGGGCATCGGCGTCGAGACCGGCCGCAAGCGGCGCGGCCCGATCGACGATTGTATCGGTACCGTCGCGGCGTTTTTCGAGTGCAAGGTCTGGGCAGAAATCGATTTCGATGGAGCGATACGGTATATTTTCTTTGGTATGCCGGGGGATGTACAGGCATCGGCTTATCTCTACGACCTGATCGTGCAGGCCTTCGCGTCGGAGACGCTTGCGTTCCAACGTGGCGAAATTTACCGGGCGCTGGATTCCGGCCCGCGCCGTTCTGCGACGACATCGTTCCATGCTGGGCTGGCGCATGGGATCGTCGACAAATTGGAAAAATTGCGCGCGGCGCGCGACGCGGCGCGCGACCAGTCCGGCGGGACGGCCCTGGTGCCGGTGAAGCGGTCGATCCTCGATGAGGAAATGGAACAGTTGGGCCTGTCGTTGCGGTCGGTCCAGGCGCCGCGGCGGCGGGTGATCGGGGATGCCTACGGCGCCGGCAAGGAAGCCGGGGAGAAGTTCGAGTACCGCGCGGGGATCGTGGCGGAGTAGAGTTTGCCTCGCAGGCGCGAGGGGGCGAACCGGAACGCGTGGTTTGGAGCGGGCGTGTGTCGAACGTCGTCGCGCCACCGGCACGCAGCATCATCGCTTCGAAGCTGCTGCGTGCCAATGCGCGGGATCTTGAGGACCGCATTTGGCTCATGGGGTCGCATGCGATCGCGGCGGAGGATATCCGCCGGGCGATCGCCGCCTTGCCCAACACGGTCAGACAGGAGGCGAAGGAAAATTTTGTCCTGCTTTCCGTGATGGCGAAGCGATCCGGCCGGGGCGGTTGACTACATCCCCTCCCGCACCACGGGGTTGCGCAGCGTGCCGATCCCCGAAATCGAAATTTCGCAGATGTCGCCGTGCTTCATGTTCGCGGTCGCGCCTTCGGTTCCCATCCACAGGACGTCGCCGGGGTAGAGGGTCAGCACGGTGGTCATCGCCACCAGGAAATCCACCACGCCGTGGATCATCTTGTTGGTTTCGAAGGTGATCTTTTCCTCGCCGTTCAGGCGGACGGTGGTCCGCAGATCCTCCAGCGTCACGTCGGTTTCGATCCACGGGCCCATCGGTTTGAACGTGTCGGTGTTCTTGGCGCGCCAGAGGGTGCGATCGGATTTTTGCCAGGTGCGTTCGCTCACGTCGTTGCCGATGGTGTAGCCGAGCACCGCGGACAGGGCGTTTTCGCGGGTGAGGTGTTTGCATTTGCGGCCGATGACCACCACCAGCTCACCTTCGTATTGCACGAGATCGGTGGCGTCGGCGGGGATGACGATGTTCTCCCCATCGGCGATCAGGGCGTTGACGGTACGGTAGCCGGCATCGGCGTTGGGCGGCAGGTCGGGCTTGCGGCCGAGTTTTTCCGCCACCTCCATGACATGCTGGGCGTAGTTCATGCCGGCGGCGTAAAAGGTGGCTGGGACCACTGGTACGAGGAGCTTTACGTCCGCGAGTTTCAAGCGTTCGGGGGTGCGTTCCCAGGCATCGAACGGGGAGCCGCGGACGGGGATGACGGTGTCGCCCTCGATCACCGCGTAGCAGGGTTGGCCGTTCTTTTCGAAGCGTGCCCAGCGCATGGTCGTCTCCTTATGCTTTCTTCCGCATCATGGCCTGCCGGCGGCAAATGGCAACCATCTCATCGCGCTGGTTCCAGCAGCTATGCTCGAACTCGACGATGCCGACATCGGGGCGGGAGCGGCTTTCGCGCATCGCCAGTACTTTGGTGCGGGTGCGCAGCGTGTCGCCGGCGAAGACGGGCTTGGGGAATTTCACGTCGCTGAAACCGAGGTTGCCGACGGTCGTGCCAATGGTGGTGTCGTTGACGGTGACGCCGACCATGAGGCCGAGGGTGAAGATCGAATTCACCAGCGGTTTGCCGAACTCGGTTTTGGCGGCGAATTCGGCGTCGAGATGGAGCGGCTGGACGTTCATGGTCAGCGAGGTGAACAGGACGTTGTCCATTTCGGTGACGGTGCGGGTCCAGGGGTGGGCGAATTCCTGTCCGATGTGGAATTCTTCGTAGTACAAGCCAGCCATATTTTAGGTTTCCTCCGGATTTAGGCAGCGCGTGCGGTCAGCGGGTGGTCCACGTGATATACAGGAATTAATTCTGTCGCGTCAATGCCATTTCGGAAAAGGGTGAGGATGGCGGGGTGCTCCATTCATAGTTACCTTGGCCGTATGACAATCGGCATCCTGCAATGCGGTTCGGTCCCCGCTTGGCTTGAACCTCGCTTCGGTACCTACAGCGACATGATGCGCCGGATGCTCGGTCGTGACCGCGATTACCGGGTCTACGATGTGCCGTCGGGCGACCTGCCGGCGCACGCAACCGCCGCCGCGGCCTATATCGTTGCCGGCTCCGCGGCTGGGGTGTACGACGACCTGCCATGAGACGGGAGCGCGGGTTGGCGGCCTCGCGGAAAAACGGGATGCCTGGCGCTGTCCGGCCGAAAGGTATCTTTTACACGGATGAACAGGATGACCGATGATGGCCGGCGTTCGTCGTCACTGACGGAGCGCGTGGATTGCATGGGACTTCGACTGAAATTCCCTCGGGTGGTCCTATACACGCCGACGATCCTGTTTATCTCCGTTCATGCGTGCAAGAATATACTTAGGCAACGCCCAAAATTAAACGAGTCGGCCGACCACTCCCAAATCGTCATGGCCCGGACGAGCCGGGCCATGACGATGTAACGAGACCGCCGCGACTTGGAGCGGTAATTTTTGCGCGTTGCCTTATTGGCTTCGCGGCGACATTTCCTAAGCCGCGATCTTCTCCGCGCGGACGTCCTTGATGTCGCGGAAGGTCAGAGCGGGGGAGAGTTCCTCGGCTCGACGCATCATGAAGTTCGAGGTTGCGAGAAACACAGGGTCGCCGTCGACGTCGTCGGCCATGCCGGAGCGGTTTTCGGCGATGAATTTTGCCAGGGCGGCGCGGTCGGTGGCGGTGATCCAGCGGGCCAACTGGAAGGGGGCGTTGTCGAAGGTGATTTCCACGCCGTATTCGCCGGCCAAGCGGGACTGGAGGACGTCGAGCTGCAGGGTGCCGACGACGCCGACCAGCGGGGCGGAACCGTCCTGGGGCCGGAAGAGTTGGACGACGCCTTCCTCGGCCAGTTCGACGAGAGCCTGTCGCAGTTTTTTCGCCTTCATGGCGTCTTTCAACTGCACGCGGCGGAGGATTTCGGGGGCGAAGTAGGGGACGCCGACGAAGTTGATGTCCTCGCCCTCGGTCAGGGTATCGCCGATGCGAAGCGTGCCGTGGTTGGGGATGCCGACGACGTCGCCGGCGAACGCCTCATCGGCGATTTCGCGTTCGCGGGCGAAGAAGAACTGCGGCGCGTGGAGCGGAATGGATTTGCCGGTGCGCACCTGTTTCAGCCGCATGCCGCGGACCAGCCGGCCGGAGCAGACGCGGGCGAAGGCGATGCGGTCGCGGTGGTTCGGGTCCATGTTGGCCTGAATTTTGAAAACCAGTGCGGTCAGGCCGGGATCGGAGGCATGCACGATGCGCTTGTCGGCCGGTTGGTCGCGCGGGGGCGGGCCGTATTCGGCCAGGCCGTCCAGCAGGTCGCTCACGCCGATATGCTTGATGGCGCTGCCGAAATAGACGGGTGTGAGGTGTCCGGCGTTGAAGGACTCCCGGTCGAAGGCGGGCAGGGCGTCGCGCACCAGATCGACTTCGTCGGCGACGTCCTGGAGGCGTCGGTCGGATTGCGACAGTTCCATCGTCAGGCGCAGTTCGCGTTTTCGCAGGTCGTAGGTGCCGGCGAAATCCCCGGCGCGGCCCACGGGCCAGGTGGCGGGGGAGGTGTCGAGCGCGAGGGCCTGGGCGACCTCGTCCAGCAGTTCGATCGGGTCGCGGGCCTCGCGGTCCATCTTGTTAACGAAGGTTATGATGGGGATGTCGCGCAGGCGGCAGATTTCGAACAGCTTGCGGGTCCGAGCCTCGATCCCCTTGGCGGCGTCGATGACCATCACCGCGGCGTCCACGGCCGTGAGTGTGCGGTAGGTATCTTCCGAGAAGTCCTCATGGCCGGGCGTGTCGAGCAGGTTGTAGACGCAGCCCTGATGCTCGAACGTCATGACCGAGGTGACGACGGAGATGCCGCGGTCGCGCTCGATCCCCATCCAGTCGGAGCGGGTGCGGCGGCGTTCGCCCTTGGCGCGGACGTTGCCGGCGAGCTGGATCGCGCCGCCAGCACGCAGCAGATGTTCGGTGAGGGTGGTTTTGCCGGCGTCGGGGTGGGAGATGATGGCGAAGGTGCGACGGCGGGCGATTTCGGTGAGGTCGGTCATGCGGTGGCTATAGAGGAAACGCCGTCACCAGTCATGCCCGGCGCGCAGACGGGGCAGGTATGTGCCGATCCAGCCGTCGGCCTCGACGTACTGTTCCGCATCGCCGAAGGGGGAGACGGCGTAGATGGCCGCCAGCGCGTGGGACACCAGGACGCTGACGACAACCGCGGCGACGATCGCCGAACGCGTGCCGCGCCCAAATGCCGTCCCGCCGGCACAAAGCCGTTGGATCCCCAGCAGCGCGGCCAGCACCAGGAACGGATAGAACTCCTCGCGGTAGCGGTAGGCCATGCTGATGGCCGTCAGCATGAGGATCGGGGGAATCGACAGGCCAGCGAGGAGGGCCAGGGTCGGCAAAGCCGGCTTGCGACGCAATCCGGTCAGGCCCATCGCGGCCATCCCCAGCAGCAACGGGTCGGACAGCAGGAAGCTGCCGGGCGGCAGCTCCATGACATCGACCAGCCTTGCCCGAGCTTCGGCGAGCAGGAGGTGTCCGTCCGAGCGGATCCACATCCATACCGGGACGAAGTAGTAGTTCAGCCCCAATCCGATACGCCGCCAGTTGAAGGTGCCGAATTCGGCCAACCGCACCAGCCGATCCGGAGTCTGGTCCTGGTTCAGCGCGTATTTGGTGAAATCGGCGAATACCAGCGGATCGCCCCACCGGCCGTAGTTCACGACGGCCGTCGCGGCGATGAACAGGGCCAGTACCACCGAGGGCCAAAGCATCAGCCGCCACCGCAGCAGCAGCAGGCCGCCAAGGGCCGCGTAGAGCCCGATGCCGAAACTCACCCGGTCCAGCAGCGCCAGCCCGGCGAACACGGCCATCCCGGTCAGGGTTCGCTTGCCGAAACCGCGCAGCAGGCCACTTACGGCGAGCCACACGAAGCCCATGGCCAGGGCGTTTCCCCAGCACACGACCTCCTGATAGATGCTGGCCCGCGTGAATTGAATCTGCTGTCCGCCCAGCAGGATGCACACCGCGAATGCGACCGTCAGCCAATCCCGCCGTGCGCTTTCCGGGCAGGTCGCATATACGGTCTGCAGGGCCCGCAGTTGGAACCATGCTCCCAGACAGACCGCGAGCAGGCAGGACGGGCCGGTGATGTCGAGAGTCGCCAGCACCCCGAACGGCGCCAGCGGCAGCCTCAGCAGGGCGCAGAAAATGCCGAAATAGGATATGGTTCGGTCGCCGACGAAGAAGGCTTCGCCGATGAACGCGTCGAGGTCGACATCGAACCGGCCCGCCAGCAGGTGGGCGGCCATCGAGTTGAAACCGAGGCCGAGCGGGGCGAGGTGGAAGAAGCCGAGGTGCTCGCCCATGGGGAGCCGTTCCAGCACGTACCACCAGATTGCCAGCCCCGCCGTGGCCAGCAGCGCGATCCGCCGGCTTGTCACAGCGCGCGGTCGCAGGCTCTGAGGAAATCGATGAAGTGGGCGGCGAGGGCGCCGGTCCTGGCGGCCCAGCCGGCGAGATCGGCATCGACGTCGACGGGTTGGGTGAGCACCTCCCGATAGATGCTGAAGGGCATGAGGCGGTGGGCGGCCTGGGCACCGGCGGCGGGGTGGATGCGGTCGTTGCCGGGGATGCAGATGGCGGGCATCTGCATCTGGCGCAGTTCGGTGGGGCTGAGGCCGGCGACGGGGTGGTCGGCGCCCTGGCGGAAGGAGTCGAGCCAGCTTTGCATGCCGGCGGCGAAGGTTTCGGCTCCCATGTGCATCAGCGTGTCGCGGTTGGCGGGATTGGCGGCGATCATGGCGCTGAAATGTTCGGTTTCGCAGACCGCCTGCATGCCGCCGGCGGCGACGGCTTCCAGATACTGTTCGTAGTAGTTCCAGGCGAGGCGCTTGGCGGCGTAAGGACCGCCGGTGATGCGCCAGAGCATCAGGGCCTTCACGGCCTCGGGGTGGTGGCGGGCCAGCAGCAGCGACATGCGCGCGCCGGAGGAACTGCCGGCGACGAAGGCCGGGCCGATGCGCAGACCCTGCATGAGGGCCAGCAGATCCTCGGCTTGCTGGCGGCTTTCGGACTCGCCGGCGATGGCGATGCCGGCGGCGCCGGTGTTGCGGCGGTCGTGCAGGAGGACGCGGAAGCCGGCCTCGGCGATCATGGTGCCGAGGGCGACCTCGCCCGCCATGCCGCGCCGTCCGCCGGGGGTGATGGTGACCCAGGAACCTCGGTCGCCGAGGATTTCGTAGACGATGTCGACCCCTCGTACCTGCATTGTCGGCATGGCACCCTCTCCCGTGTTGCGCGGGGGCTGGTACGCGGGATCGGGTGGGTGGGCAAGCTAGAACAACTGCTCCCCGTGCAGGACGATATCGAGGCCCTCGCGTTCCTCGTCGTTGGTGACGCGCAGCCCGACCAGGGCGTCGGTGATCATCAGCAGGATCCAGGAGCCGATGCCGCAGAAGGCGATGGTCGCGAGTACGGCGGTTCCCTGGATGCCAAGAAGGTGGAGGCCGCCGATGGCGGTGCCGGCGGGGGCGTCCTTGGTCGCGGACAGGGGGCCAAAGGCGAACCAGCCGGTGGCCAGCATGCCCAGCATGCCGGCGATGCCGTGGACGCCGAAGGCGTCGAGGCTGTCGTCGTAGCCGAACCAGCCCTTTACCGTGGTGGACATCCAGAAGCAGACGACGCCGGCGGCCAGGCCGATGGCGAGTGCCGGGCCGGGCAGCACGAACCCGGCGGCCGGGGTGATCGCGACCAGTCCGGCCACGGCGCCGGAAATGGCGCCGAGGACGGAGGGTTTTCCGCGCAGGAGCCACTCGGCGAGGGTCCAGGTCATGGTGGCTCCGGCGGCGGCGATCTGGGTGACGAGGACGGCCATACCCGCGCGGGCGTTGGCGCCCATGGCGCCGCCGGCGTTGAAGCCCATCCAGCCGACCCAGAGCAGGCAGGCGCCGATGACGGCATAGGACAGGTTCCAGGGCGCCATGTTCTCCTGGCCGTAGCCGAGGCGTTTGCCGAGCACGAGGGCGCAGACGAGGCCGGTGATGCCGCAGTTGATCTCGACGACGGTGCCGCCGGCGAAATCGGCGACGCCGAGGGTGGCGAGCCAGCCGGTGGCGCTCCAGACCCAATGCGCGAGGGGGGCGTAGATCAGGAGCGACCAGAGGATGAAGAAGACCAGCATGGCGGAGAATTTCATCCTGTCGGCGCAGCTTCCGGTGACCACCGCGGGGGTGATGATGGCGAAGGCCATCTGGAACATGAGGAAGACGCTTTCCGGGATGGCGGTCGGCTGGGCGTTGGCGGTTCCGGCGCCGAGGGTGAAGGGCTGGTCCCATTTTTCGGCGAGGCCGTTGAGGAACAGGCGGGAGAGGTCGCCGATCCAGGGGTTGCCGTCGGTGAAGGCGAGGGAGTAGCCGGCGACCATCCAGACGACGGTCATGACGGCGCAGAGGCTGAACGACTGCATCATGATCGCCAGCATGTTCTTTTTTCGCACCATGCCGGCGTAGAACAGGGCCAGGCCGGGTATGGTCATCAGCAGTACCAGCACGGTGCAGAGCAGCACCCACGCGACGTCGCCTGCCTCGATATGTTGCATAGAGAAATTCCCCCGATTGTTGCCTGTGCCCGGCCCAACAAACGTGCCAAAATCGACGGATTGCGGGACGCGGCCTGGGGGGCGGATATGCCGCAGGGTTAGGCAGAGGCGACCGCGTAATGGACGGGCAATTGCCCTGGGATTCGCCGAACCCCGCCCTAAATTGGCTGCCTAATTGTTGGGCGGCACTGCACGAGGTTGTCATGAACGATCCTGAAAACCGGCTTTCGGCGGATGTCTGCATCATGGGTGCGGGGCCGGTGGGGGGCAGTCTGGCCTGCTTTCTGGCGTCGGCCGGGGTGTCGACGGTGGTGATCGACCGGGCGCCGTTGAAGCCGATGGAGCATCCGGCGTTCGATGGTCGGGCTTATGCGATTTCGGCGGGGTCTCGGCGGCTGTTGGATGAATCGGGGCTTTGGGCTCGGCTGCCCGAGGCGGCGCAGCCGATCCAGGAGATCAGGGTCAGCGACGGGCGGGTCGGGCAGCCGGCGTCGCGGCTGTTTCTGCATTTCGACCATCGGGAGCTTGGGGCCGAGAGCGGGCCGTTCGGGTGGATGGTGGAGGCTCGGGGGTTGCGGGTCGGGCTGAATGCGCATTTGCCGTCCTTGCCGGCGTTGCGGGTATTCGCGCCGGCGGTGGCGACGGTGACGCGGTCGGTCGAGGGGGCGACGGTGGCGATCGCGGGAGGGCCGCGGATCGATTGCCGGCTGGTGGTGGCGGCGGAGGGGCGGCAGTCCCCGTTGCGGGAGCAGGCGGGGAT
This sequence comes from uncultured Acetobacteraceae bacterium, assembly GCA_903877125.1. Lineage (GTDB taxonomy): Bacteria > Pseudomonadota > Alphaproteobacteria > Acetobacterales > Acetobacteraceae > Rhodopila. The sequence goes on along the minus strand of CAIRCM010000115.1, from coordinate 8,859 downwards.
ACCGGTGACTCGACTGCCGTATGGGCAGACCGGGATGACCTTCGCGGTGACGCATGACTTGCCGCATCACGGGATCGCGGTGGAGCATTTTCTGCCGGCGGGTCCGTTTGCGCTGCTGCCGATGGCGCCGAGCGCGGATGCTTTGGCCGGGGGGGCGCCGAACGTGTCGGCGATCGTTTGGACCGAGCGGTCGGCGGTGGCGGAACGGATGATGGCGCTGGACGATGCGCGGTTCGCGCGGGAGGCGGCGCGGCGGTTGGGCGATCATCTGGGGGAGATACGGCTGGTGGGGCGACGGTGGTCTTATCCGCTGTCGGCGATGCTGGCGCATCGGTACGTGGATACGCGGCTGGCGCTGGCGGGGGACGCGGCGCACGGGATCCATCCGATTGCCGGACAGGGGCTGAATCTTGGGTTTCAGGATGCGATTGCGTTGGGGGACTTGATTGTCTCGGCCGTTGGGGCGGGCGAGGACCCGGGGGCGCCGGCGTTGTTGGCGCGGTATCAGCGCGCTCGGCGGGGGCCTAATCTGGCGATGCTGGGGATGACGGATGGTCTGGACCGGCTGTTCAGTTCCGATAGTCGGGTGTTGCGGTTGGCTCGGGATTTGGGGATCGCGGCGGTGCATCGGACTCCGCCGTTGAAGCGGTTGTTCATGCGTCGGGCGATGGGGGTTTAGGGCTAATGCCTGCGGGAGCGGGATCCGGGGGGCAGCAGGCGATCGCGCCAGAAGATGCGGAGGCCGAGCACGCAGGATGGGAGGACGTCGGGGGCTTCCTCGACGAGTTTGTCCATGACTTCGTCGGGGAGTGACAGCTCGTCATCGGCGCCGTCGGGGATGGCCAGTCCGGCGATGGCGGCGATGGGGATCAGCAGCATGGCGGTGTCATCGTCGGTCAGCACCGCTTCCCAGCTCATCTGGCGCAGCGACACGGCCTGCATGAAGCCGACGGCCCAATCCTCGACGATCGTGGCGCCGGTGAAATCCTCCCAGAAGACCGGGGCGTAGTCGGTCGGTTCGGCGTCCAGACCGTCGACGATTTCGTTGTAGCGGCCGAGGATCGCGCCGATCACGGCGTTGGCCTGGGCTTCGTCGGCAAAGACCGGTTCCTGATTGTCCCACACGATGGGCAGCCATTCGCTGGGCGGCACGACCTCGGGCCCGACGGCCAAGCCGGCCAGGAAGCCGTCCAGTTCGGACAGGTCCATGCATTCCTCCGGCGAATCGTCGGAGGAGAGGTACGCTTCGAGCGCATCGAGGTCGACGGTGCCGTCCATGCCGGGTCAGCTCCTGTCAGTGGCCCCCGGCCTTATACGCCGGGGGCGTGACGCTGCCCAGCCGAAAGGTCAGGCGACTTTTTTGCGGTTGTTCTCCAACCATCCGTCCACCAGCGCGACGGTGCGGTCGAGTTCGTCGAGGTGGCGGCCGCGGGCGGCGGCGATTTTCTGCACCAGACGGTCCACCCGTTCGATATTCGGTGCGCCGGCTGCCAAGGCGCGCGCGGCGGAGGACGGGGTGACGAGGGACAGGGCGGCGTTGGCATATTTTTCGAATGGGACGAGGTCGCGGGGATCGGCGCCGAGCGATAGGCAGAGGTCCTTGACCCATTCGTAGACGGCTTGGGTGGCGGCGAGGTCGCTGTGCACCGCTTCCTTGATCGGCCGCATGCCGTCCTTTTGCACGCAGCGGTAGTTGCCGGCGCAGAGCATCGCCCATTTCGCCAGGGGGACGAACACGGAGTCATGGGCCTTGAGCTTCACCGGCAGCTCGATCGCTTCGCCGCCGACGTCAAACCGGGCGGCTTCGATGTCGGCTTCGAGGTCGCGCAGGATTTGCGTGGCGGCGTCCGATTCGAACCGGGCGGATTTGAAATTGGTGGGCAGGCGAACCTGCAGGACGTTGACCTTGTCTTCCGGCGGGCGGAAAGCCTGTGGGTCCGGGCTGCAAAGGGTCATGGTCGCCGGATCGAAGGCGTCCCAGACGGTCGCGTCGGCATAGCAATCGCGGATCGCGCTCGCGTCGATTTCCCGGATGCGTTTGAGATAGGGCAGCGGCGGCATGTTCATGATCGACATGCAGGGCACGCGCGAGGTGGCGACGGCCTGCAACAGTTCGCGCACGCCGGGGGAGCGATATTGCGGTTCCTGCATCGCGAGGACCACGAGGTCGAACCGCCGTGGATCGACCCCGGCGGTGCCGCCGGCGGTCATGGTGCCGCGCAGCTTGCGGGAATTGACCTCGACCAGACCCTCACGCCCGCGCACGGGCATGCGGATGACGGCGCCTTCGGTGTTGATCAGATCGGCCTCGGCCGGCAGGCAGATGAGGTGGGCGTCGTGGCCGGCCAGCACGAGCTTGGTGCCGAGCAGGGAGCCGTACGACGCACCCATGATGAGGATGCGATAGTGCTTGTTCATGATGGCGGTCCTCCCAGACCTGACAATTGCCGCGTTGCCCGTTTGGTCGAAGGGCTTGTCTCGGCATTGTCACATGGGGAGGCTAAGCCGATTTGCACCGGGATGCCAAATGGTGTCCCGTTTGACCCTGGCGGGGGCCGTGCGCTAGATGCGGCCACGACGGTGCGGGACTATGACAGGAGCGTGTTCGGCGCCTCCGGCCCCCCTCGGGAGCGAAGGATACCGATCATGCGCCAGGCGATCAGGCTGACCTTGTTGGCGGTTGTCGCGCTGAGCGGCGCAAGTTGCGGGATCGGCCAGACCATCAGCACGACAGTCAACAGGACGATCATGCATCGGCCGGGTTATAGCGTCGAGTTTGTCGCGGGCAACCCGACCAGCGTGTTGATCGACTTCGCGCATGGTTCGGATCAGGAACTGGCCGGCGCGCATACCATGGCGGTCAACCGCTGCGCGCTGTTCGGGCGCACGGGCGGTGCGGTGCTGGACAGCATCAATCCGCGCGGCGATGGGGTCGATCGGGCGTCTTTCCTTTGCCAGTAACCCCGGTTTAACCGGCCGGGTTGCCAGCGTCTTTTCCCGGGGCCAGAGTGTGTGAAAAGTCGGTTACTGGGAAACGCCATGTCATCTCGCTTCGCCGGCCTTACGCCACTGCTCGCCCCCCGTTCGGTCGCCGTGTTGGGCGCGTCGAGCGACCCGACCCGCATCAGCGGGTGGCCGATCGCCTATATGAAATCGCAGGGGTTTCAGGGCGGGCTGTATCCGATCAACCCGAACCGGAGCGAGATTCAGGGGTTGAAGGCCTATGCCTCGATCGCCGATGTGCCGGATGTCGCGATCGTGGCCGTTGCGTCGGAAGTGGCGGCGGCGGCGGTCGACGATCTCGGCAAGAAGGGCGTCAAGGCGATCGTGATGTTCACGGCGGGTTTCGCCGAGATGGACGATGCCGGGGCGGTGGCGCAGGCCAAGATGGTGGCGACCGCCCGTTCCTACGGGATGCGGATTTTGGGGCCGAACTGCCTTGGCGTGTTCGATGCTCGGCGTTCTTATTACGCAACATTTTCGTCGTCCTTCGACAGCGGTTGGCCGGTGCCGGGGCGTATCGGGATTGCGTCTCAGTCGGGTGCCTATGGGACACATCTTTATACGCTGGCGCGCAATCGGGGCATCGGGGCATCGCTGTGCGTGATGACCGGCAACGAAGGCGATGTGACGGTGGGCGAGTGCATCGGCTGGCTGGCGGAGAACCCGGAAGTCGATGTGATCGCGGTGTATGCCGAGGGGATCCGGGAGGCACCGGGTCTGATCGCGGCGTTGGAGGCGGCACGGGCGGCACGCAAGCCGGTGGTGATGCAGAAGGTCGGGCGGTCGGAGCTGGGGACGAAAGCGGCGAAATCGCATACCGCTTCCATCGCCGGCGACGATGCGGTGACCGAAGCGATCATGAACGAGTTCGGCGTGTTCAGAGCAAGCAATTCCGAACAGATGCTGGATATCGCGCATACGGCGACACGGAAGATCTATCCGGTGAAAAACACGCTCGGGGTCATTACGGTGTCCGGCGGCGCGGGGGTTTTGATTTCCGACGTGGCGGAGACGCTGGGCCTGTCGATGCCGGAAATGCCGGTCGATGCGCAGAAGCGGCTGCGGGAGTTGGTGCCGTTCTGTGCGCCGCGGAATCCGGTCGATGCGACGGCTCAGGTCTCGAACGATGTGACGCTGGTGAAGACGTTCACCGAGTCGATGGTGCGGGACGGTGGGTATTCAGCGGTGCTGGGCTTTTTCAGCATGACGGCGTCGTCGCGGCGGTGGCCGGCGATCAAGGAACAGCTGAATGCGGTGAAGGATGAAAATCCGGGCCGGTTGTACGCGCTGTCGGTGATCGTGCCGCCGGAGGGGCGGGACGAATTGGAAGCCGATGGCTGGGTGGTGCATGAGGACCCGACGCGGGCGGTTGTCGCGATCGACGCGATGGGACGGTTCGGGGAGGCCTTCGCCAAGCCGGTGGGTGCGGCGGCGCCGAACGTGGGGGCGGTGACGCTGCCGGGGGTGACGCCAACAGAGGCGGAGGCGAAACGGATTCTCGGCGCCGCCGGGATCGCTTCGGCACCGGAAGCGGCTTGTGCGGACGTTGAGGCGGCTGTCGCGGCGGCGGAACGGTTCGGTTATCCGGTCGTGATGAAGATTTTGTCCCCCGATATTCTGCATAAATCGGAAATCGGCGGCGTGCTGCTGGATGTTTCCGATGCGGCTGGGGTGCGGGAAGGTTTTGCCTTATTGCTGTCACGTGCTCGCGATGCCGCCCCATCTGCTCGGATTGAAGGCGTATTGGTTGCCAAGCAGCTCAAGGGCGGGGTCGAGTGCATCATGGGGATCATGCGCGATCCGGTGTTCGGGCCGATCGCGATGTTCGGGCTTGGCGGGATCTTCGTCGAGATTCTGAAGGATGTGGTGTTCCGCCGTTGCCCGTTCGGACCGGATGTGGCGGAGGAGATGATCCGCTCGATCAAGGGGGCGCCGCTGCTGCTGGGGGCACGGGGGCGGAAAAAGGCCGATGTGAAGGCGCTGGCTGAGACATTGTCCCGGCTTTCGGCGTTTGCCGTCGCCGCCGGGCCGACGCTGCAATCGATCGATCTGAATCCGGTGTTCGCGATGCCGGAAGGCGAAGGGGCGTTTGCCGTGGACGCGGTGATCGAAGTCGGATGATCGTTGCCCTCGCGGGGCATGTCGACCATGGCAAGACGGCGCTGGTTCGCGCGCTGACGGGTATCGATCCGGACCGGTTGCCGGACGAAAAAGCGCGCGGCATGACGATCGATCTGGGGTTCGCACATGCCGTCTTGCCGGATGGGCAGACGGTGGGTTTCGTGGACGTGCCGGGCCACGAACGGTTTCTGACGAATATGCTGGCAGGGGTGCTGTCGATCGACAGCACGCTGCTGGTGGTCGCCGCCGATGACGGGCCGATGCCGCAGACACACGAGCATCTGGCGGTGCTCGCGCTGACGGGGGTGACGGATGTCGGCGTCGCCATCACCAAGATCGATCGTGTGGATTCCGCTCGGGTCGCGGCCGTTTCGGAGGAGGTGCGCGCGCTTTTGGCCCGTGCGGGCTACGACAAGCCGGACGTCATGGCGGTTTCGGCGATCGCGGGCACCGGCATGGACGGACCGCGGGCCTGGATCGCGGGCAAGGCGGCGGCTTGGCGGCGGCGCTCGGCCGCGGGCGGGTTTCGGCTGGCGATCGATCGGGGGTTCGTGGTGCCCGGGACCGGTTTGGTGGTGACGGGGACCGTCACGTCCGGGACCGTCAGCGTGGGGGATCGGCTGTTGCTGTCGCCGTCGCGGCTGGGCGCGCGGGTGCGGGGGATTCAGGTGCATCATGCCAGCGCTTCCGTCGCTTCGGCGGGAGATCGTTGTGCTCTCGCGATCACGGGGTCCCGGATCGAGAAGGCAACGGTACGGCGCGGGGAGTGGCTCGTCGCACCAGCGTTGCATGCGCCGACGACGCGGTTGGACGTTCGGGTTCGAACGGTGGAGGGGCGGGCGGTGAAGCATGCCTCCCCGGTGCATGTTCATATCGGTTCGGCGAGCATTGGGGCCCGGGTTTTGGTCGGTGCGGACGGGTTCGCCCATCTGACGCTACAGCGGGAAACGGCCGCACTGTTTGGGGACCGGATCGTTCTGCGTGACGACGCGACCGGGCGGGTGGTGGCTGGTGGGCACGTGATCGATCCGTTTCCACCGGCCAGGCGGGTTGCGCGGGAACGACGGGCGGAGTCGCTGGCCGCGATGGCGCTGCCCGATGCGCGGCAGGCGCTGGATGCGCTGTTGCGGGTGGAGGGCTGGGTCGATCTGACGCGGTTCGGTTTGGCACGGAACCTGGATGGGATCGACGCGCTGGGCGGAGGAGTCCGGATCGGGCGAGCGGGAGAACCGATCCTGGTTTCCCGGGAGACGAAGGATGCGCTCGGGCAGGCGATGCTCGCGGGGATGCGCGTTTGGCATGACAAACACCCCGATTTGCCCGGGCCGGGAAAGGCGGCGTTACTGGCCGGGCTGCGGGCTTGGCCGACGGCGTTGGCGGAAGCCGAACTGCTGGAACGGATCGCCCGGGGGGAGATTGTCCAACGCAACGCGGTCTATCATCTGCCCGGCCATCAGGCGCGGCTCGCCGCGGGCGATGCCGCGGCATGGAAACGGATCGAACCGGCGATCGCGGCGGATCGGCTGCGGCCGCCACGGGTGCGGGAGGTCGCGGCATTGCTGTCGCTTCCGCCTGAGGAAGCGGAGTCATTGCTGGTTCGGCTGGAACGGTTCGGGCTGCTGGTGCGGGTGGCGCCGAACCGGTTCTTCCAGCCCGACGGGGTCGTTGCGTTGGGGGAGATCGCGGCTGCTCTGGCGGCGGAGTCCGAAGACGGGGCCTTCACGGCGCGCGCGTTCAACGAGCGGAGCGGGATCGGGCGGAATCTGACGATACAGGTACTGGAATATCTGGATAAGGCAGGGGTGACTCAGCGAACAGGGGAGTTTCGGCATATCGTGCGCTCGGCCGCCGATGCGATGGGGTGAACGGGGGATGCCATATCCGTGCGCTCCCATGATGGACAATTGGCCGAGCCGTTGCGTGTCGCGGCCCGCATTTCAAGGATAATGGACGATGCCAGCAAGAACGGGTGCGGAATTTCTGCGTGGGCTGAAGGACGACCGGCAGATCTGGGTCGGCAGCGACAAGGTGACCGACGCGGTGTCGCACCCTGCTTTCGCTGGGGCGGCGCACGGCATGGCGGCGGTATTCGATTTGCAGCATGAGGCGCCGGAGGACCTGCTGATCCCCGATCCGGAAACCGGGGAAGCGATCAACGTCAGCCATATGATCCCGAAATCGCCCGAAGATATCAAACGCCGGCATCGCGGGTTGCGCCGGATCGCGGAACATACCGTGGGCGTTATGGGCCGAACGCCGGATTATATGAACGTGACTTATGCCGGTTTCGCCGGGTGCTGGGACGAATGGGCATTGCATGGCAACGAAACGGGTGCGGCCCGGCAGGTCGAATATCAGAAATTTTTGCGGCGCAAGGATATCTCGCTGACGCATACGTTGATCCATCCGACGATCGACAAGGCACGCGACGAAATGCCGGGGCAGGAAAACGATGTGATCCTGCGCAAAATCGCCGACACCGAACATGGGATCGTGGTGCGGGGGGCGCGGATTCTGGCGACGCTGGCGCCGTTTTCCGATGAGATCGCGGTCTATCCGGGGCGCCCGTTGCCGGAAAACAGCGACAAATTTGCGGTGTCGTTCTGCATTCCGATGGCCACACCGGGGCTGAAATTCATCTGCCGGGACAGCGTGGCTGGGGCGGCGAACCGGTTCGATGCACCGTTGGGCTCGCGTTTCGATGAACAGGACGCGTTCGTGGTGTTCGACGATGTGGAGGTGCCTCGGGACCGGGTGTTCATCGACGGGAATACCAAAGTCTACAACCACGTCATGACGAAAAGCTGGAACAGCAACGTCATGCAGCAGACGATGGTGCGGGCCGCGACGAAGCTGGAGTTTGCGTGGGGACTGGCGACCGCCATGGCGGAGGCGATCGGGGATAAAAGCCCGAATGCGCAACAATTGCTGGGCGAGCTGTGGAGCTACGCGGAACTGGCGCGTTCGGCGGTGCAGGCGGCGGAGGACCGGCCGAAGGAATGGTCCAACGGGTGCTGGTTTCCGGCGGCCGAACCGCTGTCGGCGTTGCGGGCGACGATGCCGTTCTGGATGCCTCGGGCGAATGAGATCATCAAGCTGCTGGGCTCGCACAATCTGCTGGCGACGCCGACCTGGGCGATGATGCGGGATCCGGAATTGCGCCCGTATATCGACAAGTATCTGCATGGGGCGCATGGGATGGATGCGGAACGGCGGATCCGTTTGTTCCGGTTGGCGTGGGATTATGCCGGGACGGCACTGGCTTCGCGGGTGGAGTTGTACGAGCGGTTTTATTTGACCTCGGGGGCGCGGAATCAGATGCGGGCGCAGATCAATGCGCCGCGGGACCGGGCGATGGCGCTGGTGGAACGGTTTTTGGCAGAGGCGGTGGAATAGCGGGTCCGATGGGCGTTATACCAGCCCGCGCAACGATTGACTCGTGGCGGCTGCCCACCCGTCATGCCGGCGAATGCCGGTAGGTGGATTCACATTTGAAGTGCAACAGGTGCTGTAGGAGTACCTCGGCTGGGGTCCGGAAGCCAAGACATTTTCGTGGTGTGTTGTTACAGGTTTGAGCGATGGCGGCGATTTGGCGTTGGCTCACTTTGGCGAGGTCGGTTTTGCGTGGCAGTTCGCGTCTCAGGCGTCCGTTCTGATTTTCGATACCGCCTTTTTGCCAAGGGCTATGGGGGTTGCAGAAATAGGTCTCGATACCGAGTGCGGTACGCAGCTTAT
>CAIRCM010000114.1 GCA_903877125.1 uncultured Acetobacteraceae bacterium | reverse complement strand
GATTGTGGTGATCGGGCGCCTACGCGTCAAGATCATTATCAAGCTGCACTAGGAGTTGGGCCGGTCCCCGCCAGGGGGCCGGTCCGCTCCTGAACATACCCGCGCATGCCGAAATATTTTGGCGCCCGTTAACCGCCGGTTAACCAATCGCGCCCACAATAACAAAACCGGCCGGGAATCACCCCGGCCGGCTTAAGTCAGGAGAAAGCGCATGCTTTGCAACCACCGCTTGCTCCTGGTGCTGATTGTGGTGATCGGGCGCCTACGCGTCAAGATCATTATCAAGCTGCACTAGGAGTTGGGCCGGTCTCCGTCCAGGGGACCGGCCCGCTCCTGACGTCACACGAAAATCCGGATAGGCTCAACCGCGAAAAACCTCTTAAACTCCCCCCATGTCCATCTACGAACAAAACCTCGGCCGCACACCGGCCAACCACGTCCCGCTGTCCCCGGTGTCGTTCCTGACCCGCAGCGCCGGCATCTACCCCAACCGCGTCGCCGTCATCCATGGCGAGCGCCGCTATACCTACGCCCAATTCGCCGAACGCTGCCGCCGCCTCGCCTCGGCCTTGCAAAGCGCCGGCATCGGCAAGGGCGACACCGTTGCCATCATGGCACCCAACACCCCCGAAATGCTCGAAGCCCACTACGCCGTCCCCATGCTCGGCGCCGTGCTGTGCAGCATCAACACCCGCCTCGATGCCGCCGCGATCGGGTTCATCCTGGCCCATAGCGAGGCCAAAGCCGTCCTGGTCGACCGCGAATTCGCCACCGCCGTCCAACAGGCCCTGCCCGAGCCCCCGCTGCTCGTCGTCGACATCGCCGATGCGCTCACCCCGCTTGGCCCCGCCATCGGCACCATCGACTACGAATCCTTCATCGCCGGCGGCGATCCAAACCATCCGATCGAACTTCCCGACGACGAATGGCAGGCGATCGCCCTCGGCTACACGTCCGGCACCACCGGCAATCCCAAAGGCGTGGTCGCCCATCACCGCGGCGCCTACCTGAACGCCTGTGCCAATGCGCTGACCTTCGGACTGTCGCCGAAAAGCGTCTATCTCTGGACGCTGCCGATGTTCCACTGCAACGGCTGGACCTACACCTGGGCGGTGACTCTGGCCGGCGGCACCCATGTCTGCCTGCGCCGCGTCGAACCCGCCCCCATCTTCGCCGCCATAGCCGAACACGGCGTGACCCATATGTGCGGCGCCCCCGTGGTGCTGTCGATCCTCATCCACGCCCCACCCGAAACACGCCGCCCACTGCCGCACACCGTCCAGATCGCCACCGGCGGCGCGGCCCCGCCCTCGGCCGTCATCGCGGGGATGGAGGCGATGGGCTTCGCCGTCACCCACCTCTATGGGCTGACCGAAACCTTCGGCCCCGCGACCGTCTGCCTGTGGCAACCCGGCCTCGACGAGATGCCGCTCGACGACAAATCCGCCTTCATGGCCCGCCAGGGGGTGGCAACGCCGATGCTCCAGGAAGCGGCGGTGATGGACCCCGAAACCATGACGAAACTGCCCGCCGACGGTACCTCGATGGGGGAGCTGATGCTGCGCGGCAACACCGTGATGAAGGGCTACCTGAAAAACCCCACCGCGACCGAAGACGCCTTCGCCGGCGGCTGGTTCCATTCCGGCGATCTCGCGGTCATGCACCCCGACGGCTACGTCGAGATCAAGGACCGCGCCAAGGACATCATCATCTCCGGCGGCGAGAATATCTCCTCCCTCGAAATCGAGGAGGTCCTTTACAAACATCCCGCCGTGATGGAAGCCGCCGTGGTCGCCCGTCCCGACGAAAAATGGGGCGAAACCCCGCAGGCCTTCGTCACCCTGAAACCCGGCGCCGAGGCAACCGCCGAGGATATCGTCGCCTGGTGCCGGGCGCGCATGGCCCACTTCAAAGCCCCCCGCCACATCGCATTCGGCCCGCTGCCGAAGACCTCGACCGGTAAAATTCAGAAATTCGAACTCCGGGAACGCGCGCGCCGGCGCTAACCGGACAAGGTCGCAAATACGGCCGTCACGCCGGCCAGCGACAGGATCAACGGCGCGGCCTGAATAAGTTCATCCCGCAGCTTACTGGACAGGACCGCGCCACTCAAAACGATCATGGGGAACAAGCCAGCCCCTTTCGCAACGTCGGAGGCTGTGGCGATCGAGATAAATTTATGTGGCGACGTGCCGAAGACCAACATGCAGATCGCGTAAATGAAGCCCATCATCAACGAACAAACGTCGATCCAATGGCCGTCCAGGTTTCCTAAAATCTTCAATTTGAGACGGCCGTCCGCACCAATGCGATGATATAAAAAGACGCTCCTGCCAAGGCTCCAGCAAGGGGAGCGCCTCTCCCGAAACGGCCGAACCCAATCCCACCAACGCATGCACCGAGATACGCGAATGCCGAGACCAAGTACATTACGTCGACCCATCTGCCCATAATACGTTTGCTCCGAAGCATCTCAATGCGCAATAAACTATCAAAAATCCAGCGACAGGTCAAAGCACAACCTTCCCCTTGAACCGCCCCGCCCGCCCCGCTATACGCGCCAACTTCGCGCTGCCGGTCGGGATCGGTGGCGCCAATCACATAGGACCAACACCATGAAGCCGGGCATCCATCCGACCTATCACGAGATCAACGTCATCATGACCGATGGCTCGACGTTCAAAACCCGCTCCTGCATGGGCAAGCCTGGCGACACGCTGCGGCTGGACATCGACCCGAAGTCGCACCCGGCCTGGACCGGCGTACAGCGCATGATGGACACCGGCGGACAGGTGGCGAAGTTCAACAAAAAGTTCGCCGGTCTCGGCATCAAGGCGTGATTTTTTCCGTCTGACCCTCTTGCGGGGGCCAGCGAGGTTACCAATCTCAGCGGTGTTCGGAATGCCCATCTGGGGTTCCGAAGCCCAAACCAGGGCCGGCCCGACAGCGGGCGGCCTGAGATATCAACCTTGCTCCCGCAGGAGGTTTTCCATGACGACGTTCGACTTCTCTCCCCTGTTCCGTACCGCCATCGGCTTCGACCGGCTCGCACGCCTGGCCGACACCGCCGCTTCGGCGTCCGAGACCAGCTACCCCCCGTACAACATCGAAAAAACCGGCGACGACTCCTACCGTCTGACCATGGCGGTCGCGGGCTTCGGGCCGGAAGACCTCGACCTCGTGTCCAAGGACAACACCCTGGTCATTACCGGCCGGGTCGCGGCCGACGCGCCGAAACCCGAACTGCTGTATCGCGGCATCGCCGGCCGCCCGTTCGAACGCCGCTTCGTCCTCGCCGACCATGTCGTGGTGGAGGGCGCGGACCTGCGCAACGGCCTGTTGCACGTGTCCTTGAAGCGCGTGGTGCCGGAAGCGCTGAAGCCCCGGCGTATCCCGATCGGCAACACGACTCCCACGGTGATCGCGAACGAAACCGCGGCGACGCCGCAAGTCCAGGCCGCCGCGTAAACGATCGAGGGGGGAGCGTCGCGCTCCCCCTTTTCGCGTTCACGGCCGTTTGAAGAACGCATCCGCCGCGCTGCGGTGACTCTGTTTGCGGGCGATATCGGCCTCGACCCGGGCGATTTCCTCGCGCAACTCACCGATGTAGTCGCGCAATTCGTCGATCCCGAGCGTGTCGAGAACCAGTCTCTCAAGCCGTTTGGGCTTGCGGAGGGGGAGGTCTTCTTCTGCGGCCACGCGCATTCTCCTGTCTGTCCGGTTGCATGCCATGATATCTTGGATCGGTCAGGAACAAATGGCTGAAATGACATCGGAATAGCTTGACCCCGGCCGGGGGGCTTGCCATACCCCGCCCCTTGTCGCGCCGCCGGTGACGGCACGCGCCCCAGAAAGTAAGAGTCCATGGCCCTCCCGTTGATGCCAAAAGCCACCGCCGTGTGGCTGATCGAAAAAACCGCCCTGAGCTTCGCGCAAATCGCCGATTTCTGCGGCATGCATCCGCTTGAAATCCAGGCCATCGCGGATGGAGAGGTTGCGCAGGGCATCGTCGGCTACGATCCCGTGGCCAACAGCCAGGTCACCGCCGACGACATCAAGCGGTGTGAAGCCGACCCGGCGGCCCGCCTGAAACTGCTGGCGACCACGCTGCCCGCGCCCAAGCGCCTGCGTGGCGCCCGCTACACGCCCGTGGCCAAACGCAATGACCGCCCGGACGGCATCGCCTACCTCCTGCGCAACTACCCGCAATTGAGCGAAACGCAGGTCGGCAAGCTGATGGGCACGACCAAGGACACTATCCAGAAGGTGCGCGACCGCACCCATTGGAACAGCGCCAATATCAAGCCGCGCGATCCTGTCATCCTGGGCCTGTGCAGCCAGGGCGACCTGAACGCCGCCGTGTCGCTGGCCAATGAACGCTTGGAACGGGAGGGACGGACCGTCCCCCTGCCCCCGCCGCCGGAGGCGGACGAAGCCGCCTGATCCGGACCGCGGGGTTTTGGGAATCTAGTGTACGAGGGAACCGATTTTTTCCATTTCCTCTTTCAATTGCAGTTTCTTCAGCTTCAATCGCATAAGCGCGTCGCTGTCGGGCCGGGGTCGTTGATCTTCGTCCTGTATCCGCGATTCCAAAGAAGCATGACGCTGCTTCAGGGCATCGAGACGGGTCGAATAGCTCATGAGCCTTATACCTCCGAAAGTTCCCGGTTGGGTGCCCACGGTCACCGCAGTGACCGCGGCAAGGCACCGTAACGCGTTTGCCATGTGCCAAACCAGACTTATCCGGGGCATGGATGTCGGAATTTTTCATGCTACGGTGACACCATGCTGACCGACCGGGATTCGTTGCTGAGGAAGCTGCACGAACTGCGAAGCGAACACCGTGACCTCGATACGGTGATCGCCCGTCTGGCCGACCAGGGCCCGTCCGACCAGTTGCATCTGCAGCGCCTGAAGAAGCGCAAACTGATGCTCAAGGATGAGGTCAGCTGGCTGGAAAGCCGCCTCATCCCAGACAATATCGCCTGATATGTCAGCCCCATCCCCCCGCGTCGGCATCATCATGGGCAGTCAGTCCGACTGGCCCACCACCATGCGCCACGCCGCCAACCAGCTCGAACTGCTCGGCATCCCCCACGAGAGCCGGATCGTGTCCGCTCACCGCACCCCCGACCGGTTGCGGGAGTATGCCACCACGGCCGCACAGCGCGGCCTGCACGTCATCATCGCCGGCGCCGGCGGCGCAGCACACCTCCCCGGTATGTGTGCGGCCTGGACGACCCTCCCGGTCCTCGGCGTGCCGGTCGAATCCCACGCCCTGAAAGGCCAGGACAGCCTGCTGTCCATCGTCCAGATGCCCGCCGGCATACCCGTCGGCACCCTCGCCATCGGCCGAGCCGGCGCGGTGAACGCGGCATTGCTGGCCGCGTCGATCCTGGCCCTGCACGATCCCGCTATCGCCGAACGACTCGCTGCCATGCGGGCGGCCCAAACCGCCGGCGTCGCCATCGAACCGGTCGACGACCCCGCATGACCGGGGTGCTGCCGCCCAACGCCACCATCGGTCTGGTCGGCGGTGGGCAACTCGGCCGCATGTCCGCCCTCGCCGCCGCCCGGCTCGGCTACCGCTGCCACATCCTCACGCGCGAAACCGACAGCCCGGCCGCCCAGGTCTCCCACGCCGTGACCATCAGCGACTACGAAGACCCGACATCGCTGCGCGCCTTCGCCGAAACCGTCGATGTCATCAGCTTCGAATTCGAGAATGTCAGCGCCGAGGGCCTGGACCTGCTCGCCTCCCTCAAGCCCGTCCGCCCCGCCCCGTCGGTGCTGCGGATCAGCCAGGACCGGGTCGCGGAAAAATCCTTTCTGAACGGCGCCGGCGTCGCCACCGCCCCCTGGCGGGAAGTGCGGTCCCTCGCCGAACTGGAAGCCGCCGTCGCCGAACTGGGGCTCCCCTCGGTCCTGAAGACCACCCGCCTGGGCTACGACGGCAAAGGCCAAGCCATGCTGCGCACGCCCGAGGACCTCGCCCCCGCCTTCGAACGCCTGTTTCCCAAGCCGCTGATCCTCGAAGGCTTTGTCGACTTCGCCCGGGAAATCAGTGTCGTGATCGCCCGCGGCACCGACGGTTCGGTGGCAGCCTTCGACACAGTGGAAAACCGGCACCGCGACCACATCCTCGATCTCACCCTCGCCCCCGCCCGCATCGCCGCCGACGTCGACGCCGCCGCCCAGCGCATCGCCCGCGACGTCGCCGGCGCGCTGGACCTGATCGGCCTCCTGGCGGTGGAGATGTTCGTCGATCGCACCGGCCGCGTCGTGGCCAACGAGATCGCGCCAAGACCGCACAACTCCGGCCACTGGACCATCGACGCCTGCCCCATGAGCCAGTTCGAGGCGCATATCAGGGCCATCGCCGGCCTGCCGCTGCCGCCGGCCGTGCGCCATTCAGACGCGGTGATGAAAAACCTCGTCGGCCCCGACGAGGCCGCGCTATGGCCCCAAATCGTCGCCTCCCCCGGCCTGATCCCCCACCACTACGGCAAGGCCGAGGCCCATCCCGGGCGCAAGATCGGCCATGTCACCCGCCTGTTCCCGCGCGGCGCGCTGCCGGGAGAATTCGGGGTGACGGCAGCGTTGGGCGTGCTCGGGTAGGGGGCTTCATCTCCTACGCGACTCATGACCGCGACATGGTTGACAGCCTCCTGACGCATTTGCGCCCGGTGTCTCAGGCGTACGATCTCGATATTTTTCAGGACAGCGGCATCAGTCCGGGCAGCACGTGGGACTCCCACATCATGGATGCCATCGCGAACGCCGGTTATTTGGAGCATGAACAGCCGGCGTCGGAATCAGCCCGGCCGTTGGCCGCTCCAACGGACGACACCGAAGCGCGCGGACCCGGCAAACACGCCGCCGCCATGCATGAGCTCGTCGCCGAAAGGCCGCCAGTGAGGCGTAATACCCGCCCGTATAAACTTTGACGTACCGGCCGACCGAATCACGTCATGCCGGCGAATGCCGGTATCCACG
>CAIRCM010000113.1 GCA_903877125.1 uncultured Acetobacteraceae bacterium | reverse complement strand
GTTCTGGGGTCTGGTCCGCACGCCGGCCGACAAGCGCGACATGACCGCGATCGGCGGCGCCATCGCCGAGACAGCCCGAGCCTGGGGGATGATCGAACCGCATCTGGCCAAGCATGGGTATATCGCGGGCGAGACCTTCACCCTGTGCGACATCCCCTGGGGCGTGCATGCCCATCGCTGGTTCGGGATGGATTACCTGGGCCTGGAGCGCCCCGAATTCCCCGCGGTCCGCGCCTGGTACAACCGCCTGTGCGAACGACCGGCGTATCAGCTGCACGTGGTCGCGACGCCGATTTCCTAAATCGCGGTGGGGTCGAGAACCGTCAGTGCCTGCCAGCCGAATTGCAGAAACGGCAGGGCGTCGGCGGCGAAGGTCACGGTGTCGGCGATGAGGGCCTCGCTCGCGACCGTTTCGGCGGTTAGCGGGCGCCGCACCACGAAGCGTTTCAGGCGCAACACGTCGGCGACGGACGAACCGGCAGCATCCTGGTAATCCCGGGGCATGCGGCTCAACGTCTCAGATGCGTCGAGCATCAGACCATTTTTCGCCAACCCGGCTCGGAGCACCTCGAACCGGGGTGGATCGATATAGATCGCTTCCCGGATCGCGCCCAACTGTTCCGGGTCCGGCGCATGAAACCCGGCCGCCAGCCAACAGCCTTCGGGATCGATGTGAATATACAGGATGCCCGATGCCCCCTTGATCCCATCGCGGGTCAGCACCGCCCCGGCATGGGTCTTGTACGGCAGTTTCTCCTTCGAAAACCGCACATCCCGGTAAATCCGAAAAATCGCCTTCTTCGGATCCCCCGCCAGCGGGATGCCCTTCTCCGCCAGCGCCGAAATCACATCCGCCAGCAGCAGATGAAACGGCGCCAGCACCGATTTTTCATACGCCGCCTTGTTCGCCGTAAACCACTCGCGGTTGTTGTTCGTCGCCAGCCCTTTCAGGAAAGCGAACGTGGCGGGCGGGAATCCGGCGAATCCCGTTACGGGCGGCCGGGTGCGATGAATCGCCATGGGGCCGTTTCCTTGGTGATGTCGGTCATGACCTCGATGAGCGCCGGCGCGTTGGCGGCCAGAGCCTCCCGCAACGCCGTTTTCAGGCCCATCGCGTCCGTCACCCGCCATGACGGCACGCCGAAGCTGCGCGCGAACATCTGGAAATCCGGGTTCTTCAACTCCGATCCGGACGGACGCCCGTCATACAGCCGCCGCTGATCGCGCAGCACGTTGCCGTACGCCGAGTTGTTGAACAGCACCGTCACCAGATTGATCCCGTGCTGTACGGCCGTCGCGAGTTCCGCGCCGCCGAACAGGAACCCGCCGTCGCCAGTCATGGCCACCACCGGCCGATCCGGATGCGCCACCTTCACGCCCAGCGCCGTCGGGAAGCCCGCGCCCAACGTACCCGAAAAGCCCGAGGTCACCAATGACCGCGGCGTGTAAATCGGGAACCCGAACCACGACACGTAGCCCGCCTGGGTCATCTCGTCGCAGAGGATCCCGTTCTCCGGCATCTCCTCCCGAATGACATTCAGGAACGACATCTGCGGTTGCACGCTTTGGATTTCTTCCAGCGCCGCCGCCTTCGCCGCCGCGATGCGTGCCGAGGTCGGTCGTGCGGCGACCAGCGCGGTCAAGGCCGAGGCGGCGTCGGCGCTGTCGGCGACAATGCCGATATCGACCTTCAGCCGCCGCATTTCCGCCGGATCGATATCGATACGGGCGATCTTCAGACCGTCCGGCATCTTGCCCCAGCGCATCGTCGGCACCTCCAACCGCGTGCCGAAGGCGACCAGCAGGTCCGTTTCCGGCCACAAACGATAGGCCGCCGCGATCGACAGGCTGCGCGGATTGCGGTCGTCGACGATCCCTTTGCCGGTACGGAACGACACCACCGGCGCGCCGGTCCGTTCCGCGAGCGCCAGAATCTCCGCCCCCGCGTTCTGCGCCCCGCCGCCGACCCAGATCATCGGGTTGGAGGCGGCGTCAATCAACTTCGCCAAAGCCTCGATCTTCTGAGGATCGGGAGTCGGGTTCGGCACCAGGGACAACGGATCGTGGGCGTTGACCTCGGCTGGCGTATGAAACTGCTCCCATGGCATTTCCAGCGCCACCGGGCCCGGTCGGCCCGACTGCATCTCCTGAAACGCCCGCGCGACCAGATACGGCGCCTGGCTTGGGTGTTCGATGCGTTCGGCGTATTTCAGCAACGACCGCAGCGTGGCCAACTGGTCCGGCAATTCATGCAGCGCGCCCCTCAGCCGACCGATCAAATCGCTCGGCACCTGCCCCGTGAGGCACAGCACTTTCGCGTTGACGCCCCAGGCCGTGGCCAGCGCGGCGGTGGTGTTGAGCACCCCCGGCCCCGGAACGACCGCATAGGCCGCCGGCCGTCCCGTCGAATAGGCATAGCCCAGCGCCATATAAGCCGTTGTCTGTTCGTGACGGGCATTGATCAGCCGCAGCCGGTTGGCATTGCGGGCGAAGGCGTCGAACAGCCCGTAAACCTGCACCCCGGGCAACCCGAACATCGTATCGAGTCCGTGCCGCAGCAGCCCATCGACGATCGCCGCACCGCCGGTCATCCGTGCCATGTCGTCTTCCTCCCTGTTATTCGCCCGGCCGTTCGTACCAGACGCGCCCGTCCTTGATGGTCATCTGCGCCAGCAGCCGCCGCTTGGCGACGATCTTGTCGCCGTCGCTGTCGATCAGGTCGAAGTGCCCGTCCCGCAGTTCCCACAGCGCGATATCGGCGTTGGCGCCGGGTTTCAGGGTGCCGACCGTGCCCTCATACCCCATGATTTTGGCGGGGTTGGCGGTGGAGCGGCGGATCACCTCGTCCAGCGAAAGCCCGAAATGCAGCAATTTGGTCATCGTCGTCGGCATATCCCACACCGGGCCTTTGGTGGCGCTGGTGGAGGTCAGATCGGTCGAGATCGTATCGGGCAGGAAACCCTGGTCCAACGCTTTTTCGATCATCCGGAAATTGAAGTGGTTCCGCCCATGCGCGCAGTCGAAGACGATGCCGGCGCGCTGGGCTTCGACGACTTCCTTCAGCAGAAATTCTTTCTCCTGCCCCATGATCCCGTTGGCGCGGCCGTGGTAGCAGTGGGTGACGATGTCGCCGGCTTTCATCTCGGCGATCAAATCCGGCAGCGGAATGGGCGAGTCCGTGATATGCATCATCATCGGCACGTTCGGCCCGGCCATCTCGGCCGTGCGTCGCGCGAGCTTGACCGGTTCGGCGGAGTATTCCCACACCAGATTGGGGCCGAAACGGAGTTTTACCCCGAACGCCAGATCGGGATTTTCGTTGATGGTGCGGGCGCAGCCCTCGGGGTCGGCATAGGGGAAATGCTGCAACTCCCCACCGCGGGAGGTGCCGGTGATGCCGAGCGCGGACAGGTTCACCAGGGCGCGGACGCGGGTGCGGACTTCGGTATCCAGCAGATGCCGCAGGCCGGCGAAGTTGGACGATCCGGTGCTGCCGGCGTCGCACATCGTCGTGACGCCGGAGCAGGAGCAGAACCGATCGGTCAGATGGCCCATATCGTGGCCGTTGACGAAACAATGGGCGTGCATGTCGACGAGGCCCGGGGTGACCAGCCGGCCCTTGGCGCTGATGGTCTTGCGGGCCTGGGATTGCGGGATGGACGGCGCGACGGCGGCGATTTTGCCGCCGGAGATGGCGATATCCAGCTTGCCCTTCAGGTTGGCGGCGGGGTCGAGGACGTCTCCACCGGTGACGAGCAGGTCGTATTGCATTGTTCGGTTCCCCCTTTTGTCCCGGGGGATGTTCGTGGGTTTGGGGTTGGATGGCAAGGGGCGGCATATTGTTCCGTTATAGCAACAATATGGACGTGCTTATCAGGCCGCGGCTGCGAGCGCGCTTGGCGAAGGCTCCCCAACCAGACAGCCGACCAACTCGCGGATCGCCTCCCGCGGGCGGTCGCGGCCGTCGGTGTCCCGGGTGTTCCGGCCATGTTCCTGCTCGCGGGTGAAGGTATCGAGGCGGTTGTCCACTATCGCGCCGTACCGCACCATATTGGCACCGAAATATTTCATTGCCCACCAGATCTCCTGCCAGGCGGCGCCATCGCAGCAGTGCACGGTGATGCCAAGGTCGAGTGAGATCTCGGCGATCAGTTGGCCGACCGGGGTGCGGCGGACGTGCGCCTCGATCTCCTTCAGCGAGGGGATGTAGAAATTATTCGGATGGTCGATATCCGCGGCGGTGCGGCCGAGCGCTTTGTCGCGGGGAATGCGGGGCTGGCGGAGTTCGATCTCGTGTTTTTCGACATCTTCCGGTTCGGCGGGGCCCTCGGGTCGCTTGGCGACGATGTCCCGCTTGCGCGCTTCGCGCGCGAGCGGGAATTTTTCGAGCATCATGGCGGTGAGAATGCCGCGCTGGATGCGGGCGATGATGAGTTTCACATCTAATGTGCCGAACCCCTTGGCGAAGGTGGGGAAGCGGGGGCTGGCGGTCTGAGCGGGGAGGATTGTGTCGAGATGCTGGCCGTAAGCGAGGAGCTTGCGGACGAGCGCGAGCAGGAAGGCAATACCGGGGAGATCCTGGCGCGCCTGCTTGGGGCCGGGGTCTTGGGTCGGTTCGGTTGTTTGCTCCGTTTGGTGCATGCGGCGTTACTAACTTTCTTGTTAATTCGCGTCAAGCGGGAATTTTGGCTTCGCCGCAACTCCTTTGGTGGTGCGGGGGCGCGCCGGTGTCGCGGGTTGGTCTGGCACGTAGGCCGGCGGCGAAAACTCCGCCGAGGGCGCGGGCCGCTGGGGGCCATGCCGGGGTATGTGTGTCCAGCGGGATGCCTTCGCAGACGTCGATGGGTTTTGTGCCGGCGGAGTAGCCCAGCAGGTGCATCTCAGGGCGGCTGAGCGTGCTGATGCCGCGCAGGCGCGCGGTCGTGTCATAGGACGCGGTGACCATACGGGTGACGTCGCCACCGACAATCGCGTGTCGTTCGAGTCCCACAGCTGCAAACGCCCGAAGGTGCGCCATCAACGCGCACCTGCTAAACCACGCCAGCGATGTCACGAAGGAGCCGAAAATTGGTGCGGTCGAGAAGACTCGAACTTCCACGAGGTTTCCCCCACAAGCACCTCAAGCTTGCGCGTCTACCATTCCGCCACGACCGCACCGGTTCGCAGGGGCGGGGGTATAGCCGATGACCTCGGACCTATCAACCTCTCCTGAATGGGAGATTGCCGAGGGCCTCATCCCTTATCCCGAGGCCCTCGCGCGGATGTCCCAGCGGGTTGCAGACATCCGCGCCGGCACCGCCCGGGAACTGGTCTGGCTGGTCGAGCACCCCCCGCTCTACACCGCCGGCACCTCCGCCTTGCCGGAGGAACTGACCGACCCCGATCGTTTTCCCACCTACAAGGCCGGGCGCGGTGGGCATTGGACCTATCACGGGCCGGGCCAGCGCACCGCCTATGTCATGCTCGACCTGACCAAGCGCCATGGCAGCGTTCCAGCACAGGACATCCGCTGCTTCGTCAATGGGTTGGAGGAATGGATGATCCGCACGCTCGGCCACTTCAACATCAAGGGCGAGCGCAGGACAGGCCGCGTCGGCATCTGGATCGCCGACCCCGCGCGCGGTACCGAAGCGAAGATCGGCGCCATCGGTGTGCGCGTCAGCCGTTGGGTCAGCTGGCATGGGATCGCGCTGAACGTCGACCCGAACCTGAGCCATTTCGGCGGTATCATTCCGTGCGGGATCAGCGAGTACGGCGTCACCAGCCTGGCCGACCAGGGCATCCCCGCGACGATGCACGATGCCGATATGGCGCTGAAAGCGGCGTGGGATGACGTGTTCGGCGCCGGCGCTATCGCTGCCTGCGCCGCCCAGTCTACCCCCGGCTCAGACGGATAAACCGCTCCGCCAACACGATATCCCGCAGAATCGACTCTCGCCGCGCCAGCCCCTCGTCGTCCTCGCCCCACTGCTCGACCTCGAACAGTTCCTCCAGCGCGCCCAGTTCATGCGCCCGAGCGGCGTCGAGCGCGCCCTCGACGAGTGCCAGTCCGAGCACCAGGCTGCCAAGCGCCGGGACCGCGATGCCCAGTCCGCCGAGCGCGTAGGTGTCGAGGGCTGCCACCGCCCGGCGCAGGGCCGCGATGGCGTCCTTGTGCTGGCCGACATAGGCGATGCCCTCGCCCACCCGCAGCTTCGCGCCATAGGTCTGCTCGGCCCAATCCAGCCAGGGTTGCCAGTCGCGTGTCTGCCGTTCCACCAGCGGCTCGGGGGACGCGGCGCGGTAGCACAGCATATCCGCCTCCCCGTACCGGGCGATGGCGTCGATCGTGGCCATGCGGTCGACGGCGATGCGTTCCTGCGCGGTGCCGGCCAGGCGCGTCAGCGGCGTGTCCTCGAACGACATCTCTCCGCCCTTGCCCCCACCGGCATCGCGCCATTCGGTGGCGATCGCCTCGGCCAACGCATGCGGCACCACCTCAAGGCGCTTGCCGGTCGGCAGGTTCATCGGCTTTCCGTCGAGCAAAATCCAATAGCCGGCCTCGGCCCGCGACAGGCTGACCGTTTCCCAAAAACGCTTCACGCGGTCGTCCCCTAATTCAATGAAGAAACTGCTTCAACAACTGCCCGGCATTCGGTGGTTTCGGCGGCCCCGGGGCAGGTCCGGGGGCAGGTCCGGGGGCCGGCGCCGGGGCAGGTGCGGGCGCTGCCGCGGCCGGCGTCGGCGCGACCTGCCCATGCGCCACGGCCAACGCCGCCGGGCAGGAATCCCCGGCCGACGGCCTTTGGCCACCACCCAAAACCCCACCCACCTGACCGCCAATCAATCCGCCCAGTGCCGCCGCATTGGCACCGGCGATGCCGACCTCATTCACCTTCGTCTGCGGCGCGGCGATCGAGCCGAACACGTTCACCGGCACTGTCACCACAGTGCCGACCAGAGCCGCGCGGGTTTGCAACGTCAATGCCAAGGTCTCGTCGGCCAGATTGACCGTCCCCCCGCCATCGGCGTTCAGCAATGACGTGCCAAGCACCAGCGGCCGCACCGAACCGATGCCATGGGCGAATTCCATCCGCACCACGACGCATCGCAGCGCGCCAGTTCCTCCCGTCGCCTTCCCCAATTTGAGGCTCTGCAACAAGCTGACAGTCGACCCGCCGACGCGCCGGAGGTCGATCGTCCCACCGGGCACCACAAGCGTCAGGGTGCCATCGAGCGAGGATGCGATGGCATGCGGCGACTCGCCTGCCCCGCGCAGGTCCGCCACCACTTCCAGGTTGCCCGTCAGGTAGGGCGGCTGCCCCAGCGCTGCCAGTAACGGCGCCAGCGCCACGGCCGGCGCACGCAAGGTCAGATGCACCGGCGGCTCGGTTTTTCCGACATCGGCGGTCAGCGTCAGGGCCACGTGGCCCTGCGGCAGATCGGCGGCAGCGGGATCGAGGGTCAGAACCCCATCCTTCAGCACCGCATGCGCCTGGATGGATTTGTAATCCGATCCCCCGACATGCAGCAGGCCGACGGTCAGGCGCAGATCGGCGTTCAGCATCTGCAGCATGCCGACCGGCAAGGCGGCGTCCGGAATCAGCCATTTGGGTTTCGCCGCCGGCGCGTCGGCCGGCGTTGGCGGGGCGGTGGCCGGCGGCGGGGCCGGGGCCGGGGCGGCCTGCGCCGGTATGGCCAGCCCATCGATGTCAAACCTGGTCGACGTCAGCGTCCCCGTCACGCTGACCGGCAATCCCATCGCCAGCGCGACGTCGCCAGCGATATCTCCCGCCGCGCTCGTCAGTTTCAAATCGTGCAGCGCGAATTTGCCCGGCTCGCCGGACAATCGGCCGGAGAACGTCACCGATTTCAGCGGCGGCAACGCCTGCCTGGTCACCGCCCCCAGCGCGGCCAGGTCCGGCACATCCGCCGTCAACCCGATATCCAGCCCCCGCCCCGTCATCGGATCCGAAATCAAGCCGTCCAGCAGGAATTTCGCATTCCCCACCGCCACCGCCAGCTTGACCGGCCATTCGCCGCGGATCGCACCGGTCAGATGCCCCAAACCGCCCGTCGTGCCGTCGATCGCGATCGCGACCCCGTTCAAATCCGCTCCAACGCTGAGTTTCACTGGTGCATCGGGCGACTCGGCCTGCACCGAAATCTGCTTCACCGTCAGTGTTTCCGTCGCGCCGCTTCTGCCGTCGCGATAGGTGAACACACCATTGGCGATTTGGATTTCCTTGATCGCGATGGCCGGCGGCGTGGACGTGCCCCGGCTCTGCGGCGCCGGCGCAACGGGGGCCGGCCCGGCCAGCGCGGCCGCCGGTGCGGGGCCGGCGGGGGGCGTGAAGACCCAGTTTGGACTGCCCTTGGCGTCCGTTTCCAGCGTCACGTGGGGATCGGTCAGAATCATCCGGTCGATCACGATGCGACCGCCCAGCAGCGGCATCAGCGCCAGCCGCAGGTCCATCTTCGCAATCGACGCCATGTCCGGCCCCGCGAACCCCGGCGGATTGGACAGTGCGACATCGGCAACCTCGAGCGACGGAGTCAGCGACACCGCCAGGGCGATCCTGCCCTTGATCCGCAGGTCCCGCCCGGTCGCCTGCTTCACCGCCGCCGCGATCCGCGGCTTGTACGCCTCGGAGTCGAAGGTCAGCACGAAGTAGCCGACAACCCCCACCACGAGCACCAGCAAAACCAGGATGATCCGGCCGAGGGTCCGCCCAAGAGTCCGCATCGTCACCGCCCTTCCCGTTTCGCCGGCTTGGCCGGAGGCGCATGGAAACCCAACGTATCGAACGTCTCCGCCATATGCGGCGGCAAATCCGCTTCGACCGTCAGCGTCCCACCATCCGGATGCGGCAACACCAGACGCCGCGCATGCAAGTGAAGATCGCGAGACAGACCCTCGATCGTTGCCAGGAACGCGTCGTTCTGATCCGGCTCCTGATACTTGATGTCGCCCAAAATCGGCGCCCGGATCGCCACGCAGTGCACCCGCAGCTGATGCGTCCGGCCGGTGATCGGTTGCAGTTCCAGCCAGGCGAGTTTGCGTGCGGCATGATCCAGCGTGCGGTAGTCGGTGACGGCGCGCGCGCCCTCGGGGTCGTCGCGATCCGCGGGTGCGGTGCGTTCGCCGCGATCCCCGCCGATGCGCTTCAACGGCAGGTCGATCCGCCCCTCCACCGGCACCGGGCGGCCGGCGACGACAGCCCAGTAGGTTTTTTCCATGTCCCGCCCGCGGAACGACGCGGCCAGCTTGGCGGCGCTGCCCGGGGTCCGAGCAATCAGCAGTACGCCGGATGTGTCTTTGTCCAGGCGGTGCACCAGCCGCGGCCGGTGCGGAGAGCCGAAGCGCAGCGCGTCCAACGCCCCATCCAGATGCCTGGTTATGCCTGGCCCGCCTTGCACCGGCAGCCCGTGCGGCTTGTTCAGCACGAACAGGGCGTCATCCTGATAGAGGATCATCGCCTGGAGGTCCCGCGTCATGCCGGGATCGACATGCGCGACCGGCTTGGGTCCCGGCGCGGGAGGCAGCGGCGGAATGCGCAGCATCTGCCCCGGTTCGAGGCGCGTGTTGGTATCCGCCCGCTTGCCGTCGACCCGGATCTGCCCGGTGCGGCACAGCTTCTGGATCATGGATTGCTGGAGGTTTGGGAAATGCCGCCGGAACCAGCGGTCCAGTCGGATGTCGGCTTCGTCCTGCGAGACGGCTTGGGTGGTGACGGTCATGGGGGCGGATATAGCGGATTTTTGGGAGGCGCGCTGCCCCTATTGGGGCGGGGCAAGATCAACCGCGAAATCCACGGGTGACTTTAACGCCTGATTAACCTTGGGGTGCCGACCTGTGGACGCCGAGGCGGCGGCAAAGTTTTGGCGAAGAAGCATCCGCGTGAACACCCGCTCTGACCGCCGCCAAATAAATGGCGCCCTATCCCCCCTTCGCCGCCCGCAGCTTCGCCCAATATGCCAACCGCTTCCCGATCTCCCGCTCAAACCCTCGGTCCCGGGGCTGATAGAATGCCTCCCGCCGCATTCCGTCGGGGAAGTAGTTCTGGCCGGAAAAGGCGTCCTCGGCCTCATGGTCGTAGGCATATCCGTCGCCGTAGCCGAGTTGCTTCATCAGCTTGGTAGGGGCGTTGAGGATGTGGGCGGGCGGCATCAGGCTGCCCGTTGCTTTGGCGGCCGCGCGGGCGGCACCGTATGCCGTGTAGACCGCGTTCGATTTGGGGGCGGTGCCGAGGTAGACGACCACCTGGGCGATCGCCAGCTCGCCCTCGGGGGAGCCGAGCCGTTCGTAGGTTTCCCAGCCGGCCAGGGCCTGGGGGAGGGCTTGGGGGTCGGCCATGCCGATATCCTCGGCGGCGAAACGGACCAGGCGGCGGGCGATGTAGCGGGGGTCTTCGCCGCCGGTCAGCATCCTCGCGAACCAGTATAGTGCGGCGTCGGGGTCGGAGCCTCTTAGGGATTTATGCAGGGCGGAGATGAGATTGTAATGTTCTTCCCGGTCCTTGTCGTAGAGGGCGGCGCGTTTGGCCAGCAGTTCGGACAGGGCGGCGGGGTTCATCGCCGGGGTGTTGGGTGGCAGGGCGGCGAGCTGTTCGGCCATGTTGAGGATGTAGCGACCGTCGCCATCCGCCATCGCGCGCAGGGCCTGGCGGGCTTCGAGGTCGAGGGGGAAGGGGCGATCCAGTTCGGCTTCCGCGCGTTCCAGCAGCAGTTCCAGCGCCGGATCGTCGAGGCGGCGCAGCACCAGCACCTGGCAGCGGGACAGAAGTGCTCCGTTCAGGGCGAAGGACGGGTTTTCGGTGGTGGCGCCGACAAGGATGACCGTTCCGTCCTCCACCACCGGGAGGAAGCCGTCCTGTTGCGCTCGGTTGAAGCGGTGGATTTCGTCGACGAAGAGCAGCGTGCCCTGGCCGGTGCGGCGGCGTTTCGCGGCTTCCTCGAAGGTGCGTTTGAGGTCGGCGACGCCGGAGAAGACCGCGGATAGCTGGGTGAAATGGAGGCCCGAGCGGGCGGCCAGGAGGCGGGCGATGGTGGTTTTGCCGACGCCGGGCGGGCCCCAGAGGATGAGGGAGGCGAGGGAACCCCGGGCCAGCATTCGGGTGAGGGTGCCGTCGGGGCCGAGGAGGTGGTCCTGGCCGACGACTTCGTCGAGCGCGGCGGGGCGGAGCCGGTCGGCTAGGGGGCGGCCGGCGGCGGGCTCGGGCGGTGGTTCGGCGGGGCCGAAGAGGTCGTCGGAGGGGGGCACGGGGGGAGGTTAGCGCGGGTGGCAGGATGGTGCGAGCCTTCAGCGGCGTTCCTGGGCGGCGTGCCATATGCGCAGTATCGTCACGGCGTCCTCTCCGGTCACCCTGTAGACGAGGATGTAGGGCGGCATCGCAACGAGTTCTCGCGTGCCCGGCTGAGTGCCAGGTCTGCCGCGGTGGGGGAACATCTCCAGGCTGTCACCGGCGAGCAAAAGCTCGCGCCCGACCGGCTTGGCCGCGACCGGGTTGTCAGCCGCGATGTACCGAACAATCCGAGCAGCATCGGCCAGGGCCCTGGCCCGCCAAACGACAGGCACGTTCAGTGTGGCTCGGGCGGCGGGGCATCGAAGTCGCCCTGGGCAAGCTGTAGCAGCCAGGCGCGAACGGCCGCATGCGAGGCTGTCCGTGGGTCCGCGTCGGACTCGGCGATCGAAGCTGCGAGTGCGCGGGCCTCAGCTTCATCGTCGTCGATCAGGGGGGCGGGGGCTGTCATGGCCGGATGATGGCGTGGACAACGTCCGATTTCAACATTCATATCGGCTGCTTCCGCGCCATCCCGGGATGTGCTAGGTTACATGTAACCAGCCTGGAGCAGGACCATGGCATCTGCCACAAACCCCACGCCGTCCCGCACGAAGGTGCGGCAACATCGCGAGCGGCTGCGCGCGCAAGGTCTGCGCCCGATCCAGATTTGGGTTCCGGACGTGCGTTCGCCTTCCTTCAAGTCCGCGGCGCACCGCCAGTCGTTGGCCGTTGCCGAGAGCGCGCATGCTCGGGAGGATCAGGCTTTCATCGATGCGGTCTCGGATTGGGGCGATGCGTGAAGCGCGGTGACGTCTGGACCGTCGCGGGTGGGAAGGATTACGCGGGGAAGCCGCGACCGGTCGTTATTGTGCAGGACGATCGGTTCGATGCGACTGATTCGATCACGATCTGCGCCTTCACGACTGACGAAACGGATGCGCCATTGTTCCGGCTGCCCGTTGTGCCGAGCGAGCGGAATGGGTTGCGTTCGCCGTGCCGGGTCATGGTGGATAAGGTGACGACCGTTCCGAAGACGAAGATTGGGGTGCATATCGGTCGGTTGGATGACGACGATATCGTGCGGCTCAATCAGGCTGTGTTGGTGTTTCTTGGGCTGGCGGAGTCGCCGAGGTCACAGAGGGGCTGAATGAGGGACCGGTAAAAGTAAGGATAATGCCTTACATTCAGCAGCAAGGAGACCAGCCATGCCCGTGATCGAAGCGGTTTGCACCATCACCGCCAAAGGCCAGACAACCGTGCCGAAGGCGATCCGCCAGGCGCTTGGCGTCAGCTATGGCGGCCGCATCGCCTTCCGGGTCGACGGGGGCACTGTCAGTGTTTCCGCCGCGGACGAACCGGAGCAGGACCCGGCTTTGGCTCCGTTCCTGGCCCTGCTTGAGTCGGACATCGCGGCCCGGCCGGAGGCGCTTGTCCCGCTCACGCCGGAACTGGCAGCCCGCATGACGGCGGCGACCGAGGGGGTGACGGCCGATCCTGACGCGCCGATCGAGGGCGAGGTGGCGCTTTAGCGCGACCGTGCTGGAACGCCATGGCTGGCGGCTGATCGGTCACAAGCTGCTGCTGGAGCAGCTCGAAAAGCTGATCGCGGCGGCTGAGCGCACCCGGCAGTCCGATCCGGCGGGGTGGCAGGGCAACGCCAACGTGAAGCTGCTGGCCAGCCTGCGCGACCTCATGCTCGACCGGGTGCCGCGCGATCCACTGGCGGCCGAATTTCGGCAGGGCAATACGCTCGGGCCGGAGCACCGGCATTGGTTTCGTGCCAAGTTCGGTGGCAATCGGTTCCGGCTGTTCTTCCGAGCCGATTCGGCGTCTCGGATCGTGGTGTATGCGTGGGTCAACGATCGGGACACGCTGCTCAAGGCTGGCGCTGCGAGCGATCCCTATGCGGTGTTCGCGCGCATGCTGGCGCAGGGTAATCCGCCGGGTGATTGGTCGAAGCTGCTCGCTGCGGCGCAGGACCCGGTGGCGATGGAGCGGTTTGGGACTGTTACGCCGAAGGCCTGACCTATGTCGTATTGACCTGAGCCCCGTTACCTTCCACTCGATAGTAGAGCCCCACTTTACCCGGTCCCCTTGTCGAGATTATTTCCGAGATTAGGTCGGTATAGTGCGCAAGAAACTGATCGTGCCTTGCACTGATCCATACGGAGTTTGAACGTTGACATTGGTTTGGCCACGACAGGCAAACGAGCAGTCGACGTCGAAACCGTAAGCCATCGGCTGCGGCGGAACGCCTACCACCAGCGGCACACCTGGGGGGACCGTCAGCCGGAGGTGAACATCGACATACCCTGCTCGAATGGTGCTAGGTTGATAGGTACCGTCGTAGCGTACACCGCCGTCCGAGCCGAATACGACTCCATTAGCCAAAATCAACGCGCCGAGACCGTTACCTGCGCGGCCTTGGTAGGCGAAACTAAACATACCTTCATACATTGAGGGGTCCTCCTGTCTGATACGCGCGATTTCCTTGGCCTGCATTGCTCGAGGCAACGAGGATAAGAGCCGAAGGTAGGTTGCAACCGGCCCGGATATCCCTCGTCCCTCGGTAAACCAAAGACTGACTGCCCGAGGAGTGACTTCGATCAGGCGCGCCAATTCGATTTGGCTGATACCGAGTGCTGCGACGATTGCCCTGAGTTCTATCGCGTCCATGGAGGGACTATAGAACACATCGCTCTATTCGTCAAGGAACTTTGTTCCGATTCGGCCAAATCGACGAGCATCCAAATGCAAGCAGTCGCGGGAGATCATTTTCGCGATGACCCAATTCATAAAGAGGTCCGTGCGGCTGCCAACCTACCCCACCAGCCCCCCACCCCCCTCCGTAACCTTCTCCCAATCGTCCACATTCCGATCCTGCGGCGCCACCAACAGATGATCCACCCTGATCGCCGTAAACCCATCCACCAACG
>CAIRCM010000112.1 GCA_903877125.1 uncultured Acetobacteraceae bacterium | reverse complement strand
GGTATCCACGCCTTTCGGAAGTCCCAACCTCGCAAGGCGCGGATACCGGCATTCGCCGGCATGACGTGATGCGGTCGGCTGCTACGTCAAAGCTTATACGGGCTGATATTATAGAGCACGACAGGGTCAACTTGACCCGATCGTGCTCTACGGCACAGCCTGACCAAGATGACGCAGGAACGCCCGACAGGCCGCATCCTCGGTCGCATGCGACTCGAGCGGCGATTTCCGCCCCCGCTCGCTGTAGTAAATCGACCACCCGCCGGGGACAGGCTCGATCCCATAACACTCGCCGCTGCCCAGCCCCCCATCGGTGACGTAAAGGTAATCAGCGACCCCCGCAGAGCGGAGACGTTCTTCCAGATCCGCCAACGTCATATTCCACCGCCTCGATGACACCGGCCGCCACCAGCTTGAAGGCAGGGTCGGTTGTTTGCACCTGTTTCGCACCGCCCGGCTCGCCGAACCACGGCGCTGCCTTGCATGCTTTCACCGGCAGCGGTTTGAGCACCCGATACACCCGGTAGTCCATCTGCCTGCAGACATAAGGCACCGCCCGGGCTCGGAAACTTTCGCCTTTCGGACTGAAGAACGTACCCCCCTCGCTGCCGAAGCGGTCCAACTCGGTTCCCACCGGGATGGTCTCGTTTACCGGTGCGGCCGCGCATCCATCGTTCGGCGGCCAGGAGATATTGGCCTTGCCGTCCACCCATTGAATCCATTTCGGCACCAGATCCCAACGGAGGATGCCGGGCCATCCGGCTGGCACGGTGTCCGCTGCGCTCGCAACCACGGGAACCACGACCATCGCCAGTGCGGCGATCAGAGTTCTTAGAACTGACTTCATCCCCGATGATCCTTGTTTTCCAGCAACGGCACGCTAACCCGGATTGACCGAACCTGGCAAACACGCTCCCATCCCGTCCAAACGATATCGGGGCACAGGGTTCATGAAGATTTGCGTCTACGGCGCCGGCGCCATCGGCGGCCATCTCGCATCGCGCCTGCACCGCGGCGGCGCCGACGTGTCCATCGTGGCCAGGGGCGCGCATCTCGCCGCCATCCAGGCCAACGGCCTGACCGTCCATGCCGTCGACGGCGAACACACCGCCCGGCTCAGAGCCACCGCCGACCCCGCCCAGCTGGGCCCACAGGACGCGGTCTTCGTCACCGTGAAGGCCCCCGCGCTGCCCCAGATCGCCGCTGGCATAGGCCCGCTCCTTGGCCCGGAAACCGCCGTCGCCTTCGTCATGAACGGCATCCCCTGGTGGTATTTCGATTCGCTCCCAGGTCCGCACCAGGGCAAATCCCTCCCGCGCGTCGACCCCGGCGACGTCCTGCGCAAAGGCCTTGGCCCAGGCCGCACCATCGGCGGCGTGGTCTATTCCGCCAGCGAGGTCCTCCGCCCCGGCGTCATCGACGTCGAACAGCCCAAAAGCCGCTTTATCCTCGGCGAGCCCGATGGTTCGATGTCCGACCGTGTCGTCACCCTCGCCGGCCTGATCGCCAAAGGCGGCGTCAGTGGCGAACCCGTCTCCGACATCCGCACCGAAATCTGGAACAAGCTGATCGGCAACCTCGCCGGCGGCACCCTCGCCGTGCTCACCGGTGCCGCGCCCCAGACGGTCTATACCGAGGCCGCCGCCGTCCGCGCGTCCCTTGCCGCCATGGCCGAAACCGCCGCCATCGCCCAGGCCCTCGGCTCCAAACCCGCCACGAACTTTGAGGCCCGCATCAAGTCCCAGGGCAGCATGGCCCACAAACCCAGCATCCTGCAGGACCTCGAAGCCGGCCGCCCGATGGAGATCGACGGCATGTTCGATGCCCCCCTCGCCCTTGCTCGGGAAGCCGGCGTGCCAACCCCCACCCTCGACCTCCTGGTCGCCCTGTGCAAAATCCGCTCCGAAAGCAGCGGCCTGTATAAACGCTAGAGGAAAACACCATGGAAATGCGCGATTTCGGTCGGACCGGCATGAAGGTCTCCATCCTCGGCTTCGGCTGCGGCGCGGTCGGTGGACTGATGGTCCGCGGTTCCTCCGCCGATCAGGAGCGGGCCATCGGCAAAGCCCTCGACGCCGGCATCAACTACTTCGACACCGCCGTACAGTACGGCGATGGCCTGTCGGAAACCCATCTCGGCCAGGTCCTGGCCAGGCTGAAACCCGCCAACGCCATCGTTGGCACCAAGGTCCGCGTGCCCAGCGCGAAATTCGGCGCCATCGCCGCCGAAATAACCCGCTCCCTCGACGCCAGCCTCCAGCGCCTCGCCATGGACCACGTCGATATATTCCACCTCCACAACCCCATCACCGACAATGGCGGCGACGAAAGCCTGAGCGTCAAACAGGTCCTGGAGGAAGTCGCTCCCGCCTTCGAGGCCCTTCAGGCCGCCGGCAAAACCCGCTTCCTCGGCATCACCGCCGTCGGCGACACCGCGGCGCTGCACGCCGTTCTGAAGTCCGGCCGCTTCCACAGCGCCCAGGTCAGCTACAACATGCTGAACCCTTCAGCCGCCCGCCCGCTGCCCAAGGACTACCCCGCCCAGGATTACGAACGCCTGTTCGACCAGACCCAGGCCGCCGGCGTCGGCGTCGTCGGCATCCGCGTCCTGGCCGGCGGCGCTTTGTCCGGCACCGCCGACCGCCACCCCATCGCCAGCCCTCCGCCAGCCCCCATCGGTTCGGCATTGGACTACGGCACCGACCTCCAACGCGCCCAACGCCTGATGCCCTTGGTCACCGAGGGCTTCGCCGGGTCATTGGCCGAAGCCTCTACCCGCTACGTCATCGCCCACCCCGCGATGGGCACCATCCTGGTCGGCATGGCAACGGTCGACGAGTTCGACGCCGCCCTCGCCGCCGTCCTGAAAGGCCCACTCCCGCCAGCAGCCTTGGCCCGTGTCGAGGAACTGTCCGCTGGCTTCGTAGGGGAGGGGAGATAGGCTTCCCGGCCCCGTGTTCGGATAATCCCCAGCGTCGAAGGGAGTCCCCCACATGAGCGACACACGAACCATCAACGAAGGTACGTTCCGTATCACCCTGGCCGGCGATTTCGTCGCGCCCCCATCGCTGGTGCGCCGCATTCGCGAAATGGTGTTCACTGCCCGCCGCGACATCGACCGCGTCGTCGCGATCGCCGGCACCGACAGGGCCTTCGACTCCGCCTACAAAGCCTGTGTGGAGGCATATTTCCGGTTCGATACGGGACACGGATTTGGCTATCTCGATCGCGTGACGCAACTGCGGAACAACCTTCGGGACCTCCGGGCCGGTCTCCATTCCCACGAATTGACGATCCACGCCGCCGTCGGTCAGCACGCGGGCATGGAGGACGCCGCCGCCTATGTTCAACGCAATGACTATGCCGGCATGCTGAGGGAAGCTGTTTTCGGCGCGAACCCCGGCGTACGTGCCGGTTTCCACGGCGATATCTACATGAACCTGAACCAGCTCGGCGCCAACAACGTCGCCGCGGCGAACCTCGTGCACGAATGCGCGCACCGCTTCCTCCGCGCCCGCGACTGGGCCTATCTGCCGGGCGGTTATGACATCATCGCCTGGCTTCAGACCTGGACCGATCTCGGCATGGCGCCCCAATACCCGCCACGATCCCGCAACGCCCTCAAGGCGTGGAACACCATGACGTGGGAGGAAGCGCTGAACAACGCCGACAGCTATGGCGGCTTCGTCAGCCGCTACCGATCCCCGCTCTGACCGGCCTGCGATCACCCCAACATAGCCGCCTGCCGCAACAGATCCGCCGCCATTTCCCGCCAGGCCTCCGCCGGATCGCGAACAACGCCGGACAGCGCGATCCGCCCCCCCAGCAGCCCATCGATCGCCTCCGCCAGTGCCGCCCCAGTCGGATCGCACAACAATGCCCGATCCGAATCCCGCAACTGCTCCGCCAGACCACCCACATTGGTCGACACCACCGCCCGCCCGGCGGCCAGAGCGGCCGCGGCAACACCGCTTTGGCTCGCCTCCCGATACGGCAGCACCAGCGCGTCCGCCCAACCCAGCAGCGAGCCGACTTCATCCTCCGGCACCCAACGATTTTCCACCGTCACGTTCGGCAGCGCCCGCAGCGCATCGAGTTCCGCACTCTCCGGCCCCGAGCCCACGACGCGAACCACCAGATCCGCCCGCGCCTCCAGCCCAACCAGCGCCTCCGCCAGCATATCCAATCCCTTGTAAGGCAGTAGCCGCCCGAAATGCAGCAACCGCAGCGGCCCCCCATGCGGCTGCACCGGCGCGACGCCATAGCCCAGTGGCGGCAAGGTCAGCTCGATCAGCCGCCCCCGAACCAACCCCTGTTCCCGCAACCGAGCCGCCACATGCGAACTGAGCGAGGCCAGCCCGGTAGCGCCCCGGCACAGCCGCCGCTGTAGCCACATCTGAAACGGCAGCCCGTCGCCCGGATGGGCATCCGCATCGTGCACCATCACCACCGACTGGGCACCAACCAGCCGCAGCGCCGCCAGCATCGCCAGATCGAGCGGCCCTGGCATCGCGCAGATCGCCAGCTTTGGCCCAATGGCCCGCAACCGCCGAGCCAGCAGCAGGATCGACCATGGCGCCAGAAACACCCGCCAGGCGAACCCAACCAGCCCCTGATACGTTGCCACCGGCAGATCGCAGGCCGAAGTCGCCAGCCCCTGCAGGATCTCCGCCCGATCCGACAACGACAGCGAAACCTCGATATCCGGCAGTGCCCGCAGCGCCTCGGCCAGCGCCACCGCGATCTTCGGTCCGGCCCCAAACCTGCCCCACTGCCAGACAAGGACGCGTTGGTTCATCGTGGCACGTGCAGCCCGAGGTCTCGCAGCGCCGCCGCCAGCGGTGCGCTGGTCAGCACCCGCCGCACATGCGCCTGTCCCCGCGCACCCAATCCAAGCCGCGCATCGGCATCGTCCGCGAGGCGGCGAAGCTGCTGCGCGGCCTCCCGAATGTCCGGGTCCGCCCAGACGGAGTTGCGATAAACCATGCGGTCATCTTCTACCGGTATAAGCTTGTAGCCCACCAGAGCCGCGGTATCGGCGCTCATGAAATCCATATTGCCCGACCACCCCGTGGCGATCGCGGCCTTGCCGAGGAACATCGCCTCCGCCGGCACCAGTCCGAACCCCTCGCTGCGATGGAGCGAGAGGACGATGTCGCAGCAGGCGGTTAGCGCATGGCTCTCGGCGGTGGGGAGCGAGCGGGTTTCGATGCGTATGTTGGGTGCGTCGGCGGCCTGTTTGATGCGCTCGAAGTCACCGGGGGCGTGGTCGGGATGGCCGATCTTCAGGAGCAGGATGCGGTCGGGGCGGTTGCCGAATGCTTCCTTGAACGCCGCGATGGCGCCCAGCGGGTTCTTGCGGGCGAAGGAGGACGCCAGGTTGAAGGACACGAACGTGATCACCGCGTCTGCCGGCAGACCGAACGCGGCGCGATCGGCATGTGCGGGGACGGGCGGCGCGTCGGCGAGGGGCGGTGGGACGACGCGCACGCGCCCGGGTTTGAGCGGTTCGAGCGCGTCGGCGGTGAACCAGGAGGGTGCCCAGACATCGTGCACGAAGCGCGCGCCGATCCGCCAATCCGGGGGGGCGACGGGCAGTTCCCAATACCAGCAGCCGATGATGCGGCGCCCTCTTTGCAGTGCGCGGGGTTCTCGCAAAAAGGCCAGGGCGAGTTGCGGTGGGTTGATGTGAATTGCCAAAGGGGCGCCCGGCGGCGGAATGGCATCGTCGGGTGTGGGAAGTTCAGCGGCGGTGCCGACGGGCGGCGCGATATCGACACGCCAAACCTCGGTGCCCAGGCGGCGCGCGGCGGCGGCCATGAGCCGTGCGGATTCTCCGATGCCCGAGGTGCGCGAGAATTCGCCGGCGACGGCAAGACCATGGGCTGCCGGTGGCGGAATCCGGTCCGACCGCGGTGCCAACAGGGCGGTCCCCTGCGCCAGGATCGCCCGGCGCAGGGTTGGGGGGAGGAGGCGCCAAGCCTTGTGAGGAAGGGAGAGCATAAGGGGAACGACACGTTAGGGGTGAACCGGGCGCGACGGAGCGCATCACCCGGGAAGATCGGTGTGTCAACGCCCGATCCCCGGCCGACCGACGTGCCATCGATGAACCGTTTGCCAACACGCAGGAAGCGATCACCTGATCATGTCTGGCGGACAATTCGCAAACGGCGGAAATGCCGGCGACCATTCATGACCAGGCACTTTCGACAGGTTCGGGCTATGGAACGGATCGTTGGCGACGAACTCGTGCCATCGATCCCGCATCAACGACACGTCGCGCGCCCATCGGGCAGTCTCATTTTCGTCATAATGCTGAACGAAAGTAGTGGATTCATAGTGATAAAGTTCGCTGCGGGCGGAGAAAATCACCGCCTTGCCGGCAGCGCAGACCTTCAAGCAATAATCCACATCGTTGAACGCACTGGCATATCGCTCGTCCATGCCGCCCACCGAACGGTACAGCGCGCGCTCAGTCAGCAAACAGGCCCCGGTCACCGCCAGGAGCTGCTGATCCAGGATTCCGCGATACGCATAGCCGGGGGCACCGCGAGGCAGAAAGCGGCTCATATGGCAGCACAAGCCGGCCAGTCCCAGACAGACCCCCCCATGCTGCACTTGATTGTTGCTGTAGTAAAGTTTCGCGCCGACCACACCGACCCGTGGATCGGACATGTGGCCGACCATATTGGTAAGCCACTCTCCGTGCATCGGTTCGACGTCGTCGTTCAACAGGCATGTCAGAGGGCCGGTCGCTATCTCGACACCGAAATTGTTTGCCACGGAGTAATTGAAGCCATCTTTTATCGCGTGGTACACAACCTTGATACGGTCGTTTGCCTCGAGTGCGGCAATGACTTGATTTTGTCGATCGTCGGCGGGGGCGCTTTGCGACAGAATGACGATCATGTCGAAACTCGGATAGGATGTTCGGTCGGCGACCGCGCTCAGGCATCTGATGACGTGAGACGAACGACAGGCCGAGGGAACGATGATCGTGACATGCGGTTCGGCACCGGCCATCATCAATGGTTGCACAATGATCGGCCATGTGTGCTCGACAGTGGCGGTGATCGACATACGGTGGAGATGATCTTCGACGACCGTCGCCATGGCGGTAATGGGACCGTTTTCGCAGTCACTCCGGCGGTGGGTCGCGACGTAGGGCATGCGGTGGGTTTTGCGGGCGCCATCGTGCTCGTAGAGGCGCAGCCAGGTCTCAAGGCGCAGCGGTGCCGCCCAGAGTGGTTCCGGCGTCGGGGAGTCCGGCAGGCACGACTGGCGTATCACCCAGGTCCCGCTCGCCAATGTGCCGGACATCATCAGCGTGCGATTGGGTTCGGGTTTGAAGATCGGAGAATGCCGCCGACCCTCGCTGTCGATGGAATCCTCATCGGCGTAGACGACAT
>CAIRCM010000111.1 GCA_903877125.1 uncultured Acetobacteraceae bacterium | reverse complement strand
GACATCGTGGACCGCCGTGACCTGGGGGACGCCGACGCCAGCGACGATGCGGGTGGTGCAGATGCTGCCCGGTCCGATGCCGATCTTCACCGCGTCGGCGCCCGCTTGGATGAGCGCCTGCGCGCCTTCGGGTGTCGCGACGTTGCCGGCGATGACCTGCACGGCGTTGGACGCCTTCTTGATGGCCTCCACGGTGCGCAGCACGCCCTGGGAATGGCCGTGCGCGGTATCGACAACGATCACATCAACCCCCGCGCCGATCAGCGCACGTGCTCGGGCCTCCCCATCGTCGCCGACACCGGTGGCGGCGGCGGCGCGGAGACGGCCAAGTTCGTCCTTGTTGGCGAGCGGATGGGATTCCGCCTTGTCCATGTCCTTGACGGTGATCAGGCCGACACAGCGATAGTGTTCGTCGACCACGATCAGCTTCTCGATCCGGTGCTTGTGCAGCAGGTGTCGCGCTTCGTCGGGGTGCACGTCGGTGGTGACGGTGATGAGGTTTTCGCGGGTCATCAGCTCATAAACCCGCAGGGCCGGATCGGTGGCGAAGCGCACGTCGCGATGGGTGATCATGCCGACAAGGCGGTTCGTTTCCCGCTCGACCACCGGGAAGCCGGAGATGCGATGGGCCGACATCAAGGTTTTGAGATCGGCGAGCGTCTGGTCGGGATGGATCGTGAGCGGGTTCACGACCATGCCGGACTCGTATTTTTTGACCTTGCGTACCTGTGCGGCCTGTTCTTCGGGGCTCAGGTTCTTGTGGATCACGCCCATGCCACCGAGTTGTGCCATGATGATCGCCATTTCCGCTTCCGTGACGGTGTCCATCGCAGCAGAGATCAGCGGAATGTTCAGGGAGATGGTACGCGTGAGCCGCGTGCGCGTGTCCGTGGAAGACGGCAGCACCTGCGAATAGGCGGGCACCACGAGCACGTCGTCGAAGGCCAGTGCTTCGGACACACGTTCCAAAACGACGGTGGAAGATATAGAACTGTCGAGCGCCATGGCGGGGAGCCTTTCCGCAACCTTGGCGACCCCACATAGGGCGACGAACGCGAGTCCGCAAGGACAGGGTTGTTATCGTTTTGGGATAACGGCCGGGACACCGGATAGCTCCCGGCTTCGATGGCGCGTACAGTCTTGTTTGCCACCCTCTTGCACAAGCGACGCAATGGCACGACATTTCCGCGACGAGGTAACCCAATCCATGCCCGACATTCAAATCTATACCCAGCCCTGGTGTCCCTTTTGCGAGCGGGCGGTGCATCTGCTCAGTACCAAGGGCGTGCCGTTTCAGGAAATCGACGCCCCGCATGGTTCGTCAGCCCGAGCGGAGGCGACGAAGCGTTCGGGCGGCCGTACGACCATGCCGCAGATCTTCATCGGGGAGCGTCATATCGGCGGCTGCGACGATCTGGTCGCGCTGGATCGCGCCGGCAAGCTGGACGCATTGCTGGCATGATCCATTACAACCTCCGTTGTTCCGCGGATCATGGCTTCGACGGCTGGTTCAACGACAGTGCGTCGTTCGACAAGCAGGCGAAACGCGGTTTGGTGGAATGTCCGGTGTGCGGCGACACCAAGGTCGAGCGTGCGTTGATGACTCCCGCTGTTTCGACCTCCCGCGCGGTCGCGCCGGTCGAGCCGGTGCCGGAAGCGAAGGCCGAGGTGTTGCCGCCGGCCGTACCCGCCATGGCCGGCGGTGGACGTCTCCCGGCGCAGATGATCGCAATGCTGCAGAAACTCCGAGCCGAGGTGGAAAAGAACTGCGATTACGTCGGTCCCGAGCTTGCGGAGGAAGCCCGCAAAATCCACCGCGGGGAGGCCGAGGAACGCGCCATCTACGGTGAGACGACGCGCGACGAGGCGGAGGCGCTGGCCGAGGAAGGTATCGAGCTGCGCCAAATTCCCTGGGTACCCCGCGCCGACGGGTGAACCTCTAGCTTAGGAGCGCCCGGCGATCTCCGACCATACCGACGACGAGCCCGACGATCCCGAACTGGAGGAGACCTTCCGCCAGATATCGGTCAGTCGCGGCTATGTTTCGAACCTCATGCGTACCATCGCGCATGCGCCGGATGGGCTTCGTCCGTTCGCGGCGTTCGGCGCCTATTGTCGCTACGGCACCGAACTCACGGAAATGCAGCGCGAACTGGCGATCCTCGTGGTGGTGCGCGATGTCGCCTATGGTTGGCAGCATCACGCGCCCCTGGGGCTCGCGGCGGGTCTGACCGAGGAGCAGTTGCGCCTGATCCGCGAGGGCCGTGCACCGCGGGATCTGGACCCGCCGGAACTGGCGCTGTGCGAATTCGCCTTCGAAATTACCGCCTGGCGCCGCCCGCCGCCGCGGATCGAGGAAGCGGTGCATGGGTTTTTCACCCCGCGTCAGATCGTCGATTTCGCGCTGCTGACCTCCTACTACATGGCGGTCGCGGCGATGGCGATCGTGCTGGACATATCGCTGGAAGCGCCGGAGGTGCTGCTGCGCGAGCAGGTCTGGCAAGCGCAATATGGC
The DNA here is from genome assembly GCA_903877125.1 of uncultured Acetobacteraceae bacterium. Lineage (GTDB taxonomy): Bacteria > Pseudomonadota > Alphaproteobacteria > Acetobacterales > Acetobacteraceae > Rhodopila. Next base: position 17,560 of record CAIRCM010000111.1, on the reverse strand, counting down.
AGCGAGTCCCTCTGAATTTTTCGGTCGCGTTTACGGTTCCTTAACCATTCCCCACGCATGCTGCGGGCATGGAGCGGTTGAAGTGTCTGGACGGGCTGCGCGGGGTGCTCGCGGTGTATGTGATGGTCAGTCACATGGCGCCGTTTGCCTGCCTGCCCGCATGGCTGCGGTCGGCACTGTCGCATGGTGGGGCGGGGGTGGACGTCTTCTTCATCCTCAGCGGTCTGGTCATCGTCCGATCGCTGGAACGGTTCGACTACCGCTCCGGACCATTCCTGCGGGCACGGTTTGTCCGGATATTCCCGGTCTATTTGGCGATGCTGGCGCTGGCGATCGCGGTGCAGCCGCTGCCGGCAGGCTTCGGCGGCATGCCTTGGATCGGGCCCGACAGCCCGGCATTGTCGATCTGGTCGCAGGGCTGGCCCAGCCAGTGGGCCGCGGAGATCGCGGCGCATCTGACGATGACGCACGGCCTGTTTCCAAACGGCGTGCTGCCTGACGTATGGGTGAGTTTCCTGGGGGCGGCGTGGAGCCTGTCCACCGAGTGGCAGTTCTATATTTTCGCGCTCCTGCTGGGCCGCCGGGCCCTGCCGGCGCTCTTGGGTGTCGCTGTGCTGGGCGCGATCTGGGCGGCGGCGGCGCCAGACACGTGGCAGTTCAGCCGGGCGTTTTTGGGCAACAAGGCCGCGTATTTCGCACTGGGGATGGTCAGTTCGGAGCCCACGCGGAAATATCGTTTTGTGTCCGTGCTGGCGATTCTCTGCGGCCTCGCGTGGTGGCAAGGCGGAATCGTGAAACTGATTCCGCCAGCGGTATGGGTGGTGTGTCTTCACGCCGAAACCAACAAATTTTGGCTTTCCGACGTCCTCCGCTCGGGGCCGGCGCAATGGTTCGGAGCGCTCTCCTACAGCCTCTATCTTGCGAACGAGCCGGTCCAGAAGGTGCTGGGAATAGCGCTTGCCGGATCGGCCGCCGGCGATGGAATCTGGTTCACGATATTCTGGATTCCCGGCGCGATCGGGTTGCCGGTGCTCGCGGCGATGGTTTTGCGGCGGTGGATCGAGGTTCCGGCGCTGGCGTGGGCGCGGCGGGGCGTTTATAGGCTGGGATATGAAAACTCCCGGTAATTTCAGACAAGGCGGCTCCGGCCGGCCCCCGTCGTCCGATCGCGGTCCTGGCAAGGGCCATAGCGGGCAGCCCCAGCGCCCGACACATGCAGGACAGCCGCAACGGCCAACGCAAAACGGCCAGCCCGCGCGCCCGACCACATTGCATGCGCCGAACGCCCAGGCCCCCCGTCCACCGCAGGGACCCCGTCCGCCGCAGGGGCCAGCGCAAGGTTTCAAGAAGCCATTCCGCAACAACGCGCCGCGCCCACCGCAGCGAGAGGAACCGCGCCGCGGCCCGGACGCCCCGAAAGGCGCGGTCTGGTTGTACGGACATCACGCCATCGCCGCGGCCCTGGCCAATCCCGCGCGCCGGCTGCGGCACCTGCTGGTGACCGAGGAAGCGGAAGCCGCGATCGCCGGCGCCCTCAAGCAGCCCTGGCCCTTGACGGCGGAGCGCACCGATCGTGCCCGTCTGGATCAGTTGCTGGGGCGCGATGTGGTGCATCAGGGCGCGGCGCTGCTCGCCGATCCGCTGCCGCAGCCCAGCCTGCAATCGGTGCTGGATCGCCCGGGGCCGCTGCTGGTGCTCGATCAGGTGAGCGACCCCCGCAATGTCGGCGCCATCATGCGCTCGGCCGCGGCGTTCGGCGCCTCCGGCGTGATCGTGCAGGACCGCAACGCACCGGACGAAACCGGAGCGCTGGCGAAAGCCGCGTCCGGCGCACTCGAGATTTTGCCCTTGCTGCGGGCGGTGAATATCACCCGGACCCTGATCGCGCTGAAGGCAGCCAATATCTGGTGTATCGGGCTGGATGCCGCGGGGCCGTCGCTCTCCGGCGCCGCCTTCGCCGGCCGCCGCGTTGCGCTGGTGCTGGGGTCGGAGGGCGAGGGGATGCGCCGCCTGACCCGCGAGACCTGCGACGAGGTGGTTGGCCTTTCGATCAAAGGCGCGGTCGAAAGCCTGAACGTGTCCGCCGCCGCCGCCGTGGCGCTGTACGAGCTGACGCGGCCCTGATGTTCGATCCCCCGACCGCCGCCGGTATCCTGCACAAGATCCGCCGGGATCGGGGGCTGGTGCTGCCGTTTCCCGGCGCCCCCGCGACGGTGGCCGACGGCGCGGCCACCCAGGTGGCGCTGGCCGAACTTGTGGGGGCATCCGAACCCGCGGGCTTCAAAATCGGCGCGACCGGCAAACGGATGCAGGAATACCTTGGCCTGAGCGGACCCGCCGCCGGCTTCATGGCGCCGGGAAACGTCTATCGCCAGACCGCCACTCTCCCTTTCGCCGGCTTCATCCGGCCAGGGGTGGAATGTGAGGTCGCAGTCCGCTTGGCCCATGACCTGCCCCCGCGATCATACACGATGGAAGAAGTCGCGGACGCGGTTGGGGACGTCGTCGCGGGCGTGGAAATCGTCGAGAACCGTTACGATGATCTGCGTTCTCTGGGCACCCCGACGCTGATCGCCGATCAGGTCTATCACTGCGCCGCCGTCGTGGGGGATAGTCGTCGGGATTGGCGGAACCTCGATGTCGGCGCGCTGCACGGGCGGATTTCAGTCGACGGCGTGCCGCGCGATCAGGGTGTGTCGTCCGACCTGATGGGTCACCCGTTTGCCTGCCTCGCCTGGCTGGCGGGGTCGGACGTCGCGGCCGCGTTCGGTGGCCTCAAGGCCGGACAGGTGGTGATGCTTGGGAGCGTAACGCCACCGGTCTGGCTCGACGCGCCGGCCGAGGTGACCGTGACCTTCGATGGGCTGCCCACGGTGAGCGTCAGACTGGCCTGATCCGACCCCAAAAGACCAGGCGCCCGATCGGTTTGGCACATGTCTTGCTCTATAGCCCTTTGTTTGGTCGCGTGATTCACGCCGCCGTGTGGGTCCACCTTTGGCGATCACGCTCTAGAGGCAGCTTCAGGGAAATCGATCATCATGGCCGCAAAACATACCCGCTGGGTGCAGCTCCTGCTTGGCTTGATCTGCATGATGGCGATCTCAAGCCCGCAATACACCTGGACGCTGTTCACCAAGCCCTTTGGCACCACGCTGGGGGTTACGCCGGCATCGCTGCAGGTCACGTTCTCCCTGCTGATCGTGCTGCAGACCTTCTTCTCTCCGTTCCAAGGCTGGCTGGTCGATAAGTTCGGACCCAAACTGCTGATCGGCGCGGGCGGAATCCTGTCCGGCCTGTCTTGGGTGCTGGCATCCTACGCGTCGTCCCTTTCGATGCTGTACCTCACTTACGGCCTGATCGGCGGTCTGGGCACCGGCATTGTCTACGTGGGCGTGGTCGGCCAGATGGTGGGCTGGTTCCCCGACCGGCGGGGTTTCGCCGCGGGAATAGTCGCGGCCGGCTACGGCATGGGTGCCATCCTCACCACGTTCCCGATTACGAATGCGCTGGCTTCGGCGGGTTATCAGGCAACGCTGCTCCAATTCGGTGCAATCTTCGCCGCCATCGGCCTGCTCGCCGCGCTCGGTTTGAAACCGGCACCCGCTTCGGCGGTCAGCGCATCCGACGCGCCGGGCACCGACACCGGGACCATGCTGAAGACCCCGGTGTTCTGGCTGATGTTCGTCATGATGGCCATGATGTCCACCTCCGGCCTCATGGTCACCTCCCAGATGGCGACCTTCGCCGGCGAGTTCGGCATCACCAAGGCGGTGGTCTGGGGCTTGGCCGCGTTGCCGTTGGCGCTGACGGTCGACCGCTTCACCAACGGCTTGACCCGACCGTTCTTCGGCTGGTTATCCGACCGGATCGGGCGGGAAAACACGATGTGCCTGGCCTTCGGGCTGGAGGGCATCGCCATGACCCTGTGGCTGGTTTGCCGCACCGACCCCCTGCTCTTTGTATTGCTCTCGGGCGTGGTCTTCTTCGGCTGGGGCGAGATTTTCTCCCTGTTTCCCTCGACCCTGACAGACACGTTCGGGACGCGGAATGCCACCCGGAACTACGGCTGCCTCTACATGGCGCAGGGGATCGGGGCAATCTTCGGCGGACCGATGGCATCCCTGCTGCACGAGGCGACGGGCACCTGGACTACAGTGTTCGGCGTCGCGATCGCCGCCGATCTGCTGACGGCGCTGCTGGCGATCGCGGTGTTAAAGCCGATGCGGGCCCGCTACGCCGCCGCTGGTCGGTAACCGTCGCGCCGAGGTCGCCGAACCGAAGGGAAGCCCAGGCAACCCACCTCAATCTGCCCCTTGTCGTGGGCCCGACCTTGAAAGCACCCGAGCGGCGACAAACGTAGAACTCACTGTCGATCGACCGAAAACGGAGTGAGGAACATGCACGACCAGCACGCTGGCGGCGCCGGGAAGTGTCCGGTGGTTCACGGGACACGTCCGAATGCCACGTTCGGCGGGCGATCGAACAAGGACTGGTGGCCAAAGCAGCTCAACCTCAAAATTCTCCATCGGAATCCCCCAGCGCTCGACCCGATGGGGAAGGAATTCAACTACGCCGCCGCCTTCAAGACACTGGATTACCAGGCGCTGAAGCGGGATCTGTATGCGTTGATGACCGACTCCCAGGATTGGTGGCCGGCGGATTTCGGGCACTACGGACCGCTGTTCGTCCGCATGGCCTGGCACAGCGCCGGCACCTACCGCACGGGGGACGGACGCGGTGGCGCCGGCACCGGCAACCAGCGGTTCGCACCCCTGAACAGCTGGCCGGATAACACCAACCTCGACAAGGCGCGCCGGCTGCTATGGCCGATCAAACGGAAATACGGCGATAAGATCTCCTGGGCCGATCTGATGATCCTGGCCGGCAATTGCGCGCTGGAATCGATGGGCTTCAAGACCTTCGGCTTCGGCGGCGGCCGTGAAGACATCTGGGAGCCCGAGGAAGACATCTACTGGGGCAAGGAAGGCACCTGGCTCGGGGATGAGCGCTACAGCGGCGACCGCGACCTGGAAACCCCCTTGGCCGCCGTGCAAATGGGCCTGATCTACGTCAATCCCGAAGGTCCCAACGGCAAACCCGATCCCCTCGCCGCCGCCCGCGACATCCGCGAAACCTTCGCCCGCATGGCGATGAACGACGAGGAAACCGTCGCGTTGATCGCCGGCGGCCACACCTTCGGCAAAGCGCACGGCGCCGGCACGCCCGACCACCTCGGCCCCGAACCCGAGGCCGCGCCGATCGAGGAACAGGGGCTCGGCTGGAAAAGCAGCTTCGGCACCGGCAAGGGCGACGACACGATCACCGGCGGCCCGGAGGTCACCTGGACGGCCGCGCCGACGCAATGGGACAACGGATTCTTCGACAATCTCTTCAAGTTCGAGTGGGAGCTGACCAAGAGCCCAGCCGGCGCCTACCAGTGGCAGCCCAAGGGCGGCGCCGGCGCCGGTTCGATGCCGGACGCGCATGACCCGTCGAAGCGCCATGCCCCGGCCATGCTGACGACCGATCTCGCGCTGCGGGTCGATCCCGCCTACGAGAAAATCTCCCGCCACTTCCACCAGCATCCAGACGCCTTCGCGGATGCTTTCGCTCGGGCATGGTTCAAGCTGACCCATCGGGACATGGGGCCGCGCCAACGGTATCTGGGGCCGGAAGTCCCCGCCGAGGTACTGCCGTGGCAGGATCCGGTTCCGGCGGTCGATCATCCCCTGATCGATGCAAGCGATATCCAAGCCCTCAAGGCGTCGATCCTGGCGTCGGGTCTTTCGGTGCCGGAGCTTGTGACCACGGCCTGGGCGTCGGCTTCAACCTATCGCGGGTCCGACAAGCGGGGGGGTGCCAATGGCGGCCGTATCCGGCTTGCCCCGCAAAAGGACTGGGAGGTCAATCAACCCGCACAACTGGCCAAGGTTCTGGATAAGCTGACCGCGATCCAGATCGCTTTCAACAGCGGGCGGAAGGACGGCAAACGCGTGTCTCTGGCCGATCTGATCGTGCTGGGCGGTTGCGCCGCGATCGAACACGCGGGTGGACCGGGCATCGAGGTGCCGTTCACCCCCGGCCGAACGGATGCAAGCCAGGAACAGACCGATGTCGATTCGTTCTCGGCGATGGAGCCAGCGGCGGATGGGTTCCGCAATTATCTGAAAAGCGGCCTCTCGATCTCGGCGGAGGAGATGCTGATCGATCGGGCACAGTTGATGACCCTGACCGCCCCCGAAATGACCGTACTCGTCGGCGGGCTGCGCGCGCTGGGCGTCGGTCAGATCGGGCAGGGCGCGCAGACGACGAAGGCGGGGACGCTATCCAACGATTTCTTTGTCAACCTTCTGGACATGAGCACGCTGTGGACGCCGGCTTCCGGCGATGATGGGGTCTTCGAAGGTCGCGACCGGGCAACCGGAGCCCCGAAATGGTACGGCACCCGCGTCGATCTTGTGTTCGGTTCCCATGCTCAACTGCGGGCGATCGCCGAAGTCTATGCCAGCGATGGGGCAGCAGCGAAGTTCGTGCGGGACTTCGTTGCCGCCTGGCATAAGGTAATGAACCTGGGCCGGTTCGACCTGACCTGATCGCGTCAGGTCCAACGCGGCTCCCGCTTCTCCAGAAACGCGCGCAGGCCTTCCTTGCCGTCGGGCGTGCTGAAGATGTTGCACAGGGTTTCGATCTGGTTCTCGACGTTGCGCCGGTAGTCCATATCGTTCGCGCGCATGAACGAACCCCGCCCCAGCGCCATGATGGTTGGGGATTTGCGCGCATACTCCGCTGCCATGTCCATCGCTCGGTCCAGCAGAGCGGCAGCCGGCACCGCGTGGTTGACGATACCCAGCGATACCGCTTCGGCGGCCGGGATCGGCTTGCCGCCGAACAACAGCTCGAACGCCCTGTGCCGCCCGATCGCTTTCGGCAGATGCACGTAGTGAATGGCCGGGATCAGGCCCACGTCGATCTCGGGATAGCCAAGGTCGATGTCGTCCGCCGCCAGCACGATGTCGGAGGTGATCGAGAGCGTCATGCCCGCGCCGCGCGCCGGACCGTTGACCGCGGCGATGGTCGGCTTGGTCATCTCGTATTGGACGTTCATCGTCTCGATGTAGAACTTCATCAGGAAGGCGCGCATGGCCAGGGCGTCGCCTTCATAGGCCATGCGAAGGTCCATGCCGCCGCTGAACATGCGTGGCAGAGCGCTCGTCAGGATGACCGCGCCGACCCCTCGATCGGCATTCGCGGTGCGCAGGGCGGCGTGGATGGCGTCGATCATCGCGTGATCGATGGCGTTCACCTTGGGACGGTTCATCGCGATGACCGCGACACGGTTTCGCACTTCGTAGTCGACCCGGTGGCTGTGTGACATTGGCTTGGATTCTTTCCTCTTGCGCGAACATACCGTGCGATATCAGCGCGATCGTGGAATAATAGCCATCGGGCGCCGCACTGTTGAGATATCGCTTATCTGCCGGCGCGAAGACAGTGTCATCCATGGTGCTTGCAAAAGCGGCCGAAACCGGTCGATTGTCCCATCGTCCTGCGAGAGCAGGCCTGACGAAATCATCACGCCGCGCGAGGAACCATGTCTCGAAAAACGATGGGTTTGGCGATCGTGTACTGCGTGCTGGCCTCCGCCTCGGCCTTCGCCTCTCCCGACGGCCCGAATGAACCCGGCCTCGGGTGCGGGGAGTTTCAGCGCTATATCGTCAGGCCTGGTGTTTTGGGGTGGAAAGCGCTGTGGGAGATCAGATTACGCACGAAAGATGAAACGGTGTTCCGAATTCCAAAGGGTACGGTTCTCCAGACGGGCATCCCTTTCGAGGGCCAGGATATCGGCGGTATTTTGGACGAGATGTGCAACCGATGACCGAGGTGGCAAACGCCGCCGCCGGAAACAACGACGCGATCGCCGGCTTCGGCGTCGGGAAGGGATCGATGGACAATCCCCTGGCGGTCGCGGGCCCTGCGCGCCTTTCTCGATAGCGATACGTTCACCCAAGCCCGGCACCGAAACCGCCCAGCCGATTTGCCATCCCCCGCCAGCCCGCTACATTCGGGCGGAAAGCGGAGGGACCCCACAAATGATCACCCAATTCGACAGCTCCTATGTCGGCCACGTCGATATGGAAAACGTCGGCTACGCCGGCACCCCCATCAACGACCGCCGATACACCAACGAGCAACTCCTCACCGGCCTTTCCAAAGCCGAAGCCCAGGCCCGCCTGATGGACAAGCTCGGCTATGGCGCCCTGTGGATGGCGGAACACCACTTCCAGCCCGAAGGCACCGAAACGCTGCCGAATATCATTCTGATCGCGATGCACCTTGTGCATTGCACCGAACGGCTGAAAATCGGCACCGGCTTCAACATCGTGCCCATGTGGCACCCGCTGCGTCTGGCCGAGGACTACGCCGTCGCCGATTTCTACTCCAAAGGCCGGGTGATCTTCGGTGTCGGCCGCGGCTACCACACGCGCGAGGTCGAAACCTTCGGCTCCCCGCTCATCGATCAGGCCGCAAACCGTGAGATGTTCGAAGAAGGCGTCGAACTGATCTTCAAGGCCTTCAACAACGAGCGATTCTCCCACCAGGGCAAATACTTCACCTGCCCGCCGGAGGTTCCCTACCGCGGCTACACACTGAAGGAACTCACCTTGGTACCGCGCCCGCAAAAACTGCCGGTGGAATGCTGGCAGCCGATTCAGGGCGGATCGATGCGCGCGCTGGAATTCATGGCAAAGCACGGCATCCAGGGCATGGTCGGCGGCGGTTCGGCCGAAGGCGGCATCGTCCAGAAACTGGTCAACGACTGGATTGCCGCCCACAAGAAGGTCAAGGGAATCGACCTGATCCCCGGTGAGCGCATGGCCATCGGCTTCCAGTTTCACATCGCCAAAAACCGGGAGGAAGGCATCCGCGAGGCGCATAAATACTACGAAGAAAACATGAAAATGTTCGGCGAACTGCGCCTCGCCCGTGCCCTGAGCGACGAGCAGGTCGTTGCGATGCGCGATCCCAAGACCGCCGTCACCGCCAAACTGCCGACGCTCGACGACGCCGTGCGCAACGGCGGGTTCCTGACCGGTTCTCCCGACGACATCATCGAGGATCTGAAGAAACTGGAACAACGCCTGCCCGGTCTGCAGCGCGTCACCGTGAACCAGCCCATGAGCCTGCCCGGCGCCATGGCGTTGGAACAGTTGGAATGGTTCGCCAAGGACGTGATGCCGCACTTCAAAGGCTGAACCAGAACAGCCCTCTCTCCCTGGGGGGAGGGGGCTGATCCCCGGGGGGGCGAACCATGAAAATCGCGTCCGTCGACGTCAGCGTCCTCCGGGTCGCGCTGGACAATCCCTACACGGCCGCGGGTCGGCCGGTCGACGCCAACTGGCACGTCATGGCCGAGGTCACCACCACCGACGGCGTGCGCGGCTTCGGATATATCGTCGCGCTGCGGGAGATGTTCGTCCGAGCGGTCGCCTCCGCCGCACATGAACTTGCACGACTTGTCGTTGGCATGAACGTGCTGGAAGCCGAGGCCGCTTGGCACCGCATGGTCGCGGCCGGCGACTGGGTGGGACCGGGCGGGCTGATGAATTACGCGATCTGCCCGATCGACATCGCGATCTGGGATGCCGCCGGCAAATCATTGGGCCAGCCGGTGTCGAAACTGCTGGGCGGATTTCGCAACCGCTTGCCCGCCTATGCCAGCGACGGGTTCTGGTATTCCCTGTCGCTCGAAGACCTCGCCGTCTCCGCGCGTAAAGCCTACGCGCAAGGCTTCCGGGCGATGAAACTGCGGGTCGGGAACGAAAAACATCCTTCGGGCGAAGTCGCCCGCGTGCAGGCGGTGCGCGACGCCGTCGGGCCGGATGTCGCCATTATGGTCGATGCCACGGAAACCTGGACGCTGGACCGCGCCATGCGCACCGGACGCGCCCTTCAGGAAGCCGGAATCTCCTGGCTGGAGGATCCGATCAAGCACACCGACAACATCGGCATGGGCCGTATCACGGCCGCTTTGGATACGTTGGTCGCGACCGGCGAGCATCTCTACGACATCGATGCCTATCGCCGTCTGCTGGAAGCACGCGGCTGCGGCATCGCCCTCATCGACCTCGGCCGAATCGGCGGCGTGACCCCTTGGCGCCATGTCGCCTCCTTGGCGCAAGGCTTCGGCGCACTGGTCGGCGGCCACGTCCTGCCGGAAATCCACATTCATCTGCTGACCGCCGTCCCCAACGCCCAAATCGTCGAGTACGTGCCCCGTTCCGCTCAACTGCTGAAAGCGATGCCCGCGATGGATGGGCCCGATATGGTCGTGCCGCCGGGCCCCGGGTTCGGGCTGGAACTGGATCGGGACGCGGTGCAACGGTTTACCGTAACGAATTAAGGCTCGTGCCATGAAAATCGTCGATGTCCGCACCATCCCGCTGACCTGGAACGCGACCAATCCGTGCATGAGCGCGGGCACTGTCAGCGCCTCCCGCAGTGCCTTGATCGTCGAAATCGAAACGGATACCGGCCTGATCGGCATCGGCGAGGCCGGTGCGGCCGGCGGCCCGCTGATCAGCACCGCCACGGTGATCGAGCACGAGCTGAAGCCATTGCTGATGGGCCAGGACCCACTCATGATCGAACGGCTCTGGCAGACGATGTTTTCCCGTACGCGTCAGCATGGGCGGAAGGGGATCGTCATGCATGCGATGTCCGGCCTCGATATCGCGCTGTGGGACATCGTCGGCAAATCCGCCAACCTGCCGCTCTACAAACTGTTCGGCGCCTGGTCGGATAAGGTGGAGGTCTACGCCAGCGGCGGCTTCTATCAGCGTGGCAAGGGTCTGGCCGAACTCAAAGCCGAAACGGAATCCTATGTTGCCCGCGGCTTCCGCGCCATGAAGATGAAGATCGGGCGATATGATTTTACCGGAACGAATTTTCGCCAGCTGCTGAACCAGCCCGAACTTTGCATGGTAACGCCTGAAGAAGACCTCCAACGCGTCGCCACGGTTCGCGAAGCACTCGGCCCCAACCGCCGCCTGATGGTCGACGCCAATTGCGTCTGGAGCCCGGAAACCGCGATCAAAATCGGTCGCCAGTTGGAAAAATACGACGTCTTTTGGATCGAGGAACCGGTTGCAACCGACGACATCGAAGGCAGCGCCGAAGTCGCCGCTGCCCTGCCGGCCGCCATCGCCGGCTACGAAACGGAAATCGGACTCTATGGCTACCGGGAGCTGATATCCCGCAAGGCCATCGACATCGCCCAGCCCGATCTTGTCTGGTCGGGCGGATTCTCCGAATGCCGCCGCATCGCCGCCTTCGCCCATGCGCACAACATGATGCTGTCGCCCCACTGCTTTTCCAGCGCGCTGCTGTTCGTCTCAGCCCTGCATTTCGCCGCATCGATCCCGAACGCGCTGATGATCGAGTGGGACCAGACCCCGCATGCCTTGCGCACCGAACTGCTGAACGAACCCTTCGATTATGATGGCGCGGGCTTCATGCGGCTGCCGACCGCACCAGGCCTCGGCGTAACGCTCAATCGCGACGCGATCGCACGCTACCGGGTAGGCTGACGCACCATGAACATCGCTCGCCCGTCTCGCTCTCCCGCCACCAATGCCGTCGCCACGCTGCACGATGTCATGGTCACCATGCGCGACGGCGCGCGTCTGGCCACCGACGTCTATTTGCCCGCCGCGGATGGCGCTCTGCTCCCCGGCCCCTTCCCGGTAGTCTTGGAACGCACGCCGTATCTCAAAACCCGCAACCAGACCAACACGCCCGACGGCGCCTTCTGGGCCAGCCGGGGCTATGTCTACGTCACCCAGGATTGCCGCGGCCGGCATAAATCCGATGGCGTCTTCATTTCCTACCCCGTGGAGGCCGACGACGGCGTCGACACCATGGCCTGGATCATGAAGCAGACTTGGTGCAACGGCAAAATCGCGGTCACCGGGTCCAGCTACTACGCCTCCACTGCCCAGGCGATCCTGTGCCGCAATCCGCCCGGCCTCGCCGCCGCCGTCATCCGCGTCGGCGCCGGCGACTATCACGAAGACGGCGCCTGGTCCGGCGGTGCGTTCCAACTGACCCACAATATCAACTATGCCCTCGGCCTCGCCGCCTTGGGCAAGGAGGCGCAGGCCGATCCGGCCATACGCCAGGCCTTCGAAAAAGCGCTGGAAACCGAGGAAGCCTTCAAGCTGATGCAACGCTCCCCCCTGGCCGACGGGCAATCGGTCATGGCCTTGGCGCCGACCTACGACGCCTGGTACCAGGAATGGCAGCGGCACGAGTTGTACGACGATTATTGGAAGCAGGAAGGCTATCGTTTCGACTATCGCAACGCGGCCGATGTTCCGATCCTGCTGATCGGCACTTGGTACGACGAATTCCTCGGCGGCATGCTCGACGCCTATGCCGGTTATGCCGAGGGCAAAACCGCACCGGTGCAAATGATCATGGGCGGCGGCTTTCACTCATCCGTCTACAATATGTCCACCATCGCCGGGGACGTCGATTTCGGCCCGAACCTGCCGATGGACGTGCCAAGCCTGATCCTGCAATGGTTCGATCAATACGTGAAAGGTCACGACCGCGGCCTGCCGGAAGGGCACCTGTTCCACGCGTTCCGGCTCGAAGGAGCCGACGGCCATAAAACCGCCGCCGGGAACCTGCGCGCCGCGGGATCGTGGCAGACCTTCGCCTGTTGGCCGCCAGCCGATGTCGTCCCGACGACCTTCCACCTGACGCCAGATCGTCAATTGACCACCGGGAGCCCGGCGCACGGATCTCTCGGCTACGCGCACGATCCGGCCAACCCGGTTCCCACGGTCGGCGGCAATGTCAGCTCCGGCCTGCAGAGCGTGCGTGCCGGCCCGGCAGATCAGCGCGGCGACCCCACGCTGCTGCAATGCAAGGATACCCATCCGCTCGTCGAACGACCCGATGTCGTAGCATTCTTTACACCGCCTTTGGCCAATGACACGGAAATCTCCGGCCCCATCGTCGTGACGCTATATGTTTCCTCCAGCGCCATCGATACCGATTTTACCGCCAAGCTGGTCGATCTCTATCCACCCAGCCCGGATTATCCAGATGGTTACGCAATGAATGTGGCCGATGGAATCGTCCGTGCCAGGCTCCGCCAGTTCACCCAACAGGGCCTGGCCTATCGCCGCCTCTACGCGCAAACCGAGCATCCGCTGACCCCTGGGGAGATCGTCGAAGTCACCATCGATCTCTGGTCCACCAGCATCCTGTTCAAGGCCGGGCATTGCATCCGTCTGGATATCGCCAGCAGCAACTTCCCGCGCTTCGACGTCAATCCCAACACGGGCGAACCCTTCAGCGAACGCCGCCTGCCGCCGATCGTCGCCCGCAACACCATCCACATGGGTCCGGATCACCCGTCCCATATCTCGTTGCCGGTTCGGATTTGACCATATGCAAATCGGTATCGTTTCGGATATTCACTCGAATATCCAAGGCCTCGAACTGGCTCTGACCGCGATGGGCGACGTCGATGAATTGCTCTGTCTCGGCGACGCGATTTTCGAATATAAATTCTCCAACGAGGTCGTGGGCCTGCTCAAACAGCGCGGCGCCCACGTCATCCAGGGCAATCACGAGGAAGGGTTCCTGTCCGAAGCCGGCCGCCGAGCCCGCGAGCGTCCCGGCATCGACCCGGATCTGCTCCAATGGCTTGCCGATCAGCCATACCGGCGGACGCTCACGTTCGGGGGACGATCCATCCTGATGGTGCACTCCACCCCGTGGGAGCCACGCGGCACATACGTCTATCCCCACAGCGCGAACCTGGAACGCTTCGCCGAGGCGGACGCCGATTTCGTGATGTACGGCCACACTCACGCACAGGTCGTCCGCCGCATCGGCCGCGTCACGGTCGTCAATCCCGGTTCGGCCGGCGATGCGCGCGATCACAACAACAACCGCCAGCTCAGCTGCGCCGTTCTGGAAACCGAAACCGGGGAGGTCAGCGTGATCGACTACCCCGACCCCCGCTTCGCCCACCCTATCGAGCTCTAAGCCGAAGCCCCCAGCCGTTCGATGAGCCGTTCCACCACCGCCTCGAACATCGCCGTGGTCAAACGTCCGGTATTCGTATTGAGCCGGGAAACGTGATAGCTGTCGGCCATCGCCAATCCGCCCGGCAGCTCATGCAGCGCCCCGTGCTGGAACGGCACATGGCTCGCACGCAGCCCCCGCGCACGCAGGACGGCCTTGTGCGACACGCCGCCCAGCGCCAGCACACCCCGCACATGCGGCATCGCCGCCAATTCCGCCGTCAGGAATGGGTTGCAGGCACCGATCTCCGCCGGCGTCGGCAAATTCCCCGGCGGCACGCAGCGCACCGCGTTGGTGACCCTGATATTGCGAAGCGTCAGCCCATCCGACGGATCGGCGCCATAGTCACCCTCCGCCAATCCAAATTTGACCAGCGTCCGATACAGCAGCATGCCCGCGAAATCGCCGGTGAACGGGCGCCCCGTGCGGTTCGCCCCGCGCACCCCCGGTGCCAGCCCCACCACAAGCAAACCAGCCTCCAGCAGCCCGAAACTCGGCACCGGCGCGTTGAACCAGCTGGGATTGGCCGCCCGATTGGCATCCCGATACGCCACCAGCCGAGGACATAGCGCGCAATCGCGCCCCGGTGCGTCCGCAGGCACTACGCCTGATCCAGCGGATCGACAAACGGATCGGCCGGCGTGATTCGTCCAGCCGTCGGCCGGGCACGCGGCTCGGTTTGGCGCCGGGTGAACTCCGGCGCGATCTCCGACAATTCGATGAACTGGTCGGCCTGCCGGCGCAGCTCGTCAGCCACCATCGGCGGGCTGGTCCGGATCGACGACACCACCGATACCCGCACGCCCTTGCGCTGCACCGCCTCCACCAGCCGGCGGAAATCGGAATCGCCGCTGAACAAAACCGCGTGATCGATCCGGTCCGCCAGTTCCAGCATGTCGACTGCGATCTCGATATCCATGTTGCCTTTGACCCGCCGTCGCCCGGTCGCGTCGGTGAATTCCTTCGCCGCTTTGGTCACCAGGGCATAACCGTTATAGGCCAGCCAGTCGGTCAACGGTTTCAGAGGCGAGTATTCCTCGGTCTCCAGCACCGCCGAATAGTAATAGGCCCGGATGGTATTCGACCTCTTGCGGAAATATTCCAGCAGGTTGCGATAATCCACGTCAAACCCCAGGTTACGCGACGCAGAATAAAGATTGGCCCCGTCGATAAAGAGCGCGACACGCTCGTTGGGCAGAAAATGCATGATGGTCACCTTAAGCAATCGGGCGCAGGAACGGCGCCGATATAGCAGGTCCGCCGAGGGAGCGGAAAGACGGGGGCAAGACCATGATTCTGGTGGCGATCGGCGCAAATCTGCCGGGTCCGGACGGTGCGCCGGCACTGCAAACCTGCCGGCGCGCGGCGATCGCGCTCGACACCATGCCCGGCCTGACGTTGAAGGGCCTGTCCCGCTGGTATGAAACCGACCCGGTCCCGCCATCCGGTCAGCCACCCTATGTCAACGGCGTGGCGTGTTTGACCGGATCGCCCGAACCCGCCGCATTGCTCGCCGCCCTCCAGGCCATCGAAAACGCATTCGGCCGCGTCCGCTCGGAACCAAATGCCGCCCGCACGTTGGACCTCGATATCGTCGCGATCGGCGACATGGTGCGCGCGGGGCCGGACCCGATCCTGCCGCATCCCCGGGCCCATTTGCGCGGGTTCGTTTTGGCGCCCTTGCTCGACGTGGCCCCCGACTGGGTTCACCCGGTGCTGAATCGGCCCGCGAAAAGCCTGCTGGCCGCGCTGCCGCCCCAGGGAGTGCGACTCTGGGCGTGCGACTCTGGGCGTGCGACTTAGCGCCGACCCGCGATAAACCCGGCCGGACGGCGCCGGGGCCCGATACGGCCGAGCAGGAACAGGCCGCCGCCGGCTGCGACCAGCAGTAACAGACCGGTCACCGGCCGATGCACAATCC
This sequence comes from uncultured Acetobacteraceae bacterium, assembly GCA_903877125.1. Taxonomy (GTDB): domain Bacteria; phylum Pseudomonadota; class Alphaproteobacteria; order Acetobacterales; family Acetobacteraceae; genus Rhodopila. The sequence goes on along the minus strand of CAIRCM010000111.1, from coordinate 1,536 downwards.
AGGCAATCGCGATGGTGAACAGCGTGACCGGCACCGATAGAGTGATCGCGGCCAGAAACACCCCCGCCCCGACAATCGATTCCAGGAACGGCAGGATCGCGAACAACATGCTGAGCGGCCGTCCGATGCAGACGAACCCGATAAGCACCACAACGAACCCGACGCCGCGCAGGATCCAGGTCAACGTGCTTTCCGCCGCCTTTTCCGCCTTGAACATCGCTGCCGCGGCAACTGAACCCGGTTCAGCCAAAGCGATGGTGTAACCGTTCCGGTCTCGCCAGGCGGTCAGAACGCCACCCGCCGACGCGGCGGCCACCGACACGATCCCCGATGGCACACCGGCAAAGCTGACCCGGATGTCGCCCACCTCGGGCTGCGTGGGATTGTCGCCATGGTAGAAGGTGTCGCCCGACGCCCTGTAGCCGGAGGGCGCATCGCCCGAGGCCGGCAGCGGCTTGAAACCGGTCAGACGGCCAAGCACCGGCGCGTCCACCTTGTATGCCCCCAGCACGACATTGCCGGCATCGAACGTCGCCGACTGTTGCGGCATCGCCGGGTTATGATGGTTGCCCTGCACGTGAAAATGCGAGGAATCGACCGGGTGGTCGAGCCATACCTTGTGGTAGCTGTAGGTCGTCGTCGTGGTCTTCGAACCGCCGACATTTTCGCGCGATTCGGACTTGGACTGCTCTTCCCACTGAAACATCTCGACCTTGCGCGACAGCCGCAGCAACCCGTCGGCGGAGACGCCGAACACCGGGTCGCGCGCTGGCGTGCCAGGCTGCATGGTGCCGGTCAGATGCACGAGCTTACCTTCAGCTTTGGGGTCCGCTGGCGTCGCGGCCACCTCGACGATCGCGCTCGCGCCCCGGTCCAGCGCGCGGATCGCCTCCACCGCTCGTCCTTCGTTCCAGTAGAGCAGCACGATCGCGATGGGTATCAGGATCAGGCCGATCAGGGCGGCGATAAGGCTGCCGCCGAGACGGGATCCCCAGCCTTCCGTCGTGGTTTCGGTATAGCTATCGCCGTTTTGACCGCTGTCGCTGAAATCGTCGGACATCGCACGTTTTTCCATGGTTTCCAGGCCAGACAGGGTAAATGGCAAGGTATCTTTTGTCACCTTCGAATCGACGATTCGCTGGTGTCCCAATGCGACCCGCCCGCCCAGGCGCGCCGGGGCCATTTAGGCCTACGCCAAAAAAGTTCTTGATTTGTTCCTATGATCCTGCTACTATCAAACCGAATGACCCAGACAGCCCCACCCACCCCGGCCACCTCCAAACCCCGCCCCATCCCTGGGCGCATCGGGGCTGTTCTCCGCGTCCTCGCCACCCTCATCACCCACGCCCGCCACTTCGCCGCGACCGTCGCCACCCGCGTCAACGCCCCCGAATTCGCAACCGCCGCCGTCCTCTTCGGCACCTACGATCTCCCGACCATCCGGCTTCGCGTCCAGCGCGGCATGCTCCGCGCGCTCGCGCTGCAAGAGTACCTGCTCGCCCGCGCCGCACGGGGCTGCAATCTGCGTTTCGCCTG
>CAIRCM010000110.1 GCA_903877125.1 uncultured Acetobacteraceae bacterium | reverse complement strand
TCGATGAAGATTTCCTTCACGCCTGCCATTTCGGCCTTTTTGCGCGCGGGTTCAAGCTCCTCCCCCTGGCCGAGATCGGCGGTGAAGGTCACCACTTCACACTTGTAGGTGGTTTGCAGCCAGCGCAGGATCACGCTGGTATCCAGCCCGCCGGAATAAGCGAGCACGACTTTCTTCACATCTCTGACGGCCATCGTCGGGGTCTCCTTGAGCGCGCGGCAGGTAGCGCGCTACGGCAACAGAGGCAAGCATAAGGAAACATCCCATGGCGAACGATCGCTACGGACTGCCGCTCAACACCACATCCGACGCCGCTGGCGCGGCATATAACGAGGCCTGCAACCTGCTGTTGACGCTGTATCCCGGCGCCGGCGCGGGCTTCGACCGGGCGATCGAAGCCGATCCGAGCTTCGCGCTGGCGCATGCGGGGCGTGCTCGGTTGCTGCAGGTGAGCGGGAAATTGCCCGAGGCACGGGCGGCCATCGCGGCCGCGGCCGCGTGTCCGGCGGACGCGCGCGGAATCAGCCAGATCGGGGTCTTCCAAGCGTTGATCGAGGGGCGGGCGGCGGAGGCCTTTGCCGCCGTCTGCGCCCACACCGAACGCTGGCCCACCGACGCGATGGTCCTTGCCACCACCGCCAATCAGCTCGGGCTCATCGGCATTTCGGGGCGGGCGGGGCGGGTTGGGGAACTGGCGGCGTTTTTGGACCGGTTGGCGCCGGCCTACGGGGATGACTGGTGGTTCGGCGCGCATTACGGCATGGCGGTGGCGGAAGCTGGGCGTCACGCGGAGGGACGGCGTATCGTCGAGCGCTCGCTGGCCGCCAATCCGAACAATGGGTCCGTTGCGCACTCCTTTGCGCACATCTGCTACGAGGATGGGCAGGCCGACGAAGGCATCGCCTTCCTCCGGTCCTGGCTGCCGGGGTATACGCGGTTTGGAGGGATGTACGGGCATCTGAGCTGGCATCTGGCGCTGTTCGAACTGCACCGGGGCAACGCCGAGGAAGGGTTTCGCATGTTCGGCGAAAGCTTCGGTGCGGAGGATTATCCTGGGCCCCTCCCCAACAAGATGTTCGACAGCGCGGCGTTCCTGTGGCGGAGCGAACTGGCGGGGCATAAGCGGGACGAGGCGCGCTGGGCCATGCTGCGCGACTTTGCCCATGCGCGTTTTCCGCAGCCGGGATTGAACCTGCTGGATTGGCACGTCGCGCTGGCAGAGGCGGTCATGGGGGATGTCGACGCGCTGGAGGGGCGGATCGGGATCATGGAAAGCCGTACGGCCGAAGGTCGGTATCCGGCTGGTGGCACGATCCCGACCGCGGCACGGGCGTTCGCGGCGTTCGAACGGAAAGACTACCCCGGGGCCATTGCGCTGCTGGAGACGCTGTTGCCGGAGCGGGAGCGGATCGGTGGGAGCAACGCGCAGATCGATCTGCTGGAGTTCACACTGCTGCGGGCTTACGTCCTGTCCGGGCGGCGCGATGCGGCGGAGAAACTCCTCGGGGCGCGGCGGCAGGGCGCGGTTGGGGCGCCGGCAGGGATTCTGCACTGATGTCGTTTCGGGCGTAAGAGGGGCAAAAGTGTGGGCAACATTCTCCCTTTCTGAAGGCGCATCGAATCCGGTTCCGCCATGGCCTCCCATCTGAAGACCGGCGTCCGGTGTCCCCGATTCGATTCGCGGTAGAGTCGAGGAAGGGCGCGGTATTGCCAAGGCAACCCGTTTCCCTCCCCCGCTCATCAAACCGGACGTGCGGGTTTCCCGCATCCGGCTTTCCGACTGGCTTCATGTTAGGCTCACGACAGGACGCCTTCCCG
>CAIRCM010000109.1 GCA_903877125.1 uncultured Acetobacteraceae bacterium | reverse complement strand
CAGTCGCCTTAGCGCCGGCCGTTGTTCCAGGCTTCGCCATCCATGAGCAGGCTCGCCGCGTAATCCCGCCGAAACAGGTTTGTCACCCTACGGACTGCTGGTTCACCTCCAGTTGCTCCCCACCCCACCTCACGATGACGCAGTTACTTTCGATTTCCGGGCTGCGACAACCCGAGCGCGGACTTGCACCACGCTGACAAAGCGTCCTCACGGACGCACTCATGGCGGCGAGCACCGCCATCTTCAACTTCCTTCGCTGAAACAAAGGCATGGATACCGGCATGCGCCGGGATGACGGTAGGATCGGCACCGCTGCAAGAGGCGGCGTCAACGCGCGCCAGATTAATCCAGCCCCTCGTAAAAATCGTTGCCTTTGTCGTCCATCACGATGAAGGCGGGGAAATTCTCGACCTCGATCCGCCAGACGGCTTCCATGCCGAGTTCGGGGAATTCCAGCACCTCGACCTTGCGGATGCAGTCCTGTGCCAGGCGGGCGGCGGGGCCGCCGACGGAGCCGAGGTAGAAGCCGCCGAATTTCTGGCAGGCGTCCTTGACGGCTTTGGAGCGGTTGCCCTTGGCCAGCATGACCAACGAGCCGCCAGCGGCCTGAAATTCGGCGACATAGCTGTCCATGCGTCCGGCGGTGGTGGGGCCGAAGCTGCCGGTGGCCATGCCGGTCGGGGTTTTCGCGGGGCCGGCGTAGTACACCGGATGATCCTTCAGGTATTGCGGCAGGCCCTGGCCGGCATCCAGCCGTTCCTTCAGTTTCGCATGCGCGATATCGCGGGCGACGACCATCGTGCCATTCAGCATCACGCGGGTTTTCACCGGATAGCCCGACAGCAGCTTGCGGATGTCGGCCATCGGCTGGTTCAGATTCACGTGCACGGAATCGTCCGGCAGATGCTCGTCGGTCGTTTCGGGCAAATACTGCGCCGGATCGGTTTCGAGCTGTTCGAGGAATATTCCTTCGGGTGTGATCTTCGCCTTGATCTGACGGTCGGCGCTGCAGGACACACCGATCCCCACCGGCAATGACGCGCCATGCCGCGCCAACCGGATCACGCGGACGTCGTGGCAGAAATACTTGCCGCCGAACTGCGCGCCGATGCCGATGTTGCGGGAAATTTCCAGCACCTGGCGTTCCATCTCCAGATCGCGGAAGGCGTGGCCGGCCTTGGAGCCCTCGGTCGGCAGGGTATCCAGCCACTTCGTCGACGCCAGCTTCACCGTTTTCAACGTCATTTCGGCCGAGGTGCCGCCGATCACGATCGCCAGATGGTAGGGCGGGCAGGCGGAGGTCCCCAGCGTCTTCATTTTCGTTTCGAGGAATTTACCGATGCGTTCGGGCGTCAGAATTGCGCGGGTTTCCTGGAACAGGAAGGTCTTGTTGGCCGATCCGCCGCCCTTGGCGACGAACATCAGATGGAACTCGTCGGCGTGGTGGTTGCCGGGCGAGGCCATGATGTCGAACTGAACCGGCAAGTTGTTGCCGGTGTTGACCTCGTTAAACATGCTCAACGGCGCCATCTGGGAATAGCGCAGGTTGGTTTCGGTGTAGGTGCGGTGGACACCCCAGGACAGCGCCTCTTCCTCATCGCCCTCGACCCAGACGCGCTGGCCCTTCTTGCCGAACACGATGGCGGTGCCGGTGTCCTGGCACATCGGCAGCACGCCGCCGGCGGCGATATTGGCGTTTTTGAGCAGGTCGAGCGCGACGAATCGGTCGTTCGAGCTCGCCTCGGGGTCGTCGAGGATCGCGCGCAGGGATGCCAGATGGGCCGGGCGGAGCAGATGGGAGACATCGTGGAAGGCGCGGACGGCGAGTTCGCTCAGGGCTTCCGGTGCGATCCGCAGCACGGTCTGGCCGTCGCAGGTGACGGTGCGGACGCCGGCGATGTCGAGCTTCTTCCAGGGCGTGTTGTCCTCGCCAAGCGGGAACATCGGCGAATAGAGGAACGAGGACGGCCGCTGAACCGCGGCGGAGACGGGGGCGTTCATGCGCTGGGTCCTTAACGTCAGTTCTTGGGGGGCGAGCGGCGGCGGAATGCGTCGAGGCTGACGACCTGCGGCGCGACGTCGGTTTTTTCTTCCTCGGGCGTCTCCGGCGCGGCGATCTCGGCCGCGCTGGCGGCGGGTTGTTCATCGGGCATTTTGGCGTGGAAGCGCATGACGTGGCCGACATAGGGATCGGCGAAGACGGTGAGCGCGTCCAGCGGAATCACCAGCGTCGATCCAACGCCGCCGAAGGACAGGCCGACATTGATCGCCTGGGTGTCCGGCACGTATTTCATATCCCAGAACCGGTGCTGCAGGACGATCGTCATTTCCCGCGGATATTGCGCGCGCAGATGCGGCGGGATGGTCACGCCGGGATGATCGGTGCGGAACGTCAGATAGAAATGGTGATCGCCAGGCAGCCCCTCGGCGCCGACATGTTCGATCGCGCGCACCACCACCTGACGCAGCGCGGCTTCGATCCAATCGGCATAAGGGAGCAGGCTCTCGGGCGGCTGCTGCTCCTGGTCGTCTTCCATTCAGCGTCCTCATGCTTTGATTCCGCTCCCATAGCGCGGGGCGATGGACTGGGAAAGATGCGTTGTTTTTGACATCGGCCGGCAGGCGCCGAATGCTGGGACCGATGACCCAGCCTTCCGACGAATCACCCACCTGGCGGCGCACTCTTTGGACGATGGTGGCGGTGCAGTTCACCATGAGCGTTGCGTTCAGCATCGTGCAGCCGGTGATGCCGTTGTTCCTGCCGGACCTTGGTGTCGTGTCGCCCGCGGCGCTGGATATGTGGGCGGGGGTGCTCCAGGCTTCAACGTCGTTCGTGGCGATTTTCACCGGCCCGTTCTGGGGCAACCTTTCGGATCGCTATGGGCGGAAGCTGATGGTGCTGCGGTCGACGCTGGGGATCGCGATTTTCACGACGCTGATGGGGCTGGCCCAGGGTCCGTGGCAGATGCTGGCGCTGCGTTCGGGGATGGGCGCGCTGGCGGGGTTCAGTTCGGCGTCCGTGGTGATGGTGGCGACGCAGGTGCCGGACAACCGGATGGGGTATTCGCTGGGTTGGATGAGCACGGGGCAGCTTGTGGGCTCGCTGATCGGGCCGTTGATCGGGGGCGCGATCGCGGACGTGACCGGCAGCTACCGGCTGCCGTTCTTCACCGCCGGGACGATCTGTCTGGGGGCGTTTTTCCTGACGCTGCTGGTGCCGGAGCGGTTCACGCCGCCGGCGGAATCGACGCGCAAGACCGGGCTGATCGGCAATCTGATGGCGCTGCTGCGGGCCGGCGGGCTGCTGCCGGTGATCATGGTGATGATGATGGGCCAGTTCGCGACCCAGGCGGTTGGGCCGGTGGTCACGCTTTTTGTCCGTCAAATGCTGGGTGGGCGGCCCGACATCGCGACGCTGGCGGGGCTGGCGTTCGCGGCGACGGGATTGGCGGGGGTGCTGGCGGTGCCGTTTTTGGGCAAGCGTGGGGATACGCTGGGGTACCGAAAAGTGCTGATGCTGAGCCTGGGCGGGGCGGCGCTGTTTTCGTTTCCGCAGGCGCTGCCGCTTGGCTACACGGCGTTCGTGATCGAGCGGTTCGGGCTGGGGCTTTTTGTCGGCGGGGTGCTGCCGGCGGCGAACGCGCTGGTGGGGCGGCTGGCGAACCCGACGCAGCGGGGGCTGGTGTATGGGATGACGTCGTCGGCGTATTTCCTGGGCAATACGCTGGGGCCGCTGATGGGCGGATCGGTCGCGGCGACGTTTGGGATCAACTACGTGTTCGCGGTGACGGCGACGTTGCTCGCGGTGAATCTGGTGTGGGTTTATCTGAAGGTGCCGGAACTCCCGGATTAGCGTTGGGGGGACTCGATCGCATCGGTGCCGCTGGTCGCGGCCTCCCCGTCGGCGGTCATGGTCGGGCTTGACCGTTCCGTGTTCACACATAGACGGAACGAATTTACATCTTGCCGAGCTTACTGAGCATCCTCTTATACCAGACCGCGCAATGATTGACTCGTGGCGGCTGCCGACCCGTCTTGCGGGCGATTGCCGGTATCCCCGCCTTTCGCAAGTCCCTGCCGCGCTAGGCGTGGAT
>CAIRCM010000108.1 GCA_903877125.1 uncultured Acetobacteraceae bacterium | reverse complement strand
CCGTACTATTTCCAGCCGACCCAGTCGCAGTAGGCCCGCCCCATCACAAGGTCCAGGTCTTCGCCTTTCAACCAGGGCAGTTCCTCCGTGAACAGCGTGATGCATTGTTTCCAGCTGCAATGCTGTCGCGTGATGTCGGTGCCCCAAAACATCCGCCGCGGTCCGAAGGCATCGTAGACAGCCTTCAGATGCGGATGAATGTCACGGAAAGGGTACTCCTCCGCAGAGCACACGGCTTGACCGGTGGCTTTGATGCCAATGTTGGGATGTTTCGCGAGGGCCAGGAGTTGCGGCATATGGCGGTATGCTGACTCCCCTCCGGTCGCGCGGGGAACCCCCATGTGATCGACGATCAACTTCAGGTTCGGATGCCGTTCGGCGATCTGCCCGACGACAGGCAGGAAATTCGCCGCGGCGAGAGACAGCGGCAGTCCCAGCCGCTCACAGGCTGGCCAGAGCCAGTCCATCGTCCCATCGGTCGGCCAGGACTGCATGCGCGGCTCGTTGAAGTAGAATCGCAGGCCCTTCATCCCCGGCCGCTGCGCCCAGGTTTCGATCAAGGTCTTACCCTCCGGCCGATCGAGGTAGAACCAGCCCATGATCGCGAACCGGTCGGGGTGCGCCTGTACTGCTTCCACCGCCAGCTCGTTCGAATCCGGATCCCACATCACGGGATGGATCATGGCGCGGTTCACCCCGGCCTCATCCATCAGCGCCAGCGCCTGTTCTTTGGAGAACGGTTCCTGCCGATGGTGCGCCGAGGGTGTACCCTTGGCCCAAAGGTGGATTTGGGCGTCGCAGATCATCATTTTCTAGCCCCGGAATTTCACGAGTTTTCCAACCGGCTCGCCCTGCACTTCGTCGTCGCGCATGACCACCGAACCACGAATGATGGTGGCGACCGGCCATCCCGTGATCTCCATCCCGTCGAACGGCGTCCAGCCGGATGGCGAGACGATCCAGGATTCCTCGATCGTGCGCTGCTTCTTCATGTCGACGATAGTGAAATCGGCATCGTAACCCGCCGCCAAGCGTCCCTTGTTCACCGCGCCGTATACCCGAGCGGGGCCGGCGGACATGAGGTCGGCCATGCGGGAGAGGGAGAGACGCCCCTGGTTCACATGGTTCAGCATGATCGGCACCAGCGTCTGCACGCCGGTCAGGCCCGAGGCGCAGGTCGGCCAGGGCAGCATCTTCTTTTCGCGCGAGTGCGGGGCGTGGTCGGAGCCAATGGTATCGACCATGCCGTCGTTGATCGCTTTCCAGGTGGCCTCCCGGTGTTCGTTACCGCGGATTGGCGGATTCATCACCGCGAAGCCACCCAGCTTTTCGTAGCAATCGGGCGCGAACTGGGTGAGGTGATTGACCAGCACCTCGCAGGTCACGAGGTCGCGGTAGTCGCGCAGATACTGAAACTCCTGCGCGGTGGAGACGTGCAGGATATGCGCGGGGCGGCCCGTTTTGCGGGCGAGCGCCATAAGGCGGCGGGTGCCAAGAAAGGCCGCTTCCTCGTCGCGCCATTCCATGTGCTTGGAATAGGGATCGCCAACCTTGAACATGCCCTTGCGCGCTTGCAGACGATATTCGTCCTCGGAATGAAAGGCGATGCGGCGGCGGCCGGAGCGCATGACCTTTTCCAGGTTCTCGTCATCCTCGACCATCAGATTGCCGGTGGAACTGCCGGCGAAAATCTTGATCCCGCAGCAGCCGCAGGTCAGTTCGAGGTCGCCGAGTTCGGGAATGTTGGTCTTGGTGCCGCCGACATAAATGCCCATATCGCACCAGGCGACCTGTTCCACATACTCGCGCTTCCAGGCCATGCCGGCGGCATCGACCATCGAGGGATCGGTGTTGGGCATGTCGAACACGGCGGTCAGCCCGCCGAGGATGGCACCTTTCGATCCGGTCGGAATGCTCTCGACTGAGGGATCGCCTGGATCCCGGAAATGCACGTGCGGGTCGATGAGACCGGGCAGAATGTGTAAACCCTTGGCATCGAAGACGGTGTCCGCTGTTGCATCCGACGCGACGCCGATCGCATGGGTGCGCCCGTTCCGCACGCCGACATCGGCGGGCTGGATTCCCCAGGGCAGCACGCAGTGCCCATTGCGGATGATCAGGTCGTAATGGTTGGACATGGTGTGGGCCTCGGTCGGTACTGGTCTTGCAGGGTTAGCACTACGCCGCGGCGGCGAGAACCGGCTCGGTTCCCGCGATGGTCGTGCGGTGCATCACCCGCCGTTCGCCGGGATCGAACGGTGTGACCTGATGCATGGTGCAGCGATTGTCCCACTGCACGATGTCATGCGGCTCCCAGCGGTGCGGGTAGATGAAGCGGGGTTCCGCGGCGAATGCCTGGAGGTCGCTCAGCAGTTGGCGTGCCTCGGCTTGCTGCATGCCTTCGATCTCGTCGTTGTAGATTGGGCTGATGTAGAGGGATATCCGTTTTGTTACCGGATGCACCCGTTCCATCGGCTGCCAGACCGGCGGCATCGCAGCACGTTCCTCCGAGGTCAGGGGCTTGAGGTTCGCGAGCTTATGCAGATGACCGAAGTCGTGCAGTGCTCGGCGGCCGCGCAGTTGGTTCTTCAGCGAGGCCGGCAGCGCCTCGTAAACCGCGTACATGTTGGTGAAATGGGTCTCCCCGCCCGTCCGGCTGATCTCCACCCCATGCAGGATCGAGCCGATGCTCGGTTGGGTCCGGAAACTGCTGTCGGTGTGCCAGAACTGCGCCAATGCCACCTGACGCACCGTCGGATGATCAGGTGGCATCAGCACGCCGTCGTCGTTGACGTTGGAGACGCGGAAAATCTCGGGCAGGAAGCGCGAACGAATTATCGCCTGGTGGTGCACCTCCAACCCACCGAAGCAACGGGAGAACGCGATATGCTGCGCGTCGTCGATATCCTGACTTGGATAGACCAGCACGAGGTGACGCATCCACAGATCGTGCAACTGGCGCATCGTGGCGGGATCGGGCGGTTGGCGCAGATCGAGACCAGTGATCTCGACGCCCAAAGCGGGATGCAGTTCGCGAACGGTCAGCGCGGACATTCTGGTTCCTCCGGTTTTGTCGGCTACCATAACAACGCGGCAGGCTGTCCGAAAGTTGGTTGCGGTGCGCGGCGACGACGACTATAAGCCCGCGACCCGCGGAGAGGTGCCAGAGCGGTCGATTGGGGCGGTCTCGAAAACCGTTGTACCCTATGGGTACCCAGGGTTCGAATCCCTGCCTCTCCGCCAGTTGTCCCAATGAATGCAGCGTCTGGACCGGCCGATCCCGTCAAACGCGTGCCGAGCGTCCCAGCCAAACCGCCAGGGCCAGCAAGGACAGCCCCGACACGGCCAATGCGGGCGCCTCCCCCAAATGTCGCAACATCAGGCCGATCACCACCGGTCCGATCGTTTGGCCGCCGTAGAAATGGAAGGCGTGCAGGGCCACGGCCGATCCGCGCGCGTGTGGTGCCAGTTCAGTCACTCGGGTCTGGATGAAGTTGTGGATCATGTACATGCCGGCCCCGAGGAGCAAACCGGCCAGCATGAAGGTCCAGGCAGTGGGGGCCAGGGCGAAGCCCAGTTCCGCCAGAAGGCACAATGCCCCACCCAACCGCACCAGCCGTTCGGGACCGATGCGATGCAGCAACACCTTGGCGATCGCGGCGTAGATCAGGCCGCCGACGCCGAAGGCTGCGACGGTCATTCCGGCCTCGGCGGTCGAACCCAGGGCGCTGTCGCGGAGCATCGGCGCGAAATAGGGGAAGACACCGAAGATGCAGCCGCCCTCCACCGCGACGGAAATATACAGCACGCGGGCGGCCGGCATGCGCATCAGCTGACGATAACGTTCCACCGCCTGCAACGGATCGAACCGGGCGTGAGGCTCAGACGGCAACGCGCGGCCGCCCAGCAGCAGGCCGGCGACGGCGATCATGGGGAGCACGCTGGCCGCGAGCATGACGCCGCGCCAGCCCAGGTAAGGCTCCAGCAAACCCGACATGCTGCCGCCGGCGATTTGACCGGTGATGACAACCGCGAGCAGACGGGACAAGGCGACCTGACGCTGCTGGACCGGGACAGCGTCGCCGACCATGGCGATGGTCAGGGGCATGACACCGCCGGCGGCCAACCCTGCGAGTGCCCGGACCACCAGGAGCGTGTCCAGGTTCGGCACGAAAGCGGAGGCGATCAGCATGATCGTCAGGACTGAAAGCGCAGCCGTTATCACGCGCCGCTTGCCCATGGCATCGCCCACAGGTCCCAGTATCGGTTGTATCAGCGCGAAGGGCAGCGCGTAGGCGCTGGCGATCAGGGCAACGCGGGCGGTGGTTGTGCCGAAGTCCTGGGCAAGGACGGCGACGATGGGATCCGTGATGCGGGTTTGCAGCGTGCCGGCGAAAACGCCAAGGGCGAGCATGGCGATCAGACGGGTGGTGGCGGAGGCGGCGTTCATGCGGCGGACAGGTGGCGGAAAGCCCATGTTCGGAGTAGCGGGTTTTTCGCTTAACCGCCGCGCGTTCACGGCAACCTGCCACTCAGGGACGGGTTGGCAAGGCGGTCAACCACGGCGGCTCACGATCCGGCCACGAGAAATTGTCGAGCCCTAGGCGCCTGACGACCTGTCCGGTCAGAATCCCTCGATCGGGTTCCTGCCCCCATGAGGGAAGATGTGCTCTTTCGAACATTCGCGGGAAATGCAACCGGAGCCGCCGGTTTTCGGCGGTTCCGGCGTTTCGATCGGATCAGTTTTTTGTCCAATTTCGAAGCCGGCCGACGGGCTGGGGATACGCCCGTCGGGACCGGCAGCAAGATTGTCTGGGGTGACCTTGCTAGGACGGGTGTAGCGCTTTCGCAGGGCGGTGTAAACAAAAAATAAGACTAAAGTCGATAAAATTACATATCCTGACGGCGCAGGTGCGCATGGCGTAGCAAGCAGGCCGTTCAGGCCGTGTTGGTGTGGTTGAGAAGGGTGTATCGCGTGCCGCGAGCTTCGCGGCATGGTGCCGGATGAGGGGATCGAACCCCCGGCCTTCGGTTTACAAAACCGCTGCACTACCGCTGTGCTAATCCGGCCCGCACGCTGGCTTCCATTTTATAGCCGGTGCCCTATCGGCTAGGCAAACGTTTTGGTCGGAAACCGCGCGCCCAGCGAACCTCGATCGTCTTCCCTTACCGGCGCGTGACCAATGTGTAACCCACATGACACCCGTTTAACCATCCCGAGGGGAGAACGTTCACCTGACGTACCCCACTCTCTCCGAAGACGAATCCTCGCTCGGAGTCCGACAATGAATACAGTTTTCCGCCGCACGACGCTGGTTGCCGCTCTGCTCGCCGGGACGGCTTTGGGCGGCTTCACCGCGGTGCGCGCGGCCGATCAGCCGCCCCCGCCGGTCAACCCGCCCGCTGCTACCTTGGCGCCGCACGCCCTGCCCGATTTCTCCGCCCTGGTGACCCAGGTCAAACCGGCGGTCGTGTCCATCACCACACTCTTCCGAGCAACCCCGGCTTCGATGGAAATGGACGGGCCGGATGGGGACCAAATGCCCTCGCCCTTCGGTCGCATGCTGCCACCCGAGCATGGCGGGGGTCGGCATCCGAACGGGGAGGCACGCGGATCGGGCTTCATCATCGATGCCAACGGCACGATCGTGACCAACAACCATGTCGTGAAGGACGCGACGAAGGTGACCGTGACCCTCGATGACGGAACCGAGCTGGTGGCGAAGGTCGTGGGGCGCGACGAACGGACGGACATCGCGGTGCTGAAGGTCAGCGCCGGCCATCCCTTGCCTTATATAGAGTTGGGCCAGTCGCGCGACGTGAAACCAGGCGAGTGGGTCGTCGCGATGGGCAACCCGTTCGGTCTGGGAGGGACTGTGACGGCCGGCATCGTCTCCGCCCTCGGTCGCAACATCGGGTCGGGACCGTACGACCAGTTTATTCAGGTCGATGCGCCGATCAACAAGGGCAACTCGGGCGGGCCGCTGTTTACCCAGGATGGCAAGGTCATCGGCATGAACACAGCGATTTTTTCGCCGACCGGCGGTTCGGTGGGCATCGGGTTCGCCATCCCGTCCGATCTGATCCGCACCATCGCGGCGCAGTTGGAAAAATCCGGGGAGGTCGTGCGCGGCTATATCGGCGTCGAGGCACAGCCGCTGACCGGTGCGACCGCTAAAGCGCTGAACCTGCCGGAGAATGGCGGGGCATTGCTGGCCGGGGTGAAAGCTGGAAGCCCGGCGGCGGCGGCGGGTCTCGAGCCGGGGGACGTGATCCAGTCGGTGAACGGGCAAAAGATCGCCGATCCGCGCGAGTTGGCGCTGAACATCGCGAACGTGCCGCCTGGCCAGGACGTCCGCCTCTCCGTGCTGCATGACGGCACGGCACACGACGTCACCGTAAAAGTAGTGCAGTTGCCCGACGATCGGCAGGTTTCGAACGAACCATCGGGTCCGGCGGCGGGTCCGAGGATCGGTCTGGCGCTTGCGCCGCTGTCGCCCGAATTGCGGGATCGGCTGGCGGTGCCGGATGGCATGGGCGGGGCGGTGATCCGAAGCGTGGAGCCGGGTTCGCCGGCGGACAATGCCGGTCTGGCGCCGGGCGACGTGATCGTTTCGGTCGACCGCCAGCTGGTCGGCTCACCGGCGGAAGCGGTTCGCGCGATCCGCGGCGCGGCGGGGGGCCGAAACCATTCACTGGCGCTGCGTATCCTGCGACATGGCTCTCCGGCCTTCGTCGGCGTGACCTTGGGCGGATCGGCCGACGGCTGAACGGCGCCGGGACCGGAAAGCGCCCGCGCCCAATTGGAACGCGGGCGCTTTGGCATGATGCGCTGGTGGGTGCTCTGGCGGGGAATACCCGGCCATGTTGCACTGCACCGTCTTGTGAGATCGGGGCCGGTGCGCTAGGGAGACGGCGATTTTCAAAGCGCAGGAAGGATCCGAACAATGGCCCGCAACAAGATCGCCCTCGTCGGGGCCGGCAATATTGGCGGCACGCTCGCCCATTTGATCGGCCTGAAGGAATTGGGCGACGTCGTTATGTTCGACGTGTTTCCCGGAGTCGCCGCCGGCAAGGCGTTGGACATCATGCAGTCCGGCCCGGTCGACGGTTTTGATTCCAACATGTCGGGGACCAAGGATTACAGCGCGATCGCCGGATCCGACGTGGTGATCGTCACCGCCGGGTTCCCGCGTATGCCCGGCATGTCGCGCGACGATCTGATCGGCAAGAACGCCGGGGTGATCGCCGAAGTGGCCGAGGGCATCAAGACGCATTGCCCTGACGCATTCGTTATCTGCATCACCAACCCGCTGGACGCGATGGTTTGGGTGATGAAGGAGAAATCCGGCCTGCCGGCCAACAAGGTCGTGGGCATGGCGGGCGTGCTGGACAGCTCGCGCTTCCAGCTGTTCCTGGCGCAGGAATTCGGCGTGTCGGTGCAGGATGTCACCGCCTTCGTGCTGGGTGGCCATGGCGATACGATGGTCCCCCTGCCCCGCTACTCCACCGTTGCCGGCATCCCGGTCCCCGATCTGATCAAGATGGGCTGGACGACGCAGGAGAAGTTGGACGCGATCATCGCCCGCACCGCCAATGGCGGTGGCGAAATCGTGAAGCTGCTGGAACGCGGCAGTGCGTTCTACGCGCCGGCGGCGTCCGCGATTTCGATGGCCGAAGCCTATCTGAAGGACAAGAAGCGCGTCCTGCCTTGCGCGGCCTGGCTGACCGGCGAGTATGGCATGAACGAGCTCTATGTCGGCGTGCCCGTGGTGATCGGTGCCGGCGGGGTGGAGCGGATCGTCGAGATCCACCTGAACGACGCCGAGAAGGCGGCTTTCGAAAAGTCCTGCGGGGCTGTGAAGGAACTGGTCGAGGCCGCCAAATCGCTCATCGGCTGAGGTAGGGTCATGAACATCCATGAATACCAGGCCAAGGAACTCCTGAAACGCTATGGCGTGGCCGTCCCCGACGGCCACGTCGCCTGGACAGCGGAGGAGGCCGAACAGGCCGCTGGCAAGCTCCCAGGCCCGGTATTCGTGGTGAAGTCGCAGATCCATGCGGGTGGACGCGGGGCGGGTCGCTTTGCCGATGACCCCGACGGCAAGGGCGGCGTGCGGGTGGTGAAATCGCTGGCGGACGTCAAAGCGGCCGCCGATGCGATGATCGGCCACACGCTCGTGACAAAGCAGACAGGCGCCGCCGGTCGCGTTGTCCGTCGCGTTTACGTCGAAGCGGGCTGCGACATCGCCCGCGAGCTTTATCTGTCGCTGCTGGTCGACCGAGCGACGGGGCGGGTCACGATCGTTGCCTCGACCGAAGGCGGGATGGATATCGAAACCGTTGCCGCCCAGCATCCGGACAAGATCCAGCGGGTGGCGATCGATCCGGCGATGGGTTTGTCGGCCTTTCATGGGCGCCGGCTGGCGGGCGGTCTGGGCCTGACCGGCAAGACCGCAAGCGCCTTCGGCAGGCTGGTCGCCTCGCTTTATCAGGCTTTCATCGAACTCGACTGCTCCATCGTGGAGATCAACCCGCTGGTGGTGACCGGTGCGGGCGATGTCATCGCGCTGGATGCGAAGATCGGCTTCGACGACAACGCCCTGTTCCGGCACGAGGCGCTGGAAAAACTCCGCGACGAGGCCGAGGAAGATCCCAAGGAATTGGAGGCTGCCAAATACAGCCTCAATTACGTGGCGCTGGACGGCAATATCGGCTGCATGGTGAACGGCGCCGGTCTGGCGATGGCCACGATGGACATCATCAAGCTCTACGGCATGGCGCCGGCGAACTTCCTTGACGTCGGCGGCGGAGCCACCAAGGAACGCGTCACGGCGGCGTTCAAGATCATTCTGTCGGATGCCAATGTCGAAGGCATTCTGGTCAACATATTCGGCGGCATCATGCGCTGCGACGTGATCGCCGAAGGCGTGGTCGCGGCTGCTCGGGAACTGCAACTGTCCGTGCCATTGGTCGTCCGGCTGGAGGGCACCAACGTCGCGCAAGGGCGGGAGATCATGGCAAAGTCAAACATGCCGATCATCCCGGCCGACAGCCTTGAAGATGCCGCCCGGAAAATCGTCGCCGCCGTGAAGGAAGCCGCCTGACATGGCCATTCTCGTCGATGCCAACACCAAGGTGATCTGCCAGGGCTTCACCGGCCTGCAGGGCACCTACCATTCCGAACAGGCGATCGCTTACGGCACCAAGATGGTGGG
>CAIRCM010000107.1 GCA_903877125.1 uncultured Acetobacteraceae bacterium | reverse complement strand
GGTGCGTGACTGGATGCGCGAGGTCGTGGCATAATACTGCCACTAGCCATTTCTAGGCAAACCCTAGGCGCGGCGATTTAGGGTGGAAATTCGCATGCAAAAACAACACGCTAACCAGTCAGCGTGGCAGTACAAACACTGTCATGGGAAGCTGACTTAGGCACTGAGGAAGCGCTGATGTTACGAAACGTGCTCGTCGTTCACGATCTGCATCCGCACATATTTGCGCTTCGGCATCATTTGAATATTCTGCTGGGCGAGGAAGGTTATGCGACGCTGACGACGGGTACGCTGAACGCGCCAGCCACCGCGAGCGACATGGTTCGGGCGATCGTGGCGTCGCAAGATCGAAACGTTTTGTGGTGCGAGGCCGGGCAGCCGCTGCGTGGTCCCATTGGCGACATCCGGTTTCGATCGTTGGTGCCGGTTGCTCATCCGATCGCCCAGACACTTCACCGCTACAGGAATTGGGCGCAGGCTGCGGGCTACGTCGTTGCCTCGACGGAGAGTGACGAGACCGCGCCACGAATCGACACCGTCCGCTTCGTCTCGGACGTAATCGATAAGCAACAGATACTGTATCCGCTGGCGAATTTTCACCTCGGTATCCTGGCGGGCGGCAAGTGCGATGTCGATCCGGATAGCGCAGTGCCCGCGGCCGAGACGCTTCTGGCGGAATCGCGGGCTTTGCTGGCCGATTTTCCGCACGCCTCGCTCCCCATCGCTTTCACGGAAATCCTGAATACTGGCGCCGTTCCCCGCGAGGCCGTCAGTCTTTCGTTCGAGACCGCCAATTTACTCCTCGAACAATTACGCGAGTGGCAGGAGACATTCCCCGCGGATTTGTTCGCGCAGCTTTGCGCCATCAACGTGCCGGACTTGTTGTTCTACGACACGATCGCCCGCGGCTTTGTCGCTCGGGCACCTTTGACGGATCGGCAACGGGCGACAATTTTAAATACAGTGGATGCAGCCGCTGAAATCACCGGGCATCGGCTTAAATCCGGAACAGCCATCAGGATACCGCCGCAATCCAATAGGACCGGCCTTGCTGCGTCCTTCGTCGAGGCGGACCCAACCCTCGGGTGGCGGTTGCGGCCGAATGGTGCCCGTCCACTGACTATTCTTGGGCGCGACCTCGTCATGAATACCGGCCCAGAAGGGAGCCGCCCCGTCGCCGGCCAGCCGTCCGTGGGTCAAAAGACGGTCGCGATCTATGGATGTTCGACAATCTACGGCTGGTCCATTGCCGCCGAGGAGACCTGTTGTTCGGTATTGCAATCTTTGCTGCCAGACTGGCGCATCGAAAATTACGGCGTTCCCGGATACGGCCAGACCCAAAACCTGATCCAACTGGAACGCAATAGCCGCTGGGAAACCGCGGATTTCGTGACATTCGGCTGGATCGGAGACCATCTTCGACGCAACATCGCCGATGTGTCGCACCTGAAGCAGATTCAATACTCCATCCCGCACGACTCCCCGGTGGAAGTTTATCCGCGCGCCTCCCTCGATCCCAGCGGCCTGCTTGTCGTCAATCCCATCCCGGCGAAACGCCCAGAACTGTTGACTCTCAATGTCGCAGACTTCGAGACCGATGTCTATTATCGCGAATTGATATGCTTTCACCTGTTCAGGCGCGCACATGAGATCGTAACCGGCAACGGCGGACATTTCTTTGTTACCTCGCTTTGGGAGGTTCCCTCTCCGCTCATGAGGAATTGGCTTGCCGAAGCCGCCATCCCCTGGCTGAATGCCAGCGTTCATGGAGAGGAATATCAGAGCCTACCGGACGATGGACATGCCAATGCCAAGGCGCATCGGATTTACGCCGAAAGAATGTACGAGTATATAACGCAACAAAATACCACCGATCGAGATCGGCCAAATCAATGAAGACGGTCATCGGTATATCGGGTTTGTATCATGACTCCGCCGCGGCCGCGGTGCGCGGCAACGACATTTTGGCGGCGGCGCAGGAAGAACGATTCAGCCGGACCAAACACGATCCGCGCTTCCCGCGTCTGGCGTTAGACTACTGTCTCGCTCAGGCCGGCGGAAGGGACGCGGTCGGTGCGTACGCGTTTTACGAAGACACCGTTCTGTCATTTGATCGCGTCCTGAAAAACGCAATCGAATCTGCCCCGGGAACCGAAACAATATGGCCGATGGCGGCTGCCTCGCAACTCGGACAGAAATTGGCGCTTCCCGCCAGGTTGGCAGAACAGGGCGCAGCGGTGTTTTTGGTGGATCACCATATGTCGCACGCGGCATCCGCATTCTACCCCTCACCTTATGCCGATGCAGCGATCGTGGTGATCGACGGCATCGGAGAATGGGCCTCCAGCACCATCGCGCACGGACAGGACAACCGAATTCTTTCGCTGTCGCAGATTTCATATCCGCATTCGCTGGGATTGCTGTTCAGCGCATTTACGCATCATTGCGGACTCCGAGTAAATTCCGGGGAATACAAGCTGATGGGTCTCGCGCCTTATGGGCAGCCGCGTTACGTGCAGCGGGCCTTGGACCATCTGATCGACTTACGCGACGATGGATCGCTCCGGTTGAACACCGAATATTTCGGCTTCATGACCTCCGACAAGATGACGAACGAGGCATTCGAACGACTGATGGGGTGCCCGCGACGCGAACCCGAAAGCATGTTGACGATCGAGTACATGGATATCGCCGCGTCCTGCCAGGCGATCATCGACGAGGTCGTACTTCGGATTGCACGCCAAGCCCTGAAAATCACCGGCAGCCACAACCTTTGCCTAGCTGGTGGCGTGGCGCTGAATTGCGTCACCAACGGCAAGCTATTGAAAAATCTATCGGAAATGAAAGGCATCTGGATTCAACCCGCCGCCGGGGACGCGGGGGGCGCTTTGGGAGCGGCGCTGCACGTCGCCCACACAGCCTGGAACGAACCGCGACAGGCTGACGGACGGCGCGATGGCCAGAAAGGCAGTCTCCTCGGGCCCGAATATTCGCCCGAGGAGATCGAGCAAGCACTCCAAGCCGCAGGCGTGCTCTATCACCGACCGGCAAACACAACCGAGCACGTGGAGCGCGTGGCACGCGCACTGGTGGATGGACTCATCGTCGGCCGCTTCGATGGACGCATGGAGTTCGGCCCACGGGCATTGGGCAATCGTTCCATCATCGCCGATCCGCGCCGGCCGGATGGGCAAACGCACATCAATCTTCGTATCAAATATCGCGAAAGCTGGCGGCCATTCGCCCCGGTTGTGCTGGCCGACCGGGTATCTGAATATTTCGAGTTGGATCGTGAAAGCCCCTATATGCTGCTCGTAGCGGATGTGCGCGAAAACCTCCGCCATTCCGTTGATTGGGGCAATTTCCGCAACGGCGATTCCGACATGATGAAGGTGCTCAACCAGCCGCGCTCGACGCTGCCGTCGATCACCCATGTCGATTACAGCGCACGGGTGCAAACCGTGGATGCGGAACGGAATCCCGCTTTCCACCAGCTGCTCGCCCAATTCGATACGTTGACCGGCTGCCCGGTCCTGATCAACACATCGTTCAACCAACGCGGCGAGCCAATCGTCTGCGAACCTGCCGACGCAGTGCGCTGCTTCATCAATACCGGTATCGATCTGTTGGCGATAGGGCCTTTCCTTGCCTTCAAGGCGGACCAGTCCGCCGAAATCAGAGCAAAAGAGGGGAAAATATCCTATGACCTCGACTGACGGTGCGGCCAGGTTTTATGCCGACTATCTGTTGCCGCTGAAGCGCTCGAACGACCGGCGGGACGTGCATTATTTCTCTGCTGGCCCCGACAGGACAAAAGACAGTTATTGGGAATCGCCAACGTCACGATCTAGCGGCATCCGCGTGCTGGATAGGGACGGCTGCAAGGGAACCGCGCTCCTCGATCAATTAGGGGCCTATTGGACCGAACGGAACCAGTCTCAATTGACCAAGCTTTTGCCCGCATTGGAGGAAATTCGCAAAGCGCTTTCTGGTAACGGTTCCGCAGGCGAGGACAGCCCGGCACCCCTGACAGATTTCGTCTATCCATTGCACTAACCGGCCGCTGAAAAACCCGAGATCGATCTGCCGCCGAGGCTGTGACCCAAGCGGTGGATCGCAGCTGGTCGGCGTGCTGACGGAATCCGTACCGTGGGCGATTGCCGCTGCGCCGCACTCACGATGGTCGATTGCTGGGGTCGATACTGACCAGCGGCATGGCGTTACCGCCCCGCGCCACCCATTGCCGCGCTCACCTCGTGCGCGCCGTGCCAGATCATGTTGCCGGCGATGTAAACGATCACCGCCAGCCCGATATAGGCGATCCAGCGGTGCCGCTCGATCAGCCGCGCCACGAGCGACGACGCGGCAGCCATCAACACAACGGAAATTCCAAGGCCGACCAGTAGCACGAGCGGATGTTCCCGCGCCGCCGCCGCCACCGCCAGAACATTGTCGAGCGACATCGACACGTCGGCGACCACAATCTGCCAGAGCGCCCGCCGCAGTGTTTTCGGCGCGGCGTCGCCTCGGCGATCGACAGCACCACGGCCACCGATTTCGCGCCAGAGCTTCCACGCCACCCATAGCAGCAGAATGCCGCCAGCCAGCAGCAACCCGAGCACCTGCAGCAACGATGTCGCCACGACGGCGAATCCCACCCGCAGCACCGTCGCGAAACCAATGCCCAGCCAAAGCGCTCGGCTGCGCTGGTGCGCGGGCAATCCGATCGTCGCGATCCCGATCACAACCGCATTGTCGGCGGAGAGCGCGACGTTGACGAAGACGACCTGCACCAGCGCCGATAGTGCGGCGAGGTCGACCACTGGCACGCCCTATTTCAGCGGGAAGCCCATCGCGTGCAGCGCGTCCGTCAGCAGATGCCGCCCGCTCAGCGCGGCGATCTTGCCCATCCGCCCGATGACCCGTTTGGTCCA
Organism: uncultured Acetobacteraceae bacterium; assembly: GCA_903877125.1. Lineage (GTDB taxonomy): Bacteria > Pseudomonadota > Alphaproteobacteria > Acetobacterales > Acetobacteraceae > Rhodopila. Next base: position 47,834 of record CAIRCM010000107.1, on the reverse strand, counting down.
GGTGTCCTGTGTCATCTCGTTGCGCGCCGAGAACGCCGCCATCTTCGCGTCATAGGCCGCGCGCAGCTTGGGTTCGTCGGGGTTGCCATATGTGTTGTGAAAGAGGATCGCTTCCTGGGGCAGGCGCGGCTTCACCTCGTTCGCCACACCCGGTGCGGCATAGCCGACGCAAAGCCCAAACACGCCCATCGCCCCTTGTGGCAGGCCGAGGATCTCCGCCACGCGCAGGGAATTGTTGCGCATCGCTCCGATATAGACCGTCGACAGCCCCAGGGATTCCGCCGCGGTCACCGCGCACTGCGCGGCGAGCGCCGCATCGATGGCGGCCACCAGGAAGGTTTCGAGGTACGGCATGACCTCGAGCTCGACGCCCTCCTCGGCCCCGAGCCGCTCATTGCGGGACACATCGGCGATCCAGGCCAGGAACAGCGGGCACTGTTCGATGTGCTTCTGGTTGTTGGACAGTTTGGCGATTTCCGCCTTCTTCGCGGGATCAGTCACCGCGACGACCGACCAGGTCTGCAGGTTGGAACTCGTAGCGGCCGACTGCGCGGCAGCGATCAACGTTTCCAGCGTTCCCTCGGGCAGCGCGTCGGACCGATAGCCGCGCACCGAACGGTGCGACAGCAACAGCGCGATGGCATCGTTCCAGGGACCAGCGGCGGGGATGCTGTCTTCGCCATAACGCAGGGCAAGCGCGTCGGCCTTCGACAGCGAACTGGCGTGGGAAATGTCCATGATTTCGGACCCTTGTCGGTTGCGAATGGGGATGAGGATCAGAACGGCTTCGGTGCGCCGCCAGCCGACCCGCCGGACGGCGAGGCCACACCACCGGCATTGAACCGGCCGACATTGCCAAGCAGCTGCTGGAGGAACGACGCTTCGCTACCAGGGGAGGGCGTCGTCCGGTCGACCATGGCGACGGGAATCGAATCGTCCTGGTTCTTGGTTTGGATCGACCGCAGCACCCCCTTATCGTCGAAGCTCAGCACGACCACGTGCTGATCCTCGACCGCCTGGGTGCCGCCGATCCGCGGACGGGTGACCTCGCTGATGTAGATCCAAGTGTTGTCGTCAAAACTCGCATGCAGCGTCGGCGATCCGATCAGCGCTGTGACGTCGGCGCGGGTGGTTGTGCCCACCGTCAGCTCCTTCATCTGGTCTGGATCGATATGATTGCCGCGAAGCTGCTCCTTGTGCTCGAACACGCTGCAGGCGCCCAGGCTCAGGGCCAGCATCAGGGCGGGAAGACAAGCAAGGCGGGGATAGGGGACCAAGGTCGGTTCCTCTGACGGGGCGGCGTGGGGCCTGGACGGCTAAGCGCGTCTCCCTACCACCGCGCAAGGCCGGATGTCACCCCGCGTCCCGCCGATACCTCAATGTGCCATCAGCACGGGCACCGGCGCGCCCTCCAGCACCGCTCGGGTGAACCCGCCGAAGACCGCTTCCCGCAGCCGGCCATGCCCGTAGCCCCCCATCACGAGCAGGTCGCACCTCTCCCGTGTCAGCGCGTCGCGAAGTACCTCGACCGGGTGGCGCGACTCGTGCGGCAGGATTTTCGCTTCGGTGTTGGCATTGTGCCAGCGCAGCGCGCGCACCACGCGACGGTAGGAGGTGTCGGGGTTATCGGCGGAGTCGCGTTCCTCGACGGTGAACACCACGACCCGCCTGGCACGGCGGACAAACGGCAAGGCGGCAGCCACCGCGCCAGCCGATTCGCGCGTATTCTTCCAGGCGATCGCCACGGTGCCGTCCACCACCGGCGGGGCGTCGGAGGCAGCGATCAGCACCGGCTTGCCGGTGTCCATAAGCGCGGCCTCGATCGATTCGAGAACCAGCATCGCGGCTTCCTTTACCCGCGCGACAACAACCATATCCGCCGCCCGGCCATACTCCGCCACCCAATCCGACTCTTCCCCGGTTTCGGAGGCATATTCGTAGCTGGGACCGCTCGACTCCCGGGGCATTTCCGCCGCCGGGACCCCGGCTTTGGCACAGGCGTCGGCCCATGAAACCGACGCTTTTGTTTCACGCGAGGTGGCATCGTCCTCCATCCGGCCGATGATGGCATCGAGGCCCGACGTCGCGCCCATATCAGCGGAGGCATAGGCAGCGATGTCGCGCCGCACGTCGCGCCGGACATGCAGACCGATCAGATGGGCATCAAACGCCTTGGCCAAGGCGAGGGCGGCAGTCTGAGCGGAACGGTCCCCGTCGGTTCCCGTCAGCGGCAACAAAATCACTTTCGGCATGGCATCGGATCCTCACATGTGCCCTGAGTCTGATCACCCCGAAGTCGGTTGTCGCTGACGCAGATCAACAAATGCACCTTCGCCGGACTTCAGGTCGCGAATCGGGCCGGCGAGCCTGTCCCGGTCGCCGTCGTCGGCGACGGGGATGCTGAATTCGGCGTGGGTGACGATATGACCGTAGCGCTCGTGCAATTTGCGACCGATTTCGTCATACAGCCCGACCGTCGCGTAGAGGTGCAGCACCGCATCGTCGATCAGGCCCGGCATCTCCTCCCAGCGCTGTTCGCGCGACAGGACGCTCATGTACCTCGCCAGGTCGCCCAAGCCGTGGAATGCGAACGCCGCACGGTAAGCGGGCGTGGAACAATAGAACGCCACCCGGGCGCGGACGTCGCGAATGCGTTTTTCGAGCATTTCCTCCGTCGCCGCCGTGGCGATCAGCGGCTTGATGGCGACGGCGAAACCCGAGGGATCCCGCCCGGCGCGGGCCGCCCCCTCATGCGCGGCCGGCAGCATCACCTGCGCTATATAATCGGCCGTGCACACCGGGTGCGGGCGCATGCCGTCCGCGCACTCCCCCGCGACACGGCACATGATCGGGTTGACCGCGGCGAGGTGGATGGGAATGGCGGGATGCGAGATCGGGCCAGGATCGAACAGCGGTACCATCAAGTCGAGGCGATAATGCGTGCCGCTGAACGCAAGCTTTGTGCCGTTCTGCCAGCAGTCCCACACCGCCCTGACGGCGTTCACGTAATCGCGGATCCAAGGACCGGCTGGGGACCAGGTCATGCCGTAGCGCCGCTCGATATGCGCGCGCACCTGGGTGCCGAGCCCGAGGGTGAACCGTCCGGTGGACAGGCGCTGCAACGTCCAGGCCGACATCGCCGTCGACGTCGGGCTGCGCGGGAACGCGATGGCGACGGCGGTGGCAATCTTCAGCCGGGTCGTCGCCTGCGCCGCCAGGGCACCGACGATGTAGGGATCTTCCTTGCACTCCTCGATCGCTATCCCGTCGTAGCCAAGTTGTTCGAGCATCCGCGCTTCGTCGAAGACACGGGTAATATCCAGCGGCACTTCCGGTGCGCGCAGGCCGGGATCGACCTTCCCGAGGGGTAGCAGGGTTTCGATGTGCATGGCTGAGCCTCCGTCCGGCACTGACGATAAGGACTATCCACCCGCGCGCCCAGGCGCGAGAATGACCGGATGTCCGAGGCACCGCGCTCCCCCAACGCCACGACCCGCCGCACGCGGATCACCGCGATGATCGTCGCGACGGCAATGTTCATGCAGAACCTCGATTCCACGGTGATCGCGACCGCGTTGCCGACCATGGCAAAGGTGTTTGGCTACGACCCGCAGCACATGAGCGTGGCGCTGACGTCCTATTTGTTGAGCCTCGCGGTGTTCATCCCAGCCAGCGGCTGGATCGCCGACCGCTATGGTGCCCGGAACGTCTTCCGAATCGCGATCGTCGTCTTCACCTTGGGATCGGTGCTGTGCGGCCTGTCGCAAAGCCTCGCCTTCCTGGTGATGTCGCGAATCCTTCAAGGTCTTGGCGGAGCAATGATGGTGCCGGTCGGGCGGCTGCTGCTGCTGCGGACGGCCGCGAAAACCGAGTTGGTGGCGGCGATGGCATGGCTCACCACGCCTGCGCTGCTGGGTCCTGTGGTCGGTCCGCCGCTGGGCGGCTTCATCGTGACCTATTTCCACTGGCGCTGGATTTTCTACATCAACATCCCGATCGGCGTGTTGGGCCTCGTCCTGGTGACGCTGTTCATCGAAGATGTGCGGGAGCCGCCGCGTGGGCGGTTCGATGCACGCGGATTGGTGCTGACCGGTATCGCCCTCACGGGCTTGATGTTCGGGCTGGAAACATTGGGGCGGGGCGTGGTGCCAATGTGGGCCACCCGCTCGATGATTGGCGTCGGGCTGTTGGCCGCCCTGGTCTACGTCTGGCACGCCCGCCGGACAGCCGAACCGGTGCTGGATTTCACGCTCTTGAAACTGCCGTGCTTCGGCGTGGCCTTCGCGGCGATGATGCTGTTCCGCACCGGTATCGGGGCGATCCCGTTCCTGCTGCCGATGATGCTGCAGGTGGGCTTCGGCAAGGCTGCGGTCGAAAGCGGGCTGATCACATTCGCCAGTTCGGCGGGCGCGCTGGTGATGAAGCCAGCGACACAGCGCGCCCTCCGGATGTTCGGATTTCGCGACACACTGATCTGGAATGGGCTGTTTTCGGGCCTCATGTTAACACTGTGCGCCGCCTTCCGCCCCACTTGGCCGGCGGCCCTGATCTATCTGGTGCTGCTGATCGGCGGATTTTCCCGGTCCCTGCAATTCACGGCCTACAACACGCTGGCCTACGGGGACGTCGCGCGAGCCCGCATGAGTTCCGCGACCAGCCTTTATACCGCCGGGCAGCAATTGGCGGCGACGATCGGCGTGTCAGCGGGCGCGATGGCGCTTGCTGTGGCCGGCACGGTATTGGGAACCACGACACCGACGCCGGCCGATTTCAGCGTGGGCTTCATCGTGGTCGGATTGCTGACGACCCTCGCTTCACCGATCGCGCTGCTGATGCCGCGCACCGCCGGCGACGACCTGACGGGGCGCCACACGCCGGTGACAAGACCAGGGGCATAGTTCGCGCTGACCGCAATCAGTGATACCGTTCCCCATGCATATCGACGCGGTTGACCGCTTCGGCCGGCGGTGACTCCCCAGCCTGCTCGTAATGGGTCACATGGCGCGTGCGATAAGCCACAGTGGCACGGTCTACGAATCCCATCCGAGCCCCGCCATCCTGCATGTGCTTCCAGACAAACTGGTCCATGACCGCCGCCACGTCCTGTGTCAGCAGGGTCCAGGCGAGCATGTGGCGAAACGCCCGCCGCATCACCAATATGCAGTTTGTATCGACGAATGCGCGCCCGTCCACGGTCGTGCACTTGCCCAAAACCGAACCATCGAGGCGATGCAGCATCCGCGACGAAGCGATCGCATCGAGGTCGTGTTCTGACACGCATTTCAGCAGCCCCTCCAGATGCTCGGGGTAATACCAATTATCCGCGTCGAGGAACGCGATCGCATCCGCCTCCATCGTCATCGCGTGGTAGCAGCCGATCAGACGCGGCGTGTTGCCGTAATCTTTGTAGTTGCGCTGCAGCACCACATGCGTGCCCTGGAAATCCTGCAACTGCGCCGGCGCCGAACCATCGCATACGATGATGTGATGAGCTTGGACCGTCTGCGCGCGAACGCTCGCGTGCGCCTGCGCCAGCCAATCCTCATTGGTCTCGAAATACGGAGTCACGACGCAGATTTTCATGTCCCCCGATTACCACATTTTCCCGAACCGCCAGATTCATGGTTCAATCGGTCCAATGTGGGAGCGAACGTACATGCGGACCCAACCCAATATCGTCTTCATCCTGGCCGACGACCTCGGTTACGCTGATCTGTCCTGTTACGGACGGCGCGAATACGCGACTCCGAACATCGACCGAATCGCCGAACGCGGCGTGCGGTTCACCCAGGCCTACGCCAATTCCGCGGTCTGTTCGGCAACCCGGCTGGCGCTGATCACTGGCCGCTACCAGTACCGGCTGCCGCTGGGCCTCGAGGAACCGCTTGCCGGCAAAACCCATGTTGGATTGCCCCCCGAGCACCCGACACTTCCCTCGTTGCTGAAGGCGCAGGGCTACGCGACGACGCTGATCGGCAAGTGGCATCTTGGCTCCCTGCCTGCGTTCGGCCCGCGGCAGAGCGGATACGACCGCTTCTGGGGCATCCGTTCCGGTGCGATCGACTATTTCACCCATCTGAATGCCCGCGGCGCGCACGATCTTTGGGACGGCGATCAGACGGTCGAGCAGACCGGCTACCTGACGGACCTACTGGGCGACCGGGCGGTGGAATACGTCACCGCGTCCGACGGCCCGTTCCTGCTGAGCCTGCACTTCAACGCGCCGCACTGGCCCTGGGTCGCCCATGGCGATGAGGCGGAATCGGAGCGTCTGCGCGGCGGCAACCTGCGCCACTACGACGGCGGCACCATGCGCACCTATGCGCGCATGGTCCAGGCGATGGATCATCAGGTTGGCCGGGTGCTCCAGGCCCTCGATGTCGCGGGCAAGACCGATAATACCATCGTGATCTTCACCAGCGATAACGGCGGCGAGCGGTATTCCGATACCTGGCCATTTTCCGGCGTAAAAACCGAATTGCTGGAGGGCGGGTTGCGGGTGCCCGCCGTGATGTGCTGGCCGGCGCGCATTCGCGCCAGCACAACGTCCTCGCAGGTGATGGCAAGCATGGACTGGCTACCCACTCTGCTGGACGCGGCCGGAACCGCTCCCGATTCGGCCCACCCGCCTGACGGCATCAGCCTGTTGCCTGTGTTGGACGGCGCCCCCGAACAGCCACGGACCCTCTATTGGCGGTACAAGAACAACGAACAGGCGGCGATGCGGGACGGCGATCTGAAATACCTGAAGATCCGCGACAACACCTTCCTGTTCGATGTCGTCCAGGACCCGCGCGAGCGTGCGAATCTGAAAACCCGTCGCCCGGACGTCTATGACGACATGCTCGCCCGCTGGCAGGCCTGGAACGAAACGATGTTGCCCACCATCCCCGACAGTTTCGCCGAGGGCTTCACCGCGGCCCAACTCGCCGATCACATCGGAATGTAGGTGCTTTCCCAACAAACCCGAAACCGGTGGATGTTCGCGTTTATCTGTTTCGTCTGGGGCACGACCTGGCTGGCGATGAAGGTAGGGATCCAAACGGTCCCGCCCGGGGTCTTCGCCGGGCTTCGCTGGACCGTGGCTGGACTGGTGATTCTGGGCGTCCGGCGGTTCCGGGGCGAGCGGAACCGTCCGCCGCCGCGGCTTTGGCCCCGGCTGATCGGGATTTCGGTGCTGATCATCTCGCTCAACCAGGTCATCCAACTCTATGGGCTGAAATTCGTCACCGCCGGACTGGCCGCCGTCATCAGTTCCGCTCTAACGCCGATCGCCCTGCTTGGCTTTTCCGTCGCGCTGGGACAGGAAAAATTCACCCGAGGACAATTGACCGCCATCGCGTTGGGCGTGGTTGGCGTCGTCACGCTGTTCGGACCGTCGGCACTGGCGGGAACGCTGGACGGGCGAGAGATACTTGGGGCGTTTGGTGTGATGGTCGGATGCGCGTGCTACTGCATGGGCTCGGTGCTGACCCGCGGCCTGATGCGCACCATCGCACCGGTGCAGCTTGCCGGGCTGACGAACACGATCGGCGGCGTCGCGCTGTTGACGGTGTCCCTGGCGATCGAGCCAGGCGCTTGGCCGGCTATGACCCTGCACTGGGGATGGCCGGCGTTTCTGGCCTGGCTCTATCTGCTGGTCCCCGGCGCGCTGCTGTCCACCACGATGTATTTCCTGCTGGTCCGCGATTGGGGCGCGAGCCGTCCGGGCACCTACGCCTTCATTTCCCCGGTGATCGCGGTGACCATCGGAGCGACTTTGTTCGGTGAGGCGCTGGACTGGGGCAAGCTGGTTGGCATGGTGCTGATGCTGGGCGCGGCTGGGCTGGCCCTGCGCAGCCGCGCCGGTTGATCGTGCTCTATAAACTCTTTGTTTGATCGCGTGATTCACGCCGCCGTGTGGTTCCACCTTTGGCGATCACGCTCGAAATTTCGCCTTCAAACGTCCCCAATCCTCGATCGCTTGTTCCTGCCCCGGCACCAGTTGGATCGTGAACTGGGTGTATCCGGCATCGCGCAGCGCGGCGATGCGGTCCAGCAGATCGGCCTCGACGCCGGTAAAGGTGGTCCGGCGGATCAGTTCGCCCGTCACGTAGGGCCGCTCGACCGGCTTCACCGCCATCAGGTGCCCGCGATGATTTGCCAGATACCGAGCGTCCGCCGGTTCGAAGGTCCGGGCGGTTTCGACATAACCCGCGACCGCCTCGGCCACCGCGTCCGGCACCGGCGACGTGTTGGGCAACCCGGCGAGTGCCTCATCCGCCGCGCGGTGCAGCAGCACCGCCGCGCGCGGTCCGGCCTGCGCCACCGCACGATCGGAATTCATCGGCTCCCCCGGCTCCAGCACGCATCCCAGTGCGAAGGCCACCGCGCTCAGGTCCCCGGCCGAACGGCCGGCCTCCGCCCAGCTTCCTTGCATTGCCGCCATCGCCGCCACGCCACCCGCGACGTCGCCCACGAAATTCAGCCACCCCGCGCCCAGCCGAGCAGTGAGCCGCCGGGCGCGCGGCCCGTAGGCCGAGACATGCAACCCCACGGGATCGGCCAGATTGATCAGATTCAATTCAGGATTGAGAAAGGTAATCTTCTGACGCTGTCCCTCAACCTCGAATTCCGGGGTTTCGCCGCGGAGAAGCGCCATCACGACGCGGATGTATTCGGCCATTTCGGCTAGTTTAATCGCGCCAAGCCCCATCGTGCGTCGCCCGGTAAAGCCGGTGCCGACCCCAAAATCGATCCGTCCCGGTGCGAGTTGGTTGAGCGAGGCGAACCCATTGGCAGTGACGGGCGCAATCCGGTTCGACGGAATCAGCACGCCCGTTCCCAGCCGTATCCGCTGGGTTTTCACCGCGGCGGCGCCCATCGCGACGAAGCAGTCGGCGCAGAGCATCTGCGTGTCGTAGAACCAGGCATGGTGGAAGCCGAGTTCCTCGGCGCGCTGCACGACCTTCCAGGAATCGGCGGCGGTGGCGAGTGCTATGCCAAACTGCATGTTATCGGCTCCGGGTCAGGGGATCGCGCCGCAAGCCAGGCGCCCACCGCCCCCGCCGCCGATCTCGGGTTTATCCGAATAGCTATCGCCCCCCAGCGCGATGACCAATGCCCTGCCGCGGATTTTGTCGAGTTCCTTGATCCGAGGCGCGGTCAGCGTCTGGGACGCGGTGCCGTCGTCCGCGACATCGATCGCCGGCAGATCGCCCAGATGCCCGTCGCCGGTCGGACCCGCGTGCTTAAACGTGTCGCCGGGGTCCCAGTGCCGTCCGGATGCGCCGCCGGGGATGACGACGCCGTTCATCATGGTCGGCCCGCATTCCCCATTTTCATGGATGTGGAAACCGTGCAGGCCGGGAGGCAGCTTGCGCAGGTCCAACTGGAACGTCGCCCCGTCCGGCGTCTGGCGCACGACGATTTGGCCGACCGACACGCCAGTTCCGGCACGGGTCAAAAGTGTCATGGGTATCGTCAGATCCTCGGCCCAGACCGGTCCGGAGACCACCCAAAACATTGCGGCCAGTGTCGCGCCGCGAAAAACCGTCATGCCAGAGGTCCAGTCGTATGGGAGGACGCCTGACTCGCACGCCCCTCCCCAATAGGCAATCGGGGTCGGACGCGTCATTCTGCGGCCAACACGCGAGAGGAACCGATGACCGACGCCATCCATGCCACCTTCACAATCAAGGATTTCCGCCTGACCTCGGGCGACATCCTGCCGGAGGCGACGATCGCCTACGTCACCCGCGGCCAGCTTGGGCCGGATGGACGCAACGCCATCCTGGTCACGCACGGCTACACCAGCGGTCACGGGATGATCGAATCCGGCGCCGGCTCGTCGGAGGGCGCATGGAGCACACTGGTCGGACCGGGGGCCGCGATCGATACGGATCGATATTACGTCGTCTGCTCGAACATGTTGGGATCGAGCTATGGATCGACCAACGCCGCCTCGATCGATCCGCGCACCGGCAAGCCGTATGGGTCGAAATTCCCGCATCTGACCGTGGCGGATATCGTGACGGCCCAGCATCGTCTGCTGACACATCTCGGCGTGAACCATCTGCGCGCCGTCGTGGGCCCGTCCTATGGTGGGTTTCAGGCGTTCCAGTGGGGCGTGACCTTCCCCGATTTCATGGATGGGATCGTGCCGGTCGTGACGTCCCCTCTGCCGCCGCAATCGGACCGGATCGCGGGGCTGATGAAGTGGTTCGCGCCGGACCCGAACTGGAACAATGGCGATTACTACGACAACGGCGGCGTGAAGGAGACGATGACGCAACTGCGGATCGACACCCTCACCCGATACGGCCTGGCCAAGTCGGCCGAGGAATTGCAGCGCATCGCCAGCGCCTGGGCGGAGGTATTCGACGCCAACTCCCTGTTCATTCTGGGCCGGGCGATGGAGGCGTACGACATCGTCAAGGACTACGGGAAAATCCGGGTTCCCGTGCTGTACGTGCTGTCGACGACCGACGCGCTGTTTCCGCCCACCCTCGCCCCCGGTGTGATCGCGGGCCTGCAGGCCGCCGGCGTGGATGCCACGTATTTCGAGCTGGAGAGCGAACACGGCCACCTGGCCTCCGGCGCCGACGCCGCGAAATGGGCTCCCGCGCTCAGGGCGTTCATCGCGAAGCTGGAAGCGGGCTGAAACCCGGTTTCGCGGTCAATCGCCCCCGGGGGAGCGGCGCAACCGCTCCCGCCGGGCCTGCCGAGCCGGGAATCTAACCCTCCCGCATCTTCCGCGCCGCTTTCGCCGCCGGGCGCTCCCAACACCGCGCAAGCCACCCCGCCAACGCCGGCCACCGCGACAGGTCCATCGCCAAGCCGCGGATCAACGCGCCGGCCACATTGAGATCGGCCACCGAAAAATCCGGCCCCGCCAACCAGGGCGATCTGGTCAGCGCGGCGTCCAGGATCGCGAACGCCGGCTCGATCTCCGCCCACATCGCATCGGCGATGGCCTTGTCGCGCTGGGCCTCGGGCAGCGCGGTCGTATGATTGGCATAGGTGGTGATCTGTCGGTCCAGCCGATCCGTCTCCCACAGGCTCCACTGCCACATCAGCGCCTCGTTGCGCGGATCGGACGGATACAGCGGGCTGTTGTGTTTTTTCGCCAGGTACATGTTGATCGCCATCGACTCCGACAGCACGAACCCGTCGTCCTCGATCGTCGGCACACGGCCATTGGGGTTTAGTGCGCGGTATTCCGGCGTGCGGGTTCCCTCCGAACGCGGCAGGATGTCGTTATGGTCGTATGAAAGCCCAAGCTCCCCGACCATCCAAAGCGTGCGGACGGTCCGCGAACGCGCCGAGCCGTGAATGCGCAACATGATATCCTCCCAGGACGTGACAACGCGCCCAGTTTGCGCGACCACCGCTTCGAGCGAAAGGGAGCAGACACCGGTGACGCCAGCGCTTGAGGCCAACAATCCTGGTTTGGAAGACGTGGTGCGGGCGATCCTCGCCGGCCAGGCTCCGCCCGCCGCGGTTGCCCCCAGCATCACCACACTGCGGCTCGGGCTGGCCCTGATCGGGGACCTCCGCCCGCTCGCAGGGCTGACCGCGCTGCGCACCCTTGTGCTCACGCGCACCTGGGCCGCCGATCTGACGCCCTTGGCGGGATTGACCGAGCTGCGCGAGCTCGACCTGAAACTCACCCGCATCGCCGATATCGCCCCGCTCGGCGGCTTGCGACAGCTGCGCAGCCTGATCCTTTCCTTCACGGCGGTCGCCGATATCGGCCCGTTGCGCGGTTTGACCGAACTGGAAAGTTGTTACCTGACGGGCACGTTGGTATCCGACCTCGCCCCACTCGGCGGATCGGTGGCGCTGGAGCGGCTGGATCTCGGGGGCACCCCGGTCGCCGATATCGGCCCGGTTGCCGGGCTGAAACGGCTGCGCAGCCTGGAACTGGCCAGCACAAAAGTGACGGATCTATCGCCGCTCGCGGGGTTGGAACGGCTGGAATTCCTCGATATCGGGGACACGCCGGTCAGCGACCTTTACCCTCTCGCTGGCCTGACTGCGCTGCGCCGGCTGGATGTCCGCGGGATCGCGACGCAGGACCTTTCCGCGCTTGGCGCTTTGACCGGCTGCGAAGTCGTCACTGCTTCGACCGTGCCACGCCGGCGGCGGTCAGTTACCTAAGGGATTGTCCCAATTAGTGACATTCACTACATGATGTCATTCTGATCGTGACAAGAGGATACGAAATAATGAAAATGTCGAGCGGTCGTTGCTTGTTTTGTATCTTATGGATATTGATCGTCGGCATGCCGGCCGCGGCCGCCCCCAACAATATCATCACAATATCAACACACTATGATTTCAAGACCTTACTCGACCGCCTGGATGCCGCCATCGCACACAACAATATGATCGCGGTCGCCAAGGCTTCCGCTTCGGCGGGAGCGGCCATTCGTGGTGTCGCAATTCATGGCGACGCAGTAGTCATGGTCTTCCGCAACGATTTCGCGGTTCGCATGCTTGCCGCCAACGTCCAAGCCGGACTGGCCGCTCCAATCCCCATCCATATCTTCGAAGCGTCGGACGGCGCCACATCGATTGCCTATCGCCCGCCGAGCGCCGTGTTCATGCCATTCCGGACCAAGGCGTTGACCGACATGGCACGCGAATTGGATCCGATTTTCCAGCGGATCGTCGCCGACGCGGCCGGCAAATAGTTGCTATCCCACTCCTGCCAAACGTCCGTGGACCTCGAACGTCATGAAGGCAAGTGCGCCGGTCAAACCCAGATACATCACCGTGTACTCGAGCTTCTTCGCCGCGGGGATACCGTAATACGCGACATTGTCCGCCGCGTCGGGATCGTAGCGCCAAGCCCGCAGCAGTTGCGGCGCGGCGATAATTGCCAGCATGAACAGCACCGGGCTCGGCCGCCACGCAATCATCGCCAGCAACATCGGCGCGCCGAGGAACCAGATGCGCGGGCTCAACACCGCCGTCACCCTACCGCCATCGAGCGGGGAAATCGGCAACATGTTGAACAGGTTTAGAAAAAACCCGGCATAGGCGATCGCCAACAGCAATTTACTGTCGTAATAATCTGCCGCGAAGTAGACCAGGAAAGCTGCGAAACTGCCGAGCAACGGTCCAGAGATGGCGACGTGCGCCTCGGTTTCGACGTCGCGTGGTACCTCCTTCAAATCGATCCAGGCGCCGACGAACGGGATGAAGGTGGGGGCACCGACGTTCAGGCCACGCTGCCGGGCCGCGATGTAGTGGCCCATCTCATGAATGAACAGCAGAATGATGAACCCGGCCGCGTAACGCCAGCCCCAGACCTGCGCGTAGATCGCCAGGGACAGCAGCATCGTGCCGCCGGTCAAGGCGAGTTTGCCGAATTTCAGCCCACCGAACAGCAGCAGCAGAACGGCCTTGATCATGCATTGCCGCCCGACTTCCGCCCGCCGAACAATTTCGCGATCACCGCCGCACCACCGGCCAGCAGCACCGCCCCAATCTTGGCGAATTTCAGCACGAACACGCCGGCCAGCGCGAGCAAACCGAGCTTCTTCGCCGCAACCACGCCGATCAGCGCCGCGAGTCCGTACTCGGCGATATGGTCGGTCCCCACATTGAAATCCTCATACCGTTTGCCGCTGTTGAAGCTCAGCGCGCTCAGCAGCGTATCGGCGGCGGCGTGCGAGGTCGGAAATGCCTGAGTATCGGTCACCAGGTCGAAACTGAAATATCCCTCCCGGCCCAGGGCATCGATGTTGTAGTTGACGCCCTGGACGGGCGGCGTCGGTTCGCCCTTGCCCTTCTGCGCAAGCGACCAGACCAACCGGTGGCTATTTGAATCGTATTTCGGCGGCGCGATCCAGCCGATGATCTCCAGTTCCCGGAAACCGCGCGCCACCCGATCCTTGTTCGATTCCTCGGTGCCTTCGCGCAGGGATTTCAGCAGGTCGCCGGCGTCCCAGTCGCGGGCGTCGTCGTCCTTGATGTATCCGTCCTTGTTGAAACGAACCACGACGAACCAGTCGTCGTCCTTGTTGGTGCTGTAGACGAGGCCCACGGGGTCGTGGACGACCCGGTTACCGAGCGCCCGCAGAAGCCGCGTCGCCTGCGCCGGCGGAACGAACATCATCCCTACCGGCAGACGCAACGTCGCCTGATCCAGCAACGGCACATCTGCCGGCCCTCTGGTCCCTGCTTGCGCCGCCGCTTGGCTGGCTGCTCTGATCTCCTGCTCCCGCGCCTCGGCCGATTGCGGGGCGGGCGGCTGTTGCGCATGCAACAGCGAAGGCCCTGCAAGTGCCAGGAACAGCGCGAGATAGAAGAATCGACCGATCATGCGCATCTGTGCTGTCCCCCGACAACGTTGCGACGGCATTTTAACCGCGCGCCTTCGGTCTGACCACCAACACCGTCGTGAGCAGACCTAGCAGGCTGCTGAAAAACTGGATCGGTCGGTCTGCCGGCGCCGTTCCGCGCAGGATCCGTCCAAAACTCGCCACGATGGGACACCATCGTGTCTTCGCTTTGTCCTTTCCTGCACGAAAAATCGCTCAGCAGCCCTCAACGACCAGTTTTTCAGCAGCCTGCTAGACCGGTCGCGGCGCCGCTGCCCGGCTCAACCGGTCAGCGATGGCGAGGCCAAGCCCCGCCAGCGGGATCGGCATCGCCGCAATGCCCGTCAAGCCTGGACGATCCAATGCGCGTAACCCCTCGAACAGCCGAGCCGCTGCCTCGGTCGTGTCGCCGCGTGCGCTGAGCTGGAATACCGCACCGGCCCCGGCCAACGGCGGTCCGAACGCCAACAACCCCTCCTGCGCGGTCACATCGCATGCGTTCAGACGCACCGGCAGCGAGGGCGCATAATGCGACGCCAGCATCCCCGGCCCGCGTAATGCCACGCCAGGCGCCGCCCCACGGATGACGGGGCCGATCAACGCTTCGATCGCTTCCACCGTCGCCCCACCGGGACGCAGCAGAACGGCGTCCCGTTGACTGAGGTCCAATACCGTCGATTCCACCCCAACCGCGCAGGGGCCGCTATCCAGCACCGCGGCGATGCGCCCGCCCAAACCGGCCAGCACATGCGCCGCCGTGGTCGGGCTGACCTGCCCGGAAGGATTCGCCGATGGCCCCGCCACAGGCCGCCCCACCGCTCGGAACAACGCCCGCGCCGTGGCGTGCGCCGGCACCCGCACCGCCTGGGTATTCAACCCCGCACCGGTCAGCAGCGCGATCCGACAGTCCGGCCGGCGTGGCAGCACCAGCGTCAACGGGCCCGGCCATAGCGCAGCTGCGACCAGCCGGGCACGCTCGTCGGCGGCCACATCCTCGAACGCGGCATCGGCCGATTCGTAATGGCAGATCAGCGGGTTGAAGTGCGGCCGGCCCTTGGCGGCAAAGATTCCCGCGACCGCGGCGGCCTGTGTCGCATCCGCCCCCAGTCCGTAAACCGTCTCGGTCCCGAACGCCACCAGCGCGCCCGCGCGCAGCAATCGTGCCGCGGCGCCGATCCCAGCATCATCGTCGCGCAGAATTTCCGTCATATGTCCGTCAATAACCTTCGGTTGAGGCATGGCAAAGCCCCGCCTTGCTGGTTAGTGTCCGGCGCACAGGATTCCGGAGTACCAAGGTCATGCTCGATATCTCGTTTGCCAAGCCCGCGTTGCCCAACGCTGGCGCCCTCGTCCTGCTGATCCATGAGGGGGACAAGCCATCGGGCTTGTGGCAGCAGGCTGACGAAGCGACCGGCGGCGCCATTGCCCGCGCCTTCGAGGTCGCCGAATTCAACGGCGGCAAGGGCAAGACGTGCAGCATCCTCGCCCCCGGTGCCGGGTTGACCCGAGTGCTGGCGATCGGCCTGGGCAAGGAAGACAACGTGAAGCAGACCGTACTGGAGGACGCCGGTGGGTCCATCGCTTCCAGCCTCGCGCGGGAAAGCACCGTCTCCGTCGCCGCCGACGGGCTGAAACCCGGCCAGGCGGCAGAAGTCGCGCTGGGCGCGGTGCTGCGAGGCTACCGCTTCGACCGCTACCGCACCAAGGAAAAGGCCGAGGATAAGCCGAAACTCGCCGCTCTCACGCTGCTGACCGACCACCCCAACCGCGCCAAATCGGCGTTCGAGCCGCTGAAGGGCGTCGCCAACGGCGTGTTCGTCACCCGCGACCTGGTGAGCGAGCCGCCGAACATTCTCAACCCCGTCGAGATGGCCGCACGCTGCGAGAAACTGTCGGAACTGGGTCTGCAAGTCGAAGTCCTGGGCCCCACGGAGATGCACGCTTTGGGCTTCGGCGCGCTGATGGGCGTGGCCCAAGGCAGCGTCAACGAACCACGCATGGTCGTGATGCACTGGAACGGGGCGAAGAAGGCGGGTGAAAAGCCGGTCTGCTTCGTCGGCAAGGGCGTGACCTTCGACACCGGCGGCATCAGCATCAAGCCCGCCGGCGGCATGGAGGACATGAAGTGGGATATGGCCGGCGCCGGGGCGGTGATCGGCCTGATGGCCGCGCTGGCGGGCCGCGCAGCGAAGGTCAACGCGATCGGGTTGGTGGGTCTGGTGGAGAACATGCCCTCCGGCAGCGCGCAGCGACCCGGCGATGTGGTCACCAGCTATTCCGGCCAGACCATCGAAGTGATCAACACCGACGCCGAGGGCCGTTTGGTGCTCGCCGACGTGCTCTGGTACGCGCAGGAGAAGTACGATCCGAAATTCATGGTCGATCTCGCCACCCTCACGGGCGCGATGATCATTGGGCTCGGGCATGAATACGCGGGTGTGTTTTCCAACAACGATCAACTGGCCGAACGTCTGGTCAAGGCCGGCGAGATTTCGGGCGAGAAGCTCTGGCGCATGCCACTGCACGAAAACTACGACAAGCAAATCAAGTCTGACATCGCCGACATGAAAAATATCGGCGGCCGCCCGGGCGGATCGATCACCGCTGCGCAGTTCATCCAGCGGTTTGTCAACAAGAAGCCCTGGGCGCATCTGGACATCGCGGGCATGGCCTGGAGCGGCAAGGACGCCCCGACCATCCCGAAAGGCGCGACGGCCTACGGCGTGCGTCTGCTGGATCGTCTGGTCGCGGACCATTACGAGGACTGATGGCCGAAATCGGCTTCTACCACCTCACTCGCACAGGCCTGACCCAGGCCCTGCCCCAGCTGCTCGGCCGCACGGTAGCTGCCGGGCAGCGCGCGGTGGTGGTCTGTGGCACCGAGGATGGGGTTAAAGCACTGGACAAGGCGTTATGGCAGGCGCCAGAGCCGGACTGGCTGCCGCATGGCACGCCAGCGGATGGTGATCCAGATTTGCAGCCGGTCTGGCTTTCGACCGACGACGCGGCACCCAATGGTGCGCGGTTCCTGTTTCTGGTCGATGGGGGGGCCGCCGCCCGCATTGCTGATTTCGACCGGGTCTTCGATCTGTTCGACGGCAACCGGGACCATGAGGTCGCGGCGGCACGCTTACGGTGGTCCGCGGCCAAGGCCGCGGGCCACACTCTGGCGTACTGGCAGCAGGGTCCGAAGGGCTGGGAGCGGAAGGCTTAGCGCGTGAGGATCGCCGGTAAACGCGCGCCTTAGGGATAAGTCCCAGGCGTAACGCCCGTTGGTGTCCTCAGGACGTAATAGCTTGTCTCGCCCGCCACCATCAGAAACAACGCGGCCAGCCTTGGGTCTCCCACGACCGCTTGCGGGCCGCCCTCGATATTTGCCGCTTTGCTGAACTCGGTGCCGGATTTTCCGGCCAGATCGGCAAAAGGTGTGTTAAGGCAATCGAATTTTACGACCGTCACGCCGTATCTCGTCGCTTCGTCAACATTGTTGGTCAGGTAGGTCCTGGGCCCATAGTTGGCATTGTATTTCTGGTTCCGGCTTCCGAGCTTCTGGGTGACATAGTTATCGCGAAAGGTTTCCACATTTTGGAAACAGTGCATCGAGAGCAAGTTCGACGAGAACGTGGGATTGCCGGTGCCCGCGTAAAGCGTGATGGTCGTGGCCTGCTGCTCACATAACGTGTTTGCTCTGATTAGCTCCTGGTCATTCATACATATCCATCGATCAAAGAAGGGTTTGAGCTTGCACTGCCTGAGCAAGCTCAGCCGTCCCCCTGCCGAGGTGCAGTCTCACGCCCCGGTCCCACGAGTCGCAAACCCCGGGCGATCCAGCGGGTGCTCTACCGAGCCTTCGATTTGCCGGTCGTATTAAGCCACCATTTCACCGGTTCAGCGTCGCTGACGGTTGAAGCGACCACCTTTAGGGTCGATTTCGATCCCGGTGGGCGGCCGCGGCGCGCAACTCCCCGTACAGGAAGCGGCCGTTGGGCCACCAGCACTTCACCAAGGCCGGCATCCGCCTCTTCTTCCATCTGCCGCAGCATCGTCTCCGCCTTTTCGGCGCGGTCGCTCATGTCGCGCAAGGCGCGTTCCGCCGATTTACGGGCGTTCCGTTCGTCATGCAGCGCGGCCTGCGCCTCGCGCCGGGTTTGATCGGCGAACTCCAACTGTTCACGCAGGGTCTGCAACTGCTGTTCGGCGCCTTCCGACGATTCGCGCAGCTGGGCCAGTGCCTCTTTTTCCCGCTTCGCGATTTCGACCGCTTCGATTCGCGCGAGTTCGGCATGGCCGATTTTGGTTTGCAGCGCGGCGATCTGCGCGTGCGCGTCGTGCAGGGCCCGTTCGGCGCGTTCACGCGCGGCCGTTTCAGCGGCGAGCGCGGCTTCGGTTCGTTGGAGACGACTCGATTGCGGGGATTGCGACTCGCTTACTGTGCCGCGGCGCACGACGGTGACGGGAATTTCCCCGTCCTGCACGAAGCGGCGCCGGTGGAAACCCTGCCCCCCGCCACTGTGTCCACCACCCGAATGCCCGCCGCTCTGGGCACCAAATCGGTCGGAGGAGCGAACGGATTGGTCCGGCCGGTCATGGTCCGGCCGCGCGCGCATTCCGCCGTAAAGGCCTAACGCCCTGCGCATTTGCGCTTCGACTTCGGAAATCGGGTTGTTATCGGCGCTGGCAGCGCTGTCGCTGGATAGCGACATCCTGCTTGGCGACATGTCGGTGGGGGACTTCGAATTTTCTGTCACTCGTTTTACCCGGCTATAGTTGGAACGCCCTCAGCTCAATCAGGACCGGACCGCAACCGCCTGAGAATGCGACGATTCTCGGCACGGCTGCAAGGCGCGACCGGACATTCGGCTGCATTATGACTTTCGGAACGTGCGCTTGAGGCAGGTTTAGAGACTTTCGAACGACATTCCGGAACCAGCGAAGAGGGAACCTCCAATTATAGATGCAACCGTCCGCTAACACCGAACGTACAATCGTGGATTCCAGATTCGCGAATTGCGATATAGGATTACCTTGCCAGGATTGCAAGGCAACCGACGAAAAAAGGCGTAAATTTCTGCCGTTGTCACGGAATGGCAGCATTGCACACTTGCACACCCTGTTATTTCGTCCGCAACCGGGCACGTGTTCCCCGCCAGTGGAAAATGCAGGCCTAAGTATACCGGACACCCGCGCCAGTGTAGCCGACTCGTAACCACCGTGCCTTCGACCGTATAGAGCGTGTCCCGTGCGCCGCGGGGTTCGGAACCGTTCGAAAATCATGACGCCCCGGCGAATCGCCTCTAGCCAAGCGACGCATGATCGTTCAAACAGGCAGCAGGAAACGTCAAGCGAATCATGGATATCCCCTTCGATCTTTTGGGCAATGCCCTCGTGTCGGGCCTTCTGCTCGGGGGCTTTTATGCCGCCGTGACCGTCGGAGTATCGATCTCCTTCGGCATGCTCGATATCGTCAATATCGCGCACCCGGCGTTCATCATCCTCGGGTCCTATATCGCGTATATCGCGAACAGTACCCTCGGCTTGGATCCGATCCTCGCCAGCATTATCGCAACGCCCGCGTTCTATTTGCTCGGCATGGCGATCTATCATGTCTACGATGTCTCGTTCGAACGACGGGGCGATAACGGGCTGCGCGGTCTCGCGTTTTTCTTCGGCATCCTTTTCATCACCGAAGTCGCTCTGGTGCTGACCTTCGGCGTCGACTACCGGCTGGTCGAGGCTCCGTATATCGGCATCAGTATCCACCTCGGCCCCATCGACCTGCCGCTGCGCCTGCTGGTGCCGTTCCTGATCTCGATCGTCCTGATGGGCGGACTGCACATGTATATGGGCCGCACGTTCCTCGGCCGAGCCATTCAGGCGGTTGCACAGGATCCGATGGCGCTGCGACTGATGGCGGCCAACCCAAGCCGGATCAAGCGAATCGCGTTCGGCCTGTCGATCGCCACGGCATCGATCGGCGGCGCGATCCTGATCATCATCCAGCCCGTCGAGCCATCGATCGGCCGCGACTACATCGGCCGCATCTTCGCCATCTGCGTCATGGGGGGTCTCGGTAGCTTCGCCGGTTCGTTCATCGCCGCGATGGCGTTGGGCATCATGGAAAGCTTCACCAGCACGTTTTTCGGTCCTTCCTGGTCTCCGGCCGTGTCCTTTGGCTTTCTGCTGCTGACCCTGGCATTCCGGCCAAGTGGCCTGTTCGGGCGGGCATAGCGTGCGGAACCCGGTATTCTTCCTCTGTCTGTGCGTCGTCGCCGTGGCGACGTACGGCGTGGCCAAATTCATCGACAACGCTTATGTGTTCTTCGCCGGCTATGTCGTGCTGCAATACATTGTACTGTCCACCGGCTGGAATATTCTCGGTGGCTATACTGGCTATGTAAACTTCGGCACCGCCGCGTTCTTCGCGGCAGGCGCCTACAGCACCGTCGTATGGCACAAGACCGTGCCCGACATGCCGCTGCCCGTGATGATGCTGATCGGCGGTGCAATCGCCGCCCTCCTGGGGCTCGGCACGGGCTACCTCACCTTGCGCCTGCGCGGCACCTTCTTCGGCATCGCCACCCTGGCGATGTCCGTCGTCATGCAGACTTTAATTACCAACTGGAGCTTCGTCGGAGGCTCCCGAGGTGCCTACGTGGTCCGCCCCGACGCGACCGACTGGTTCGGCATCGACTACATCGAATATCTGTTCCTCCTGATGCTCGGCCTGTCCGTGATCGCTGTCGGAATCGCCCGCGCCATCGAACAGTCGCGCCTGGGCTATGGCTTTGCAACCATCCGCGACGACGAACTCGCCGCCGAGGCCTCCGGCGTCCCGACCCTGCGGCTGAAACTGCTGGCAACCGCTCTGTCCGGCGGTTTCATGGGCATGGCCGGCGCGCCGTTACCCTATTATGTGACATACCTCGATCCAGCCTCGGGCTTCAGCCTCAGCTACGCCGTCAATACCATTGCGATGCCATTAATTGGCGGCACATCATCCTGGCTGGGGCCAGTGATCGGTGCCGTGCTCCTGGGCACGCTCCAGCAACTCGCCACCGTGACCATCTCGTCGGCGCTGTCGCTGCTCATCGTCGGCGTATTGCTGGTGGTGTTCGTCGTCGCCGCCCCAAAAGGCATCATCGGCTGGTTCGCCCCGCGCAAAGGCAAACCGGGGGCGCAGCCATGACCGACGCGCTGCTCACCGTCTTCGGCCTCGGCAAACGCTTCGGCGGCTTCGTCGCCCTGGCGGACATCGAATTGGAGGTCAAAAAAGGCGAACGACTCGGCCTGATTGGCCCCAACGGATCCGGCAAGAGCACGCTGGTCAACTGTCTCTGCGGCACCCTGCGCAACGATACCGGCAGCGTGCGGTTCGACGGGCGGACGCTGGACGGGCTGAAAGCGCACGAACGCACGCGGCTTGGCATGGCCCGCAGCTTCCAACTGCCCCGCCCTTTCGGCACGATGACCCTGGCCGAGAATCTCCGCATCCCGCTGCTGTACGTCGTGCAGCTCCGAAAAGCCGTGCCAAACGTCGACCGCCGATGCGTCGAACTGCTGGATCTCGTGGGTCTCGCCGACAAGGCCGATCATCTTCCCGCAGACCTCACGCAAATCGAGATGCGCAAGCTGGAACTGGCCCGCGCGATGGCAGCCGAACCGTCCCTGCTGATCGCCGACGAGGCCATGGCCGGCTTGTCCAACCGGGAGGTCGACGAAATCCTCGCTTTGCTGATGCGGATGAACGAACAACAGGGCGTGACCATCGTGATGATCGAACACATCATGCGTGCGGTCATGCATTTCTCCCAACGCCTCGTCGTGCTGGTCGCCGGCCGCAAGATCGCAGACGGCGATCCGGCCGAGATCGTGCGGCAGGACGATGTCGTGGCGGCATACCTTGGCAGCTAACCTGACAATCGCCGGCCTCGATGCCGGCTACGGCGCCGTGAAGGTGCTGGATAACGTCTCCCTCTCCGTGCAAGAGGGCGAGACCGTCGCCCTCCTCGGCACCAACGGCAACGGCAAATCCACGCTCATGAAATGTATCATGGGCATGGTCCGTCCCTTCGCCGGCACGATCGAGGCTGAGATCGACGGTGTGAAGCACAATCTGGTGGGCAAATCGACCGAGGACATTGTCGACCTCGGCATTGCTATCGTCCCGGAAGGCCGCCGCCTGTTCCCTCGCCTCACCGTCATCGAAAACCTGCTGATGGGTGCCTACCGCAAAGCCGCCCGAGCGCAGATCGACCGCAATCTGGCATTCTGCCTCGAAGTATTCCCACGGCTCGCGGAGCGACGCGGTCAGTTGGCGGGCTCGATGAGCGGGGGCGAGCAACAGATGGTCGCGTTGGCGCGCGCGTTGATGTCGGCACCGCGCCTGCTGCTGATCGACGAGCCCTCGGTCGGCCTCGCGCCGCTGCTGGTGTCGCGCACGATCGACAAGATCAAGGAATTGAAGGAAGGGTACGGTCTGTCGGTGCTAATGGCGGAGCAGAACTTCACCCAGGCGATCCGTATCGCGGATCGAGGCTATGTGATCGTGCATGGTCACATCGAGTTTGAAGGCGCGTCGGCGGACGAGTTGAACAACAACGAGTTGATCCGCCAGTTCTACCTGGGCGCCTGAGGCATCGGGTTCCGTGCGAAACCCGAGCGTGATCGCCAGAGGTGGAATCACATGGCGGCGTGAATCACGCGATCAAACAAAGACTTATTAGAGTACGATTGGGTCAACTTCACCCGATCGTACTCTAGAAAAGCTGCAGCAAAATCATACCCATACCAGCACCCGCGACGAACCAGGCAACCGTCCGGATCCATGGTATACCAAGGGTGTAGATCGCGGCGTGGGCCACCCGGCCAGCAAGGAATGCCTGCTCCCCCAGGATCACGGTGCCGTTCGCCCGCCCAGCGACATGCGCGATCAGAACCAAGGCGACGAACAGCGGCAGACTCTCCATCATGTTGCGATGCGCTCGGATCGCACGCCCGCCCCAGCCGGTGATCTCGGGCATATTGTCTCGGTTGCCGGCGAGGATTGCGGGGGAGACCTGCATATTGGTGCCGATCACTGCGATACCGACCTGCGCAAAAGCCAGAACGACCGCCCAGACAAGCAGCGTAAGGTCCGTGGTCATGCCGAGGTCTCCCCAGGTCAACGGGTTGGATACAGCGTCGGCGCGGAAGTCGGGTAGGATTTGGGGTAGGTGATCTCGGCCGGAGGCCCCGGCGGCGCCGGTGGCCCCTTCCTCGCACAGCCGGCAAGCGCCAGCACCGCGATCACAGCCGCCGCGATCCTCATGCCGGCAGCGCCGCGAGCCACCGCGCCGCCTCCCGCTTCACGTTCTCCGGCGCGGTGCCGCCAAAGCTGGTACGCGACGCGACCGAGGCATCGACCGTCAGCACCGAGAAGACATCGTCCGTTATCCCATCGTGCACGCTTCGCATCTCCGTCAACGAGAGATCCCCCAGATCGACGCCCCTCTGCTCCGCCATCGCGACCAGCCGCCCGGTGATGTGATGCGCCTCCCGGAAGGGCAGCTTCAGCACCCGCACCAGCCAGTCCGCGAGGTCCGTCGCCGTCGCATAGCCCGATCCCGCCAAGGCGCGCATCCGCTCCAGCACCGGCGTCATGTCGCGGACCATCCCGGCGATTGCCGCCAGCGACAGGGCCCAGGCCTCGGCGGCGTCGAACACCGGCTCCTTGTCCTCCTGGGTGTCCTTGGCATAAGCCAGCGGCAGTCCTTTCATCACCATCAGCAGTCCGACCAGCGACCCGGTGATGCGCCCGGTCTTGGCCCGTGCGAGCTCGGCCGCGTCGGGGTTGCGCTTTTGCGGCATGATCGACGACCCCGTGGTGAACGCATCGCTCAGACGGATGAAGCGATAGGGGGCGCTGCACCAGATCACGATTTCCTCGGCGAAGCGCGACAGATGCATCGCCGAAATCGCGGCGGCGGAGAGAAATTCAAGCGCGAAGTCCCGGTCCGACACCGCGTCCAGGCTGTTCGCCGTCGGCCCGTCGAAGCCCAGCGCGGCGGCCGTCATGTGCCGGTCGATGGGGAAGGAGGTACCGGCCAGCGCGGCGGAGCCCAGCGGCGAGAGGTTTAGTCGCTTGCGGCAATCCAGCAGCCGGCCGCGATCGCGGTCCAGCATTTCAACATAGGCGAGCAGATGGTGTCCGAACGTTACCGGCTGCGCGGTCTGCAGATGCGTGAAGCCGGGCATCACGTCGCCCGCGTAATCTGCCGCCCGCTCGGCCAAGGCGCGCATCGTGTCGGTCAGCTGTGCGCTCAGCCCGTCGATGGCATCGCGCACCCACAGACGAAAATCGGTCGCCACCTGGTCGTTGCGGCTTCGCGCGGTGTGCAGGCGCTTCCCGGCCTCCCCGATACGTTCAGTCAGGCGGGCCTCGATATTCATGTGAATATCTTCGAGGTCGACGCTTAAAGGAAACCGCCCGGCCTCGATCTCGGCCGCGATTCCCGCGAGGCCACCGTCGATCGCCGCCTTGTCTTCGGCGGTAATCAGTCCGATATGCGCCAGCATCGCCGCATGCGCGAGGGAACCCCTGATGTCCTGCCGCCAAAGCTTTCGGTCAAAGCCAATCGAGGCATTGATCTCCTGCATGATGGCGGAGGGGCCCGCCGCGAATCGTCCCCCCCATTGGGCGTTCGCGGTCACGTTGCGGCGGTCGGGTTCGTCGTTCACCAGAAGGCTTCCATGATGTCGTTAATGTTCCGCCGAACGGTCCTGGCGGCCGGCGCCACCCTAGCGACGGCACTGGCTCCGCGCAAACCGCGCGCCGCTGAGACTCTGCCGCAGTTGGCGGACGTTCTCACGCCGGTCGATCCGCCTGTCGCACCGAAGGACATGCCTTTCTTCGATGCCGGCGGGAAAACGCACAGACTTCAGGAGTTTCTGGGTCACGGTATGATCGTAAACCTCTGGGCAACGTGGTGCGCCCCCTGCGTGGCGGAGATGCCGTCGCTGCAGTCCCTCTCGATCAAGCTGGCGCCGCACGACATCGCGGTTCTGCCGCTATCGTCCGATCGCGGTGGCGTCGACACGATCCAGGCGTGGTTTTCCGCCCACAACGTGTCCGGCCTGCCCGTGCTGACGGATCCGAAAGGCGCACTCGCCCGAGCCTGGGAAGCCAAAGGCATCCCCACCACGATCGTCATCAACCGCAAGGGCCAGGAATGCGCGCGGTTGGAGGGGCCGGCGAACTGGTCGTCCGACCAGGCGGTGGCGCTGATCAGAAAGCTGATAGGTTAACCCCGTGCCAACACCGCGAGCACGGCACCCTCGGTCAATATCTGCGGCAGTTCGGTCGGCGCCCCGTTCCCAGGCGGATAATACAGATAAAGCGGCACCCCATCCCGGTGAAACTCCCGCAGAAACGCGGTAATCGCCGGGCTTTGGTTGGTCCAATCGCCCTTCAGATAAGTCACTTTGCCCTTCGCGAAAGCCGCCCGCACCGCATCGGTCCGCAGCGCGACCCGCTCGTTGACAAGACAGGTCACGCACCATGCGGCCGTCATATTCACGAAAACCGGCTGCCCGGCCGTGCGCAGGCTGGTCAACCGTTCCGGTGAAAAGGCCTCAACGCCATCCTCCGCGACCTGCGCGCCTGGCGGAGCCGCCGTCACCTGCGTTAAAATTCCCACAGCCCCGGCAACCGCCACGACAGTCAGAACCCGAGGCAGCAGCCGCGGCCCCATGCCCCAGGCCCAGGCCGCGAACCCCAGCAGCACACAGCCGGCACCGGCGATCAGCACGCCGTTCGACCCGGCCTCCTGGCTGGTCACCCACAGCAGCCAGACCGCGGCGGCATACATCGGGAATGCCAGCGCCTGTTTCAGCACCTCCATCCACCGCCCCGGCCGTGGCAGCAGCCGGCCCATGCCAGGGATGGTGGCCAGAGCCAAATAGGGTGTCGCCAACCCCAACCCCATCGCGAGAAACACCACGATGGTGACCGCCGCCGGGGCGGCCAGCCCTGCGGCGATGGCAACGCCCATAAACGGCGCAGTACACGGCGTGGCCACGAGAACCGCGAGTAATCCGGTGAAGAAATCCCCCACATGGCCACCCTTGCCCGCCAGACCGCCGCCAATTCCCATCAGCCCGGCACCGATCTGAAACACGCCGGACAACCCAAGCCCCACGCCGAACAGCACCCATGTCATACCGACCACGAACATCGGCGACTGGAACTGAAACCCCCACCCGACCGCGGAACCGGCCGATCGGGCAGCCAGCAGCGTCCCCGCCAGCCCCGCGAAGCTGACCAGCACGCCGGCAGTGTAGAACAGCGCGTGGCCCCGAGCGGTATTGCGCGCCAGGCCGGTCGCCAGACCGACGGCCTTCATCGCGAGGATGGGGAACACGCAGGGCATCAGGTTCAGGATCAACCCGCCAAGAAACGCGAACAGCAGAACTTCCGGCAATGGTATCGCCGCCGCTGGTGCGGCACCCGGAACCGCCGTCACGATCAGGTCGCTGCGCTGCCCGGACCGGTCGACAACCGACAGGATCCCCGCCAACCCATCCGCCGGCTTGAAGTCAGCCGACAGTTTCAGCGCCAACGCAAATCCGTCCTCGCGTGCCGAAAAAACCTGCGGCGCGTCGTCGTCGATGCTGCCAGCCGCGTTCGGGATGAACACCGCTTTCGCAATTCCCGCTGCACCTTGCACCGACAGCGTGCCATCGGCCGCGATGCTGGCCTGCCAGGGCGAAGGTCGCGGCACCGACCGGTCATGCACCGCAAACAGCGGGGCCTCGGCATTGGGAGCCGGTGTGCCCATCGGCAGCACGAGGCCGAAATCGCCTTCCCCCGGCACGCAGATATCCCGGCAAACCAGCCAGTTGCCGTGCACCTTCAACGTCACCGGCCCATCGGACCGCATGCTGACCGGCAAAAGGAACGCCCCGGTATAGGCGTAGGTCATGACCGTGCCCTCGGCCACCCGGCTGGGTGCCGGCCAGTCTATCGGACCGGCCAGAGGCTCGAACGTGACCTCGGGGGGGATCCCCGCATCTCCCGGGTTTTTCCAATAGGTGTGCCACCCTTCCGCCAACTGAAACCGCAGCGCGACCCGAAATGGCACACCGGCGGCAATCGCGTCGGTATCGGTGACCAGCGAGACCCGCGCCCGCGGCGACACCACCGGGGCGCTTTCCAGCGCGTAAGCCGGGAGAGCGGCCAGCAGAAGCAACAGGAAGGTCAACAAGCGCGACATAAAAGGGTCCAAAATGGAGGGGAGAGCGTTCGCGGGACGGCATATAGACTATAGCACGCTCATGCTCGACCTCCCCGCTCTCCCCGTCACCGACGCCCTGCCGGCGCTGCGAACACTCCTGGACTCCGGCCGAAACGCCGTGCTGGTCGCGCCGCCCGGTGCCGGTAAGACCACGCTGGTGCCGCTGGCGTTACGGGACGAAGCGTGGCGCGGCGATCAGAAAATCCTGATGTTGGAACCTCGGCGTCTCGCGACCTCCGCCGCCGCCAACCGCATGGCCTCCCTGATCGACGAGCCCGTTGGCCGCACCGTCGGCTTTCGCACCCGGCTCGACTCCGCCGTCTCCGCCGAAACCCGAATCGAGGTCATCACCGAGGGTCTGCTCGTCCGCCGCCTGCAATCCGACCCCGGCCTCGACGGCGTCGCTTTAGTCATCCTCGACGAGATCCACGAACGCTCGCTCGAATCCGATCTCGCGCTGGCCTTCTGCCTCGACCTCCAACGCATGCTTCGCCCCGAGTTGCGCCTGCTCGCGATGTCCGCCACCGCCGACGGCGCGCGGCTGGCACCGATGATGGATGCCGAGATCGTGGAAAGCGCCGGCCGCATGTTCCCGGTGGAGATCGTCCACAGCGCCCGCGACATCGCGTTACCGCGAGACCTGCCCGACGCGATGGCCCGCGCCATCCGCGCCGCTTTGTCCGACCACATGGGCGATGTGCTTGCCTTCCTACCCGGCATGGCAGAAATCCGCCGCACCCAAGCCGCATTGGACGGGTGCGGCGCCCTCGTCCTCCCGCTGCACGGCGAATTGCCGCGCGCTGAGCAGGATCGTGCACTGACACCGGCGGGGACACGGCGCGTTGTGCTGGCGACCTCGATCGCGGAGACCTCGCTGACAGTGCCCGGCGTTCGCATCGTCGTTGACGGGGGCTGGCGCCGTGCGCCCCGCCTGGACCCGGCCACTGGATTGACCCGCCTTGCCACGCTCCGCATCTCCCGCGCCGCCGCGGATCAACGCGCCGGCCGCTCGGGACGCGAGGCGCCCGGCGTCGCTATCCGGCTCTGGTCCCCATCGTTGCACCGCGGCCTTCCCGCCTTCGACCGGCCGGAGATCCTCGAAGCCGAATTATCGGGCCTGGCGCTGGATTGCGCCGCCTGGGGCACGCTCCCCGCCGACCTGCCGTTCCAGGACGCTCCGCCCGCCGGCGCCCTGGCCGCCGCGAACGCCCTGCTGACCGAACTCGGCGCCCTCGACCCCGGCGGCCGCATTACCCCAGCCGGCCAGCGCATGGCCACGCTTGGCGCCCATCCCCGCCTCGCCGCGATGATGCTGGCCGCCGAGTCCCCTGCCGCCGCCGCCCAGGCCGCCGACATCGCCGCCTTGCTGGAGGAGCGCGACCCCATGCGCGGCCGCGACGAACCCGCCGACATCGGCACCCGGCTCGCCGCGATCGCCCATGGCGACCCGAATGCCGACCGGGCAACCCTGGCGCGCATCCGCCGCGCCGCCGGCCAGTACCGCCGCCGCATGCGTGTGCCGGCCGATACACATGGCGATGGAGATCCGGGGCGTCTGCTCGCCGCCGCATTCCCCGACCGCATCGCCCAGCGACGCGGCGAGCCCGGATCGTTTCGCCTGTCCGGCGGCGGCGGCGCCCGTCTGCCCAAGACCGACGGTCTTGCGAACGCGAATCTCCTGGCCGTCGCCTCGCTGGAAATGAAAACCGCCGCCCGCATCCTGCTGGCCGCCCAACTCGATCCCGACGATCTGCCCCCTTCCCTGGAAGCACGGGTCACCGAACAGATCGAGCGTGGCTTCGACCCCGCATCCGGCACTGTGCTGGCGCGCCGGCGCCGCCGGCTGGGCGCGCTGATCCTGAGCGACCGCACCGTCGCCGCCGATCCCTCCGACGTCGGTGCCGCGCTGGCTGACGCGGTGGCGGCTGATGGCCTGCGCCCATTGCCCTGGACCGACGCGGCGCGCCAGATCCAGACCCGTGTCGCTTTGATTCGGGCCGTTGAACCGAACGCCGGCTGGCCAGACCTGTCGGACGCCAACCTCTCAGCAACGGTGCAGGATTGGCTCGCCCCGCATCTGATTGGCATGGCGCGGCTGACCGACCTCGCAAGGCTCGACCTGACATCGATCCTCCGTGGAACCATGACCTGGGCCTTGGCGGATCGGCTGGACAAGGACCTGCCGACACATATTGCTTTGCCCGGTGGCCGCGCCGCCGTCGACTATGCCGAACCGGTGCCGGTCGCCAGCGCGCGGGCGCAGGCGTTCTACGGTCTCAAAACCACGCCGAAACTGGCCGGCGGCAAGATCCCGCTGCGACTTGCTTTACTTTCCCCGGCCATGCGCCCGATCGCCGTCACCGCGGATATGGCGGATTTTTGGAAGGGCGCCTGGTCCGATGCGCGCAAGGACATGCGCGGCCGCTATCCGAAACATCGTTGGCCTGAGGATGGCGGAAACCCGGGCGACTCCTGATCCGTGTTATACACCTTGTTACCGAACCGTCCGCTCTCCATCTACCTCGGGCAATGTACATGAACCGCGCTTTTCGCCTCGCCGCCGTGTCGTCTCACATGGTCGTCCTGCTCGTCGTGCTGCTGCTGGGCGGCTGCGCCCCGGGCGCAGTAGCGCGTGGCGCCCCTGACAGCTTCGCGCCGCTTGTCAAGAAAGTGTTGCCGTCAGTGGTCAACATCGCCACCATCGAAACAGTGGTGGGCGCCGATGCCTTCGCGGCGCTGCCACCGGAACTGCGCGACAGCCCGATCGGCCGGCAACTCCGCCGCCGCTTCGGCAGCCGTCCGCAAAAGATCAACGGCGCGGGGTCGGGGTTCATCGTCGATCCCTCCGGCATCATCGTCACCAACAATCATGTGATCGGTCACGCCGACCAGATCGTCGTCTCCCTCACCGACGGCCGCCAACTGCCGGCGAAAGTCCTTGGGCGCGATGAGCTCACGGATATCGCTGTGCTGAAGGTGACAGCCCCCGGTCCGCTGCCCGCGGTTGGTTGGGGCGATTCGCACCAGATGGAGGTTGGAGACTGGATCATCGCCGCCGGCAACCCGTTCGGCCTGGGTGGGTCGGTAAGCGCCGGCATCATCTCGGCCGAAGGGCGCGACCTCGGATCCGGACCTTTCGATAATTTCATTCAGATCGACGCGCCAATCAATCCGGGCAATTCCGGCGGGCCCGTGTTCAACATGGCGGGGCAGGTCATTGGCGTGACCTCCACCATTATTTCCCCCACCGGCGCGTCTGTCGGAATCGGTTTCGCGATCCCCAGCGATACCGTCGGCCCGCTCGTTACACAGTTGATCGCACACGGAGAAGTTCAGCGGGGATGGCTGGGCGTGGCGGTGACTGACGGGGTCGAAGGCGGCGGCGTGCTGATAGCCGGCCTCGACCCCGACAGCCCGGCCGGCCGGGCCGGCATTCGCGTCGGCGACGTGCTGACGGCCGTCGCCGGGGAGCGGATCGAAACCCCAAACGGGCTGATCCGGGCGGTTGCGGCCGTGCCGCCCGGCCATAATGTACGCATCGCCGTGCGTCGGCAGGGGCATGACATGGAAATCCCGGTCACCGTCGGCCGCCGGCCAACCGACCGGACCGAATAAGGGGAGAGACAAGATGCGTATCCTCGTTGTCGAGGACGACAAGGACGTCGCCGGTTTCGTCGTCCGCGGCCTGAAGGAAGCCGGCCATGTCGTCGAACACGCCGACAACGGTCGCGACGGCCTTTTCCTGGCGGTGAGCGAACCCTTCGACGCGATTGTGCTCGACCGTATGCTGCCAGGCGGCATCGATGGCCTGAAAATCCTGGAAACCCTGCGTGGGCAGAAGAACGCCACCCCGGTGCTGATCCTATCGGCTTTGGCGGATGTAAACGAGCGCGTCAAAGGCCTGAAGGCCGGCGGCGACGACTATCTGACCAAGCCCTTCGCCTTCGCCGAACTGCTGGCGCGCGTCGAAGCCCTGTCCCGCCGCGGCAAGGCCGAGGGGCCAACGACGAAGCTGGTGGTGGAAGACCTGGAGATGGATCTCCTGTCGCGACAGGTGAAGCGTGGCGGTCAAAAAATCGATCTTCAGCCGCGAGAATTCCGCCTGCTGGAATATCTGATGCGCCACGCCGGCCAGGTCGTGACCCGCACGATGCTGCTGGAAGGCGTGTGGGACTATCACTTCGATCCGCAGACGAACGTGATCGACGTCCATGTCTCCCGCCTGCGCCAGAAGGTCGACAAGCCGTTTCCGGTGCCGCTGATCCAAACCATCCGCAACGCCGGCTATACGCTGCGGGCGGAGCGGGCCTGACTGGGTGCCGCCGCCTCGCCGCTTTCATTACTTCCACTCCGCCGGCATCCGCTTCGCCGCGACCTATGCCGGGTTGCTGGCGGTCAGCGGTGCTGCGCTGGCGATGTTTCTGTGGTGGGCGACCGCCGGCCTCCTCGACCGCCAGACCGAAGCCGCCATCGCCACCGACGCGCTCGGCCTGTCCGAACGTTGGGCCGATGGGGGATTGCGGTCGCTGGTCTCGGCGATCGGCGACCGCCTCGCCGGCAACGTCGACGACGACGCGGTCTATCTGCTGGCCGATTCGTCGTACGCGCAGGTGACCGGCAACCTCGACCGGTGGCCCCCATCGATGCGTCAGTCCGGGCAGTTCTATGAGTTGCAGGTGGTGCGGGGTGGCATGCGCTCCCTTGCGCGCGTGCAGGCCTATGACCTGCCGCAGGGATACCATCTTCTGATCGGGCGCGACGTGGTCGTGCGGTCCCAGTTGCGGCAATTGCTGACCGACGCGCTGCTCTGGGCGATGGTGATCGTCTGCGGCCTCGCCTGGATCGGTGCCTTCGTGGTGCGCGACATGTTCCGGCGCACCTTGGCCAGCGTATCCGACACCGCCCAGGCCATCGCCGCAGGGGATCTGACCCAACGCGTGCGGCTGACCGGGCGTGGCGATGAGTTCGACCAACTCGCCGAGGTCATCAACGACATGCTGGATCGCATCGGCCGCCTGATGGAGGGGGTGCGCCAGGTCTCCAACGCCATCGCACACGATCTGCGCACCCCGATCGCCCGCGCACGCACCCGCCTGGAAGACGCCTCGCTGCACGCCGAATCGCCGGCCGATCTGCACGCGGCGATCGAACGCGCCACCGCCGATCTGGATGGCATCGTCGCGGTCTTCCAGGCACTGCTACGGATCGCCGAGATCGAGGCAGGCTCCCGCCGCGCGGCCTTCGCCCGGGTCGACCTGAGCCCCCCTTTGGCCGGCGTCGCGGAACTCTACGAAGCCGTGGCCGAAGCACGCGGGGTGACGCTGGAGACCAACCTGCCGGACCGCGCCCCAATCTTCGGCGATGCCGCGCTGGTCCAGCAGGCCGTGGCAAATCTGGTCGACAACGCCGTGAAATTCTCGCCGGACGGTGGAACCGCGACACTGTCGGTGCGGGTGCGGCCCAGCGGGATCGAGATCGAGGTGACCGATCGTGGCCAAGGCATTCCCGCTGACGAACGGCAGAAAGCAACCCAGCGCTTCTATCGCGGCGAAGCCGCGCGGCACACGCCCGGTTCCGGTCTTGGTCTCGCTTTGGTGCAGGCCGTGGC
Organism: uncultured Acetobacteraceae bacterium; assembly: GCA_903877125.1. Lineage (GTDB taxonomy): Bacteria > Pseudomonadota > Alphaproteobacteria > Acetobacterales > Acetobacteraceae > Rhodopila. The sequence continues at coordinate 14,643 of CAIRCM010000107.1, read as the reverse complement.
ACAGTTACATGGCGGTACGCTCCGCCTGGAGGATGCCGCACCGGGGTTACGGGCTGTGTTGAATTTGCCACAATCCGCCGGCGTCGTGACCATCTGACCAAACTGTCACTCCGCCCTCACCGGTACGCCAGCGGCGTCGGCGTATGGTCGCTCGATGTTTCGCCAGATCCACCGCACTCAGACGATGACAATCCTGCTTTGCCTCCTGGCACTGGCCGGCCGGTGTGCGCTCGCCCAAGATCAACCGTCGGAAGTGACGACAGATTCGGCCGCCTATTGCACGAAACTATATGACCGCGTGCAGCAACTGCGGCAGGCTGCACCGGCTCCCCCTTCGCGTGAGGCGATGGATCTCACCGCCGAGGGCCAGCACATGTGCGATGAAGGCCTGGCCCGCGGCGGCGTGATGCGCCTGCGCCGCGCCCTGCACATTCTGTTGCATGCCGACGACGGTCCCTAACGGGTCCAGACGATAGAAATTTTCTATCGAAGCATGAGGTGGTTTTCTTGCATTTCCGCCCGGTCCGTCGCCAACTGGTGGCGGTCCAAGACGATATCGACGCGATCCCATTCAAGACTGCCCGGCTTGTCCGGGCTATGACAGGGGAGGGCAAGGCCGGCATCAAAAAGGACACGTACGAAAACAAGACCCGTCCGATCAGGAGGACTGCTTGGCCGTCTACGAGCCATGGAACGAAGACCGCGCAGCGGACATCATCGCCGCGAAGGCCGGGATGGAAGGCGCAACGCTGCCGATCCTGCATTCGCTGCAACACGTCTTCGGTTGTGTACCCACCGAGGCCGTGCCGATGGTCGCCAAGGCCCTAAACCTCTCGCGGGCCGAAGTGCACGGGATCGTCACCTTCTATCACGAATTCCGCCGCACCCCGCCCGGCCATCATGTGCTGCGGGTCTGCCGAGCGGAGGCCTGCCAGTCGTTGGGGGCGGATCAGGTCGCGGCCGCTATCCGTGCCCGCCTGGGCGTCGATTGGCATGAAACGACCGGCGATGGGGCGGTGACGCTCGAACCGGTCTTCTGCCTGGGCCTGTGCGCGGTCGCCCCGGCCGCGCTGCTGGACGACACCCCCTTTGGCAAGCTGACATGCGACAAGCTCGTCGCGGCGTTGGAGATGACGCCGTGACGCGCGTCTTCGTCTCCCGCGACGCGGCATCCCTTGCCCTCGGCGCCGATGCGGTCGCCGCCGCGCTCGCCCCGCATGCCACCGTCGTACGCACCGGATCGCGCGGCATGTTCTGGCTGGAACCGATGGTCGAGGTCGAAACGCCCGCCGGTCGCATCGCCTACGGGCCGGTGTCCCCCAGGGACGTGCCAGCAATTCTGGCAGGAACGGCGCCGAGCTTGGGGCCGGTCGACGATATCGGGTTCATGAAACGGCAGACCCGCGTGACCTTTGCCCGCTGCGGCGTTGTCGATCCCCTATCGTTGGCCGATTATGAAGCCCATGGTGGCCTCGCCGGCCTGCGCACGGCGCGGGAGATCGGTGCGGCGGAAACTATCGACACCATCCTCCGATCTGGCCTGCGCGGCCGCGGGGGGGCGGGTTTCCCCACCAGCATCAAGTGGCAAACCGTCGCGGATACCGAGGGCGAACGAAAATATATCGTTTGCAACGCCGATGAGGGGGACTCCGGCACCTTCGCCGATCGCATGCTGATGGAAGGTGACCCATTCAGCCTGATCGAGGGCATGGCAATCGCCGGCTTCTGCGTCGGCGCCACCAAGGGTTATGTCTACACCCGTTCGGAATATCCGCACGCGATCAAAACCTTCGATGCCGCCCTGGCTGTTGCCCGGCACGCCGGACTTTTGGGCGAGACCTTCGACATCGAACAGCGGGTCGGCGCCGGCGCATATGTGTGCGGCGAGGAAACCGCACTGCTCGAAAGCCTGGAAGGCCGCCGTGGCCAAGTGAGAGCCAAACCGCCGCTGCCGGCGCATAAGGGCCTGTTCGGTCGCCCGACGGTGGTGAACAACGTCATCACTTTGGCCACCGTGCCGGCGATCCTGACCGGCGGCGCGGACGCCTATCAGGCGCTGGGCATGGGCCGGTCGCGGGGCACGATGCCGGTGCAGTTGGCAGGCAATGTCAAACACGGCGGCCTGTTCGAAGCCGGTTTTGGCCTGACCCTGGGCGAGCTGGTGAACGACATCGGCGGCGGCACGTTGTCCGGCCGGCCGGTCAGAGCGGTCCAGGTCGGCGGGCCGCTGGGGGCCTATTTCCCGCCCGCGATGTTCGACACGCCCTTCGATTACGAGGCCTTCGCCAAGCGCGATGGATTGATCGGCCATGGCGGGATTGTCGTGTTCGACGACACCGTCGATCTGGCGAAACAAGCCCGCTTCGCGATGGAGTTCTGCGCCGCCGAGTCTTGCGGCAAATGCACCCCCTGCCGCATCGGCTCCACACGGGGCATGGAAACAGTCGACAAGATCATCGCCGGGGTGTCCGTCGATGCAAACACTGAACTCCTGCGCGATCTTTGCCACACCCTCAAGTTCGGCTCGCTTTGCGCGCTTGGCGGCTTCATTCCCTATCCTGTTCTGAGTGCACTCGACCATTTTCCGGAGGATTTCGGGAAGCCAGCGGCGCTGGCAGCGGAATAACGATGCGCTTTCTTGCCGCACTGGCCGTATTGCTGCTGGCCGCCGCCGCAAACGCCGCACCGGTCGTTCGGGCGGAAGAACAGCTCACCGTACTGGGCAAGGCAGAAACCTGGCAGTTGGTCTGGGCCGACAAACCCTCGGCCGCCTGCGGCATCGACGACATCGAAACCGCCAACACATGCGAATGCCAGGGCTTTGCCTATGGCGAAACCGGCCGCATGACATTGGTCCGCATCCGCGACGGCAAGCCGGTCGAGCGGCTGAAGCTCGATCCGATGTTCGCCGAACGGGAAATCGGACCGGCGGACGCGATCACGGTGATGTCGCGCTGGCCGACGGACCCGAAGGATGCCGAACGTGCCGGCGCGGGGGACAAGTCGCTGGCCGAAGAAATCGTCCACCGGCCAGCCGTGCAACCGATGCACTTCGCGTCCTATGCCGGCGGGACGCAGTTTCTCATGCAGGTCGTCTCCGATCCCTGCGGTCACCGCACCTACGTCGCGGTCGGCGTCACCGAAAAGGAACCCGGTCTCCACGCCCTGACCTCGCAGGCACACCCGCGCCAGCCCCTCGCCATGTCCCTGGCAGCCTGGCAGGCGTTGGCGAGCGGCCCTGGCGATCACGCGATCGTGGAACTCGCGTGCGGCGACCATGGCAGCGAGGTGCAGGACGAACGTGTCGTCGCTTCCGTCGGCGGTCGCATCGACGTCCGCCGACGCCGCTATGAATGCGATGGCTCCGGCAAACGCGCCGCTCTGCTGTCTGAAACCAAAGAATGACCACCGACCCTTTCACGGGAGGCCCGACATGACCCTCATCAAGGAAATTGACTACGGCACGCAGGCGCAATCGGCGACCAAGCTGGTGACGCTGGAAGTCGACGGGCACGCGGTGACCGTTCCCGAGGGCACATCGATCATGCGCGCCTCGATGGAAGCCGGGATAAAAATCCCCAAGCTCTGCGCGACCGATACGCTGAACAGTTTTGGAAGTTGCCGGATGTGTCTGGTGGAGATCGAGGGGCGCAACGGCACCCCGGCATCCTGCACCACGCCAGTCGCTCCGGGCATGAAGGTTCATACATCCAGCGACAACGTCCGCCGGCTGCGCCGGGGCGTGATGGAGCTTTACATCTCCGACCATCCGCTGGACTGCCTCACCTGTTCGGCGAACGGCAACTGCGAATTGCAGGACACAGCGGGCGAGGTCGGGCTGCGTCAGGTTCGTTACGGGCAAGAGGGGGCGAACCATCTGGACGCGCCGACGGACGGGTCCAACCCTTATTTCGATTTCGATGCGTCGAAATGCATCGTCTGCTCCCGCTGCGTGCGCGCCTGCGAGGAAGTCCAGGGCACCTTTGCGCTGACGGTTGAGGGACGCGGTTTCGCGTCGAAAATCGCCGCCGGCATGAACGAGCCGTTTCTGACCAGCGAATGCGTGTCCTGCGGCGCCTGCGTGCAAGCCTGCCCGACCGCCACGTTGATGGAAAAATCGGTGGTGGAACTGGGCCAGCCCGAACACTCCGAAGTCACCACCTGCGCCTATTGCGGCGTCGGCTGTAGCTTCAAGGCCGAAATGCGCGGCGATCAGGTGGTGCGCATGGTCCCGTGGAAGGACGGCAAAGCCAATCACGGCCATTCCTGCGTCAAGGGTCGCTTTGCCTGGGGCTACGCCTCCCACCCCGACCGTATCCTCAAGCCGATGATCCGCGCGAAAATCTCCGACCCATGGCAGGAAGTGTCCTGGGAGGAAGCGATCGCCCACACCGCGTCCGAGTTCAAGCGCATCCAGGCCAAGGCCGGTAAGGAATCGATCGGGGTGATCACCTCCTCGCGCTGCACCAACGAGGAAACCTACCTCGTGCAGAAACTTGCCCGCGCCGCCTTCGGCAACAACAACACCGACACCTGCGCCCGCGTCTGTCACTCGCCCACCGGCTACGGCCTGGGCAAGACCTTCGGCACATCGGCCGGTACGCAGAATTTCGACAGTGTCGAAAAAGCCGATGTCATCATGGTCATCGGGGCTAATCCGACCGACGGACACCCGGTCTTCGCTTCCCGCATGAAGAAGCGGCTGCGCGAGGGGGCCAAGCTGATCGTGATCGATCCCCGCCAGATCGACCTCGTCCGCACCCCCCACGTCGAAGCGGCCTTCCACCTGCCGTTGCGTCCTGGCACCAACGTCGCGGTGATGACCTCGCTCGCGCATGTGATCGTGACCGAAAACCTGATCGATGAGGATTTCGTCCGCACCCGCTGCGAGCTCGATGCCTTCTCCGACTGGGCTGCTTTCGTCGCGGAGGAACGCAACAGTCCGGAGAGTTTGGAGAAGACCACCGGCGTACCAGCCGCGTTGGTACGCGGTGCCGCCCGGCTTTACGCGACCGGCGGCAACGGCGCGATTTATTACGGCTTGGGCGTCACCGAACACAGCCAGGGCAGCACGACCGTCATGTCGATCGCCAATCTGGCGATGGCAACGGGAAATATTGGGCGCGAGGGTGTCGGCGTGAACCCGCTGCGCGGCCAGAACAACGTCCAGGGCAGTTGCGACATGGGCAGCTTCCCGCACGAACTCCCTGGCTATCGGCACGTCTCGGGCCCCGAGGTCCGCGCGATCTACGAGAAGGAATGGGGCGTCAAACTGCTCGACGAGCCGGGCCTGCGGATTCCCAATATGTTTGACGCCGCAATCGACGGCACCTTCCTCGGCCTTTACGTCCAGGGGGAGGACATCCTTCAGTCCGATCCTGACACGCACCATGTTTCCAAGGGGCTCGCGGCCATGGAATGCGTTGTCGTTCACGACCTGTTTTTGAACGAGACGGCGAACTACGCACATGTCTTCCTGCCCGGCTCTACCTTCCTGGAAAAGGATGGAACCTTCACCAACGCCGAACGCCGGATCAACATGGTCCGCCGAGTGATGGCACCGAAGGCGGGCAAGGCGGACTGGGAAACCACGATGGCGATTTCCAACGCCATGGGGTACCCCATGAACTATACCCATCCGCGCGAGATCATGGCGGAAATCGCCCGCACCACCCCGTCCTTCGCCGGCGTCACCTACGAACGGTTGGCGAAGGAATCCATCCAGTGGCCCTGCAACGACGCCAATCCGGACGGTTCCCCGATCATGCACATCGAAAAATTCCAGCGCGGCCTGGGGCATTTCGTGATCACCGAATACGTGCCCACCGATGAGAAGGTCGGGCCGCGCTTCCCGCTTCTGCTCACCACCGGTCGCATCCTCAGCCAGTACAACGTTGGCGCCCAGACCCGCCGGACTGCCAACGTCGTCTGGCACGCCGAAGACGTGCTGGAGATCAACCCGCAGGACGCCGAGGATCGAGGCATACGCGACAGCGATTGGGTGCGCCTCGCCAGCCGCGTCGGCGACACCACACTGCGCGCGGTCATCACCGAACGCGTGGCACCCGGCGTGGTCTACACGACGTTCCATCACCCGGTGACCCAGGCCAACGTCATCACGACCGACTATTCCGACTGGGCGACGAACTGCCCGGAATACAAGGTTACCGCCGTGCAGGTGTCCCCATCGAACGGTGCCAGCCAGTGGCAGGAGCAATACCAGGAGTTGTCGGCGAAGAGCCGCCGGATCGAGGCGGTGCCGGCGAAGTGATCCCCTCCCCCGTCGTCGCGGTATCCCGAACGGTTTGGCGCGATGGGTGCGCCAGCCAGGGCGAGCGCACGATCCCGGAGGAGGCCCCGGTCGCGATGACCTACAACCGCGCCACCCACGCGGTGATGCTGGCCAGCCCATCCGATCTGGAGGATTTCGCCGTCGGCTTCAGCCTGTCCGAGGGCATTGTGCAGCGAGCCACCGATATCGGCGAACTGGAAGTCGTCGCGGTGCCCGACGGTATCGAATTGCGTATGACTCTGGATGGCGCTCTGTTGGATTCCCTGACCCAACGCCAACGCCGTCTGGCCGGCCCCAGCGGCTGCGGCCTATGCGGCCTCGACAGCCTCGCCAGTGCGATCAGGCCGGCGCCAAACGTCCCGGCGGGCAGCAGTTTCTCGCCCGACATGATCCAGGCCGCGATGGCTGCCATGCCCGTCGCGCAACGTCTGAACCAGCAAACCCGAGCGGTTCACGCGGCGGCATTCTGGACGCCGAGCCAAGGCCTCGTGGCCCTGAGGGAGGATGTGGGGCGCCATAATGCCCTGGACAAACTGGCCGGCGCGCTCGCCCGCCAGAGCATACCAGCCGCTTCCGGCCTGTTGCTGCTGACCAGCCGCGTGTCCGTCGAAATGGTCCAAAAGGCCGCGAATCTCGGCGCCCCGGTGATCGTCGCGGTTTCTGCCCCCACCGCGCTTGCCATGCGTGTCGCCGAGGCAGTCGGCATCACCCTGATCGGCATCGCGCGGCAGGACGGATTCGAAATTTTCACCCACCCGCACCGCATCGTTCAGGACAAGGTAAAAAATGTCGCCTGACAAGCTTGCCTATATGGCCAACCAGATCGGCACCTTCTTCCAGTCGCAAAAGGGCGAAGATGCCGTCGCGTCGATCGCCGACCATATAACGAAATTCTGGGACCCGCGTATGCGCCGGGATTTCCTGGCGCATCTCGACGTCATCACGCTTATCCCCGCAGTGCGGCAGGCAGCCGAACGGCTTAGAGGACGATAGAGTCAAATTGACCCTATCGTCCTCTGTAAATCTTTGTTTGGTGGCATGACTCACGCCGCCCTGCGGTTCCCCCCCTGGCGATCAAGCTCTAAAATGCCGGTTTGACCTCCTGACACAGAAGGCGGATCGCCTCTTTCTCGTGTTCCGGCAGCACTTTGCCGCCGCCGTTGAATTCGAACTGGATCCCGGCCAGGCCAAGATCGTCAGTCATCTCCTTCAAGCGCCGCGTCACCGTATCGGGGGAGCCGACCAGCACGGACCCCTTGATCGCTTCTTCGTAACTGATGGTGCGCAGTTTTTCGACCGTCTTCCAGCGAGGGCTGTCGGCCGGGGTATTCAAACGCTCGGCTGAATCTGCCAGCAGATTGGCCTGCGCCTGATAGTGATGCATCAGCGTGGGCTTGTAGCGTTCATGCGCTTCGGCGTCGGTCGGCGCAACGAAACCGGCGGCCCGCATATAAACCCGCCCCTTGCCTGGATGGCCGGCATCCTTCCAGGCCTGCTGGTAGATGTCCACATGCGATTTGAACATGTTGGCGTTCTCGTGGCGCACCGAAAGGAACATCGCCTTGCCCTGCTGACCCAGCATCGGAAATGTATCGGGGCTTTGTGCGGCCACCCGGACTTCGGGCCCCGACGGCTGAAACGGCCGCGGCACAACCGAAACGTCCTCAAACTGATAAAACTGCCCCTTGTGGGAGAAGACGGGCTCCCGCCACGCGCGTTCGATGATGTCCAGCGCCTCGTTGAAGCGATCCTTACTCTCGGCGTACGAAATGTTGTAGGCTTCGTAGGTTTTCGCGACGCCGCTGCGTCCCACGCCATAGATCAGCCGGCCTTGGCAGATATGATCCAGGGTCGCCGCTTCCTCCGCCAACCGCAATGGATTGTTCAGCGGCAACACCTGCACGCTGGTGCCGATCTTCATCCTTTCGGTCCGCCCGGCGATCGCCGCCGCCACGACCATTGGTGACGACAGCAGCGAACGGGCAGGATCGAAATGAAGCTCCGCCAGCCACATCACATCGAGGCCGTACTGCTCGGCCGCGTCGACAATGCCGAATGCTTCCCTGAAACCGTCGGAATCCGAACGTCCCGTGAGAGAGACGAACTCATGAAAGATGCCGAATTCCATACCCGCGACGCTCCCGCACGTTTATCCTGGTCGGTTTTCACCCCACACCGGGGTGGCGTCAACTCACGCCCCGCCCGCCAGCTCCTTGAATTTGCGCAACAGATCGATCTGCGCGTCGAACCCATCCAGCGCGTAGGTCGGATAGAGCATCGCGATCTGTGCCCCCAGCCTCCGCCAAGCCGCCAGATCCTTCCCCCAGGCATCGGGATCGGCACTTGGCGCGCGTATCCAGGCCTCCAGACCGAATTTCGACTCGTCCCGTCCGTATTCCTTCAGATACCCACGCAGTTGCGCCAGCTTCGCCTCCCCCGCCGCATCCGGCGTCAGGATCGGCATCCAGCCATCGCCCAGCCGAGCACAGCGGCGGATCACGGCGTCGGAGGAACCGCCGAACCAGATCGGAATCGACCGCCGCACCGGCGGCGGCACGATGTTGACGCTCTCGAATTTGTGGAATTTCCCCTGGTAGGTCACCAGATCGCCACTCCAGAAGCGGCGCAGTACCTCAATCTGCTCGGCCTGCATCGCACCGCGGGTGTTCCAGGTCGCATTCAGCGATTCGTATTCCACATGGTTCCAGCCGACACCAATACCGAGCCGGAGACGGCCGCCGCTGAGTACGTCGACCTCGGCGGCTTGGTTGGCCACGAGCGCGGACTGGAGCTGCGGCAGGATCAGTACGCCCCTGGCGATTTTCACCTTTTTGGTCACCGCGGCGATGAAGGCCATGGTCGTGAAGGTCTCATGGAACGCATCGGTTTCGTCGTAGGTCGGCTTCCAGTCGCCGCGCGCGGTCGCGCCGAGCACATGGTCGGGAACCTCCACATGCACGTAACCCAAATCCTCGGCCGCCTGGGCCCAATCGCGGATTTTCGCGGGGTCGCTGCCGATGTGGCGTGTGGGAAAGAATGCGCTCAGTTCCATCCGGTATTTCCTCTGTCCGCGTGTCTGGGCTTAGACTGCCACGCAACACGATCCGGAGGAAACCGTTCGGGATATCCAGTGACAAGCCCACCGATTTGGTGTTCCATCGGGGTAATGACAGCCTCGCCCGATCGCGATGAAACAGCCGCCATGCGGCGTTTGATATTTCGGCCCAAAACACTGGACCGGGATGATGGCGCTTGGCATGTGCCACCAGTGCCGCCGCGCTGGCTACCATTCGGACGAACCCTGAGACTCGGCAGCGACTGGCGATGGCGGGTGTTGGACTGCTCCCGCGAAGGGGAGGCATTCACGCTGTTCGGACGGGTCAACATTCGTCGGGGCAACTATCAGGCGTGGCTGTCGCATAGGAAGGGGAAGGAGTTGAGGGTGCTCGCTCGGATGGAAGACCACGGCGACCACCCCGGTCTGCATGTGCACGCCCATTGCGGTGCATCGCTGCCGGACGTCGGACCGGGATCGATCGAGGCGCCAGTCAGGCGCCCAAGGCTCTTGGCCCGACGAACGGTGCAGGGAGCCACGCTTGACATATTCTGGGCCAAGGCGCGCGGTATGTTCCACATCGGGACGCCAACGCGAACCGCCGAACCACAAGGAAAATTACCGTTTGACGCCTGACACGCTTAAGGACGCGTTATGCCGCACCTTTTGCACGGAACTCTCGGTTGCCGAGGTTCCGGCGGGATTGGCATTCAGCGGCGTATTTCAGGATGCCCTTGGCGATCGGATCGCCGGCTATCTGGTTCAGGATCAGGGTGCGCCATTCCTAGCAGATGACGGTGCTTTCCTGGCCGACCTCGAAGCATCCAACGTGCCGGTGCTCGATGGCCCGCGCGCCGCGTTTCTGGAACGTGTGTTGGCCCCGGTGCAGGCCTTCGTCGATCCGGAAACTCTGGAGATACGCACCCACCCGTTCGCGCACGATCCTTCGCCGCAGACGGTCGTGGCGTTCTTGACCGCATTGGTGCGCGCTCGCGATGTTGCCTATTGGACTCAGGAACGGGTCCACGGCACTTTTGTCGATGACGTGATTGCTGCGATCACCGATCGATTCGCTGGAAAAGCAACCGTGGAACCGAACGCTGCCTTGGACAACCGGTTCACCGATTTTCCGGCAGACGCGGTCATTCGGCCGCTCAAAGCCGGTATTCCAACAGCTGTGTTTGTCGCACAAACCATTGACAAGCTGACGGAAGCCATGCTGCTGGCCCAGGAAATTCGTATCCGGGGTGGGCGGGACGCGCGGGTGGCTGCCGTTATCGAGGACAGCGGCAAAGTGTCGCTGCAAGGTCGAAAAGCACAGCGAGCCATCAATCGAATCCAAGGTTTTGTTCTCTACCGTGGGGACGAAGCCGGCGCTCTGGACCGTTTGGAGGAAGTGGCCGACCTGTCCGCCGCCTGAGGCGCGCCATCCTCTGGCCTTTCCCCGCCACCTCCCTACACTGGCGAACCGGAAAGCAGGAGGAAACCATGGACCTCACCTTGAGCGAGCCTTACCAGGCGCTACAAGCGGAAATCCGCGCCTTTGTCGCGAAATACGGCCATCTTTCGCCAAAGGTTGGCGGCGGGCGCAAGCGTCCGGACCAGAAGACTTTGGATTGGCAGAAGCGGCTGCTTGAACATGGCTATGTCGGCCGCACCATCCCCACCGAATACGGCGGCGCCGGCAAGCCGCCGGACATCATGGAAGCCTCGGTCATCGCGTCCGAGTTCGCACGCGCGAATATCTATGCCGGACTTACCAACCAGGGCATATCGATGCTGGTACCAACATTGCTCGAAGTCGGCACCGACGAGCAAAAGCGGGACTACGTCGGCCCCACCATCCGTGGCGATCTCATCTGGTGCCAGGGTTACTCCGAACCAGGCAATGGCAGCGACCTCGCGAACGCGCAGACCAAAGCCGAGCTTAAGGATGGGTTTTGGATCGTCAACGGCCAGAAAATCTGGACCAGTTCAGCACATTACGCTGACATGATGTTCCTGCTCTGCCGCACCGAACCCCAGGCGTCTAAGCACGAGGGGCTGTCCTATCTGCTGCTGTCGATGAAGTCCGAGGGTCTGGACGCCCGCCCGTTGAAAACGATGACCGGACGCAGCGAATTCAACGAGGTCTTCTTCACCGACGTCAAAGTGCCGGAAACCCAGATCGTCCTCGGCCGGGGCAAAGGCTGGTACGTGGCCAACGTCACCCTCAAACACGAACGGCTGATGATCGGCGACGCCGGCAAAATGACCGCTCGGCTGGAACAGCTGATCACGCTTCTGCACACGCAGGAAGTCGATGGCGTCAAACTGATCCACATGCCCGAATACCGCGACCGTCTGTTGCGTTTGCAGGGGGAGGTCATGGCTTGGAAAGCCCACAACCTTCGTTTGCTGACGGAAGCCGCGAACGGGCAGGAGTCCGGCGTCAAGCGGATGATCGTCAAATATGGCGGCACCATGCTGGGTTTTCGGCTTTCCTCCCTCGCCGTCGACGCTCTCGGATCCGCTGGCCTGCCGTATGAATCGCTGGGCGAGGACGCCGAGGACGACGATGCCACAACGTGGAACATCGACTACATGTACGATGTCGGCCTGATGATCGGCGGCGGATCGAACAACATCCAGAAGAACATCATCGGCGAACGCGGCCTCGATCTGCCGCGCGAGCCGAAATTCGTTGCGGGGATGCGCTGATGGATTTCTCCCTCACCCTGGAACAGCGCCAATTCGACGATTCATTGCGTGGGTTCCTGAAAGACCGCTTGCCGCTGGACCGGCTGCGGTTGCTTGCTGAAACCGCACAGGGTTTCGACGAAGACCTCTGGCAGGGCGCCGTCGAGCTTGGTCTGCCCAGCCTGCTGGTGCCCGAAAGGTTCGGGGGCGCCGGCCTCGGCGTGCTTGATGCCGCCGTCGCGGCCGAGGCCCTTGGATTTTCGGCCGCCCCCATCCCCTTCGCCGCCACCATGGCAATGGCGCCGCTGGCGTTCGCCCTCTGCGCCACCGCCGGGCAGCAGGACGAATACTTGCCGCAAATCGCCGCCGGCGAAGTCCGCATCGCCGTTGCCTTTGCCGGCCTGGCCGGCCAAACCGGCGCAGCAAAGGTCACCATGGACAGCACCCTGCACGGCCGGATCGACGGCGTGATGGATGCAGCCGGCGCCACACACTTCCTGGTGTTCGGCTCTGACGGCGCCGCCGCCCTGGTCGGCGCGGATGACCCGGGAGTCGCCAAAACGCTGCGCCGCAGCATCGACCGTACCCGCCCGCTGATCGACGTCACCTTCGACAACGTCGCGGCCGAAAGATTGGACGCAGCGAACGACCCACTCACCGCCGCCAGAACTGTGCTGGACGCGGGGCGGGTCATCCTGGCCGCGGATTCCGTTGGCGCCGCGCAAACCATGCTGGATCGCGCCGTCGCCTTCGCCAAGGAGCGCGTGCAGTTCGGCCGCGTCATCGGCAGTTTCCAAGGGGTGAAATACCCACTCGCCGACTGCGTCACCGCGCTGGAACCCTGCCGTGGCATGGTCTGGTATGCCGCCTACGCCCAGGACGCCCTGCCCGACGAAGCGCGCCTGACCGCCTGCCACGCCAAGGCGCATGTCTCAGACGTCGCCCGCGACGTCGCCCGCATGACCACCGAGGCCCATGGCGGCATGGGTTTCACCGACCTGCTGGGCCTGCACTACTGGTTCAAGCGCATCGGGTTCAACCGCCAGATACTCGGAAATCCCGAACGCTGTCGGGAAGAAGCAGCACGTTTGCAAGGATGGCTCCCAGCATGATCGATATCGAACCCATCCGTGCCTTGCTCGGCCGCGTCGTCGTCGATGAGGACGAGGCAACCGCCGCCCCCCTGCGCGGCATGATCGTCACCTTCGACCGCGATGAAACGCCCCCGGCCCGAGGCGAGCCGATCGCGCCTGGCTGGCACCTCGCGTATTTCCCGGCCGCCAGCCGCTTGGCGACCCTGGGAGCCGATGGCTTGCCGGTCACCGGCGGTATTCTCCCGGAGATGCCGCTGCCGCGGCGCATGTATGCCGGTGCGACGCTGACCTTCCACGCGCCGATCCTGGTCGGCGACGCCCTGCGGCGGGAAACCGAGTTCTCGGACGTGCAACTGCGCCAGGGCGGCACGGGGACGCTGATCATCGCGACGCAGACGAAACGCATCTACACGCCGCGCGGGCTGGCGTTGACCGAGGATCAGGTGAGCGTGTTCCGTGAAGCGGTGGCGCCTGGCACGCCATCCGGGATTCCGAAGACCGAACCGCCGCCCGAGGGCATGTCGTGGCGCAAGACCTGGACGCCCGATCCGGTGTCGCTGTTCCGTTACTCCGCGCTGACCTTCAACCCGCACCGTATCCATTACGACCGTCCCTACGCGACGGGCACGGAAGGCTTTCCGGGCCTGGTGGTACATGGGCCGTTTTCGCAGCAATGCCTGCTCGATCTCCTGCGCGACAACACCAACCGGCCGATCGTCCGCTTCGAAATGCGGGCGCGTTCACCGCTGTTCGATACGGCCCCCTTCACGACAATGGGTCGGATGGTTGGGTCCGACACCGCGGAATTGTTCGCGGTGGGACCAAGCGGCGGCATCGCGATGCAGGTGAAGGCGACGCTGGGCTAGATCGGTATGGGCACAGCGCGCTAAACCCCCGCCGCATGAGCCTTCTCGTCGTATCCAACATCACCATCCGCATGGGCGGACGCACACTCATGTCCGGCGCCGACCTCACCGTCGATCCCGGCCGGCGCATCGGCTTGGTCGGGCGTAACGGCGCCGGCAAATCCACCCTGCTGCGCGCCATCGCCGGGGAAATTCCCCTCGATGGCGGCGACATCCGCCTTTCCAGCCGCGCCAGGATGGCCACCGTTCGCCAGGAAGCGCCGGAGGGTCCAGCCTCCCTCCTCGACACCGTCCTGCAAGGCGACCCCGAACGCCTCGCGCTATTAAAAGAAACGGAAACCGCCGAGCCTGCCCGCCTCGCCGAGATCCACGAACGCCTGATCGCCATCGGCGCCGATTCCGCCCCTGCCCGAGCCGCCACGATCCTCGCTGGCCTGGGTTTCGATGAGGCCGCCCAGGCCCGTCCAGTCGCAGAATTCTCCGGCGGCTGGCGCATGCGCGTCGCTCTTGCCACCGCGCTCTTTGCGAACCCCGATTTGCTGCTGCTGGACGAACCGACCAACCACCTCGACCTCGAAGCCACGCTGTGGCTGGAAACATGGCTCGCCCGCTTCCCCGGCGCGGCGGTCGTGGTCTCCCACGATCGCGGCCTGCTGG
>CAIRCM010000106.1 GCA_903877125.1 uncultured Acetobacteraceae bacterium | reverse complement strand
TCGATGAGGAGGGCGATGACGTGGAGGAGGACCTGGGAGGCGGACGGTTTCCCGGTGAACCCAGCGGGGGCATTTTCGGCCGGGTTGGTGGGGGTGGCGTCCATGGAACGTATCATGAACGTTTGGGTGCGCTATGTCAAGCGTTTTCTATCTTGGGTTGCGTTTGCGCCGGGTAGGGCGGGGTTGAGAGCCTGTTTTTTGAATGCGAAAGGCGCAGAGGGGGAACCTCCGGGCCTTCCGCGGCGACCGTTCAGCCGCCGCGCTTTTTCTCGGCCACCATGTCGATCTCGGCCCGGATGGCGGCGTGTGGGTCCACCCCTGGCGATCACGCGCCAGCAGGCTGCTAGGCCTTGGTGAGGGTGACTTCGGCTACGCCCTGGCGGAGGATTCCGAGCGCGCGTGCCGCGCCCTGGGACAGGTCGATGATGCGTCGGCGGGACGGCAGGCGGTCGGTGATGGTCACGATGATGGAGCGGTCGGAGCCCTGGAGCGTGACCCGGACCTTGGTGCCGAATGGCAGCCAGGGATGGGCGGCGGTCATCGCCTCCATATCGAAGCGCTCACCGCTGGCGGTGCGGCGGCCGTTGTGGGCCTTGCCGTAATAGGAAGCCGTGCCACTCTCGATGACTGGCGGCGCCGCTTCGGCGACGGCCGTGGGCGCCGTTTGGGTGGTCGTGGCGGGTCCGGGCGGGGTTTGGCAGGCGGCGAGGCACAGCACGCCGAGCCACGCGAAACGTGAATAATGCAGCATGGTGATGCCCCTCAGAAGCCGCGATCGGAAGTATCGGGCGAGTTGAATCCGGGATCGCGCCGCAAGGCACAGTGTTCCCCCACGAATCCGGCCGAAATGACCGATTTCGTCTTACAAAAACCCACCAAACCGGTGAATTTACGGCTTTTTGGTGTGCCGCGATGTGCGAGCGCCGAGGCCATGGACTGAATCATGACTGTCATGGCACTCAAATGCAACCATTCAACTGTGGCGAATTATGGCACGTGGCGCACCATGGACAATCTGTTCGTTGGCGACCATTCTAGCTGCATAAATGGTGCAAACATTCCTAATCGCGCTAGGGGGAATCTTCCTGGCATCCATCCTGCGCGGCTTCACCGGATTTGGCTTCGGCCTGGCGGCGGTGCCGCTGCTGAGCCTTGCGCTGCCACCGGCCCAGGTGGTCCCGTTGGTCGTGGTTCTGCAGGTCGTGGTGGGGGCCGGCGGGCTGCGGAAGGCGTGGTCGCAAACGGACTGGCGTGCGATGCGCGGGCTGGCGCCGGGGCTGCTGATCGGCATTCCCACCGGGCTGATCATCCTCACCGCGTTCTCGCCGAACACCGTCAGGCTCGCGATCGGGCTGATCATCGCGGGGTCGGTGGTGCTTTTGTGGCGCGGTGCCCGGCTGCCGCCCAAGCCCTCGGGGGTTTTGACGGCGGCGGTGGGGGCGGTCTCGGGGATCATCAGCGGTCTGGCGTCGATGGGTGGGCCGCCGATCGTGGTTTACCTGCTGGCGTTGGGGCACGGGGCCGCGGTCGTGCGGTCGACGTCGATCGTCTACTTCATGCTGTCCGGCCTGACGGGGGTGGTGGCGATGAGCTATCTCGGGCTGATCGACCGGGAGGTTCTGATCTGGTCGGCGGCATCGATCCCCGCGACCTACCTGGGCAACTGGATCGGGACCCGGGCGTTTCATAAGGCGAAACCGCACCACCACCGGATGACCGCGCTGATCGTGCTGTCGGTACTGGCGGCGGTGCTGATCGCACGTGCGCTGGCGGGGTATCACCAGCGTTCGTGATGATGCCCCCAGCCGCCGCTGTAATAGGAGTCGTGGTGGTAGCCATGGTGGTAGCCGTGCTCGGGCTCGATGATGCAGCCGCTCAGCACCGTCGCCAGGGTCATCGCGAGAATGGGCATAAGCAAAAAGCGGCGCATGGTGGATTCCCCTGTTTGTGACGTGACAACACGATCAAGCGCGCGCAAGGCGGCGGAACAATGACGGGCGTGTGACGCGCATGTGGCGGGTCGGACGTTGTTTGGCCACCATTGCGGGCCATGTATCTCCCGCGACGAGAGGAAGATACCAATGCGCGCACCCAATCACGGTTCACGGCTGACCACGGCGTTTACCACGGCGGCGCTGCTGCTGGGCAGCACGGCGTTGACGTTGCCTGCCTCGTTTCCCGCCTGGGCGCAGCAGCCGACGCAGCCCTTTCAGACGCCCGATCAGAACGCCGCGGACCCGCCTGCCCGGGTTGGCCGGCTGGTCGCGAGCGCGGGCGACGTGTCGTATCACGCGGCGGGCGACACCCAGTGGACCGCTGCGTCGACCAACTTCCCCGTGGCGACAGGCGGGTCTTTCTGGACTCAGCCGAACGCGCATGCGGAGATGGAACTGTCGGCCAGCCGCATCGGTCTGAGCGGCGGGACGGAGGTGGATGTCGGCACGCTGGATGCGAATGGCCTGCAAGCGACGTTAACGCAGGGCGAGTGCTTTCTGCGGCCACAGGACCTGGCGCCGAACGAGACGTGGACGTTGGTGACGCCACGCAGGACGGTGACGACGAGCCAGGCGGGGCAAATCAGCGTGATCGCGGGCGACACAGCCTCCCCCACGATCGTGATGGTGCTGTCGGGCAGCGCGACCGTGACCGCGCCGGGCGTGTCGCAAACGCTTTCGGCCGGGCAGGCGCTGTCGATCAGCGGGTCGGACACGTTCCAGGGGATTTTGGGACAGGCCACACCGGACGAATTCGTGCGGGCGGAATTGTCCCGAGACCGTCCGCCGGTGCCGCCGCCGGCCTCGGCACATCCGGTCCCGCCGCCGCCGGCAATCTCCGGGTTGCCGGGTGGCGGCGAGCTTGCCGGCTACGGCGCCTGGAACAGCGACCCGGAGTATGGGCAGGTATGGTATCCGTCCGTCGACGCCACATGGGTGCCGTATCGCGACGGGCACTGGGCCTTCGTGGCACCCTGGGGCTGGACCTGGGTGGACAACGCGCCCTGGGGGTTCGCGCCGTTCCATTACGGCCGCTGGGTCGAACTGCATGGGCGTTGGGGGTGGACGCCGCAATTCGACCGCGACCGGCATGAGCGGTATCCGGTCTATGCCCCGGCGCTGGTGACCTTTCTGGGGATCGGTGCGGGCATGGCCGTCGGCTCCGGACCGGTTGGCTGGGTGCCGCTCGGTCCGCGCGAGCCGTATCATCCCTGGTTCCATGCCTCGCCGCGGTTCGTCACCGACGTCAACGGGCCCCGCACGATCGCGGTGGCCGGTCCTGGCGCGTTCCGTAATCGCGGTGCCGCGACGATGGTACCCGAAAGCGTGTTCGTCGGGTCCAGGCCGATCCGGGGCGTGGGGCAGCCGATCGCCGCGCAGGTTCTGGCCGGGGCGCATCCGCTGACCGGCCTGCATCCGATCATGCCGGGGGCGACAACGGCCGGGGTGACGCCTCTCGTGGCGCAGCAGTTCCATGTGGCGGCGCCGGCTGGGGGCTTCGTTCATGCGCCTGGGCCGGCCGTCATTCCGCACGCCGCCGGTGCGGCCTTTCCGGTTTTACGGGGACCGGAACCAGGGCGTCCCGCCGGTCCGACCTTTATTCCGCGGGTGAACACGCCGAGCGGGCCGGAGCAGCATGGGCCGGGGGTCGTGCCGAATGGCGCGGGGGTCGGCGAACATGCGCCGCCGCTGGCGCCGCATACCCCGGGACCGGTTGAGCATGGTCCGGCGGTGGTGCCGCATACGGCTGGGCCGGAGCAGCACGTCCCGCCGGTCGTGCCGAATGGCGCGGGGGCCGGCGAACATGCGCCGCCGCTGGCGCCGCATACCCCGGGACCGGTGGAGCATGGTCCGGCGGTCGTGCCGCATACGGCTGGGCCTGAGCAGCACGTCCCGCCGGTCGTGCCGAATGGCGCGGGGGCCGGCGAACATGCGCCGCCGCTGGCACCGCCACCGCCCGCGCCGCATGTGGATACACCGCATCCGGCTCCGCCGCCGCCCGCGCCGCATGTGGAAACACCGCATCCCGCACCGCCGCCGCCCCCGCCGCATGTGGAAACACCGCATCCCGCACCGCCGCCGCCCGCGCCGCATGTGGAACCGCCGCATCCGGCACCGCCGCCGCCCGCGCCGCCGCCCGCGCCGCATCCCGTGGCACCGGGAGAGCATAAGCCTGGCGAGCACTGAAACGAGAGCGGCCGGCGCGACGAACCGCGCCGGCCGGCCAGAGCGCTTTCAGACCGACGGTAAACCGTCGGGGCGCTGTCGATTCATGTTGCTTCAGGACGCCGCGCGAACCCGCGGCATGATCTCTTTAGCGAAACGGCGCATGTCGGCTTCGAATGGCTGAAATTGCAGCATGAACAGCTCGATCCCGGCCTCGTGGAAGGCTTTGATGCGGGCCGCGACCTGATCGTAGGAACCGACCAGGCCGGCCGCCGTCCCGCCGTTGCTGCCCACGCGGGGGGATTTGCGCATCGTCGCGGCCATGACCGAGGCCGCATCGGTGTTGGCGTGCTGGACCGCGCGGATCGGCGCGTCCTTGGCGGCGAGTTCGAAGAGATGGTCGAGATGCGCCTCGGCCTCCTTCTGGGTTTCGCGGGCGATGACGAAGGCGCTGAGGCCGTAACGCAACGGCGGGCCGGATCGTGGACGGGACGCGACGTCGGCGATCAGGGCGCGCACATCTTCGAGGGGCTGGCCGTTGATGAACCACACGTCGCCCTTGTCGGCGACCAACTGGCGGGCGGGCGTCGACTCGCCGCCGACGTAGATCAGCGGGCGCGAGCGGTAGGGATCGGCGGGGCGGAGCATGTAGTCGTCGATCTGGAAACGCTCCCCCTGAAAGGTCAGGGCTTCGCCGCGCATCAGCGGCTCGACCACCGAAATCCATTCGCGGCCGTAATCGTAGCGAGCGTCGTGTTCGGGAAAGCCGATGCCGGCTTTTTCCAGCTCGGGGCGGTTCCAGGCGTTGACCAGGTTGATCGCGAAACGGCCCTGGCTGATGTGTTCGACGCCCAGCGCCATTTTGGCGAGGACGACGGGATGGTAGAGATAGGGTTTGATGGCGGCGATGATTTCGATCCTGCTGGTCAGCGCGGCCAAGGCAGCGGCGGCGGTCCAGGCTTCGAGCTGATCGTTCGGCGCGTGGTGCGGATTGACCGTGTGCTGGGCGACGAGGGTACTGTCGAAGCCCAGCGCCTCGGCTTCCAGCACCAGGTCGCGGTTGCGTTGCCAGGACGCATCGTAGGGTTCGTCCGGGTCCTGCAAGGCGGCGCGGCTGCCGTGCACGAGCGCCCAGACACCGAAACGAATGGATTGGCGATCGGTGGTCATCGGTTTCAGTTTTCCGCCATGATGAGCTGGGTCAGTTCGTCGGGCATGGTCAGCATCGGGTAGTGGCCGGTATCGAGTTCATGCCATTTCGCTTTCAGACGAGCGGCGGAGCGGCGGACATGCGCCTCCCCCGGGTTGGGCGCCTGGCGGCACCAGATCACCGTTGCGTTCCAGTCCATGTCCCAGAAATCGCCAAGCTTGACCGGGATTTCGGAGGTTCCGGTGGGGTGCGGGGTGTAACGGTCGAGCGCCCAGGCTTTGGTCGCGGGGTCGAGATCGGCGAACAGGCCGTTCGCGGCATCCTCGCGGGTCGGCCCGGAGGCCATCGGGACGGGGCCGGTGTTGGGCGGGCGTTTGACGATGTCGCGGGTGCGTTCGCCGTTGAACAGCGCGAGGGCATCGACCAGCACGATGCGGGCGACGCGGTGGCGCATCCGCTCGGCGGTGCCGCAGACGACCATGCCGCCGGAGCTGGTGCCGACGAGGACGGTGTCGTTGAGGTCCTCGAAAAACAGGAGGTCGGCGACTTCGTTGACGAAGGTGGTGGTGTCGATGCCGGGATGGAGTTCGTGACGGCGTTCGGCGCAGCCTTGCATGGTGGGGGCGAAGACCGTGTGACCGGCGGCGCGGAGGCGGCTGGCGACGCGCTGCCAGATCCAGCCACCCTGGTAGGAGCCGTGGATGAGAACGAAGTTTGTCATTGCCGTATCCTCCGTCGGGGTGCCGGCATTACCGACCCAAATACGGGGGGGCGGTCAAGAGCGGGCGGTGGGCCAGCGGTCCAAGGCGGCCTCCCCGGGGGCAGTGAGACGGTAGATGCCGCGTTCGACGCGTTCGAACCAACCGTAGACGTTGCGTTGCAGAATGGCGGCGGCGTCGGGAGCGAGCGATTTGAGGTCGCGGGGCTTTTTCGGGCCGTCGCGCAAGGCGGCGGCGCAATCGAGGGCCTGTTGGCGGTAGGCGGTCATGATGGGTTGGCGGGTGGCGCCGCCCTGGGTGGGATCGCCCCGGCGTTTGGCATGCTCGTTCAGCAGGCGTTTGCGTTCGGGTTTGTTGGGGCGGGGGCGGTAGGGTTCGGGGTGGGCGATGATTTCGACGTGCGACCGAGCGGGGCTGACCGCCAGGAGGCCGAAACCCAGCATGCGGCAGAGGCGGTGTGCTCGGGAATCGCGGTCGCGGCCTTTGCGGGTGGCGGCGACGGCGAGCCAGACCTCATCGGCGGTGCGCTGGCGTTCGATGCCCTGGAGCACGAGTTCGAGGGTGAAGGCGGCTTTCAGTTCGCAGATCACGAGGAGCGGCGGATCGCCGGGGCGGACGGCGACGACGTCGCAGCCGCGGATTTCGCCTTTGACGGTGAAGTCTTGGGCTTCGAGGAAGGCTTTGACCGCGGGGTAGAGGTCGGTTTCGGGGGCGCGACTCGGCATGGGGTGATTTTAGACCGGGGTGGCGTGCGGGGGCTTGCCGCGATTTTGTCCTCGGCGACGGAGCGGGGCGAGCGCGTACCGCTTCCGTGAGACATCACTCGTCGGCGGCGAGGCGGGCGGCCTGATCCTCGGCGGTGAGTTTGTCGACGAATTCGTCGAGGTCGCCCATCATGACGCGATCGATTTTATACAGGGTCAGGTTGATCCGGTGATCGGACACGCGGCCCTGCGGGAAATTGTAGGTCCGGATGCGTTCGGAACGATCGCCGGTGCCGACCTGGTTCTTGCGGTCGGCGGCGCGGGTGGCATCGAGGGAGGAACGCTGTGCTTCGTAGAGGCGTGAGCGCAGGATTTTCATCGCCTTGGCACGATTTTTGTGCTGGCTTCTTTCTTCCTGCATAGCAACGACGATGCCGGTGGGGATATGGGTGATCCGCACGGCGCTTTCGGTTTTGTTGACGTGCTGTCCGCCGGCGCCGGATGCACGATAGACGTCGATGCGGAGGTCGGATTCGTTGACGTCGACATCGACATCCTCGGCTTCCGGGAGCACCGCGACCGTGACGGTCGAGGTATGAATGCGTCCCTGGCTTTCGGTCGCGGGCACGCGCTGGACGCGATGGACGCCGGATTCGTATTTCAGCCGGGCGAAGACGTTGCGGCCGGTGATTTCGGCGATGCCTTCCTTCATGCCGCCGAGTTCGGTATCGCCGAATTCGAGGACTTCGAATTTCCAGCCTCGGGCTTCGGCGTATTTCTGGTACATCTGGAACAGTTCGGCGGCAAACAGGCCGGCTTCATCGCCGCCGGCGGCGGGGCGGATTTCGAGGATCGCGGAGCGGGCGTCGGCTTCGTCCTTGGGGAGCAGCGCGAGGCGGATTTCGTGTTCCAGGGCCGGGATACGTTCCTTCAGTTCGAACAGTTCGGCCTCGGCCAGCGCTTTCATTTCGGAATCGCCGAGCATCTCCTCGGCTTCGAGGCGGGCTTGTTCGGCGGCGCGGAGGTCGCCGATACGGGCGACGACCGGTTCGATATCATTCAGTTCCCTGGATGCTTTGACGTAGGCGTCGCCGGAGATCCCCTCCCCCAGCAAGGCGCGCAATTCATCGGCTCGCGCGGCGATCCGGTCCAGTTTCAGTGCGAGGTTCATGACAGGTGCGCGGCGACCGCGTGCAGGGCGACCGCTTCCTGGGTGCCGGTGGCGAGGTTTTTCACCTGCGCCACGCCGGCGGCGATGTCATTGTCCCCGATGATCACGGTGGCCCTGGCGCCCAGCTTGTTGGCGCGTTCCATCCGGCGCTTGAGGTTGCCGCGGTAGGCCATTTCGGCGCGGATTCCGGCGGCGCGGAGGGATTGGAGGACGGTGAGCGCGGTTGCCTCGGCGGCGTCGCCGATGGGGACGACGACGACGGGGGCGGCGGGGGCGGGGGCGGCATCCATGAGCATGCCCAGACGCTCGATCCCGGCGGCCCAGCCGACGGCGGGGGTGCGGGGGCCGCCCATCTCGGCGACCAGCCCGTCGTAGCGGCCGCCGGCCATCACGGTGCCTTGGGCGCCGAGTTTGGTGGTGACGAATTCAAAGGCGGTGTGGCCGTAGTAGTCGAGGCCGCGGACGATGCGGGGGTTTTCACGGAAGGGGACGCCGAAGGCGGTGAGGTGGGCTTTCAACTGGGCGTAGAAGGTGGCGGCGGCTTCCGTGAGGTAGGGCATGATCGTGGGGGCATCGGCGACGATCCTGCGGTCGTTTTCGTCCTTGCTGTCGAGGATGCGCATGGGGTTGCGTTCGAGCCTCGTGCGGCTGTCATGCGACAGGTTGGGCTGGTGGGCGGTGAAATAGGTGACCAGCGCTTCGCGGTAGGCGGCGTGGCTTTCCTTGTCGCCGAGGGTGTTGATTTCGAGGATGGCGTCGCCGGCCACGCCAAGGGCCTTGAGGATATCCCAGCCGCAGGCGATGGCTTCGGCGTCGGCGAGCGGTTCGGAGGGGCCGATCAGTTCGATACCAATCTGGTGGAACTGGCGGTAACGGCCTTTCTGCGGGCGTTCGTAGCGGAACATCGGGCCGGCGTAGAAGACCTTCTGCGGCAGCGACTGGGTCAGACCGTTGGTCACGAGGGCGCGGCAGACGCCGGCGGTGCCCTCGGGCCGAAGGGTGATGGAATCGCCGCCGCGGTCGTCGAAGGTATACATTTCCTTCATCACGACGTCGGAGGTCTCGCCGAGGGTGCGGGAGAAGACGCGGGTATCCTCGAAGATCGGGGTGATCCATTCGTCGAAGCCGTAGGTGGCGGCGATGCGGCGCGCGGTTTCGGCGACGTGGCGGTGACGGCGGAGGTCGTCCCCGATGAGGTCGTGGGTGCCGCGGGCTGGTTGGAGGTCGGTCACGGTGGTTTCCCTTCGCAGGGGCGGCAACGTAGCGCCTGCGATCCGGGAGGCAAGGGTTTTGGTCAGGGGGGAGGGTTGCGCGCGACCCGGTGGGTGAGGGCATGGATGGTGGCGAGATGAGGGGGGGGGCAACCAGATGAATGTGCGGGCTGGACGATGCCGGCCAAGTTTCCGCCGACGACTGGATGAGACACCGATTTTGTTCAACTGAAAGGCACGAAAACACGAAGAGGCCGGCGTGGACAGTGGACTGCAGGTCGCCGTTTCGTAGAAAACTTCGTGTAATTCGTGCCTTCGTGGTGAACGGACGCGGTCTTGCCACCGGCTTGGCCTCGCCGGACAGGGCCGAAGACATAGGATTTTCGTTTCAGTATCTTCGCCCGATTGCCCTGGATCGGCGTCCCTCACCCCTTGCCTAACCCGCCTCCCTGGCCCATTTCCGTTGCATGATCCCCTTTGCCAACACCTATGCCCGCCTGCCCGAACGGTTCTATGCGCGGCTGCCGCCAACGCCGGTCGCGGCACCTCGGCTGCTGAAGCTCAACACCGCGCTGGCGGGGCAGTTGGGTATCGATGTGGCGGATCTGACGGCGGAGGCGCTGTCGGGGAACGCGGTGCCCGAGGGGGCTGAGCCGATGGCGTTGGCCTATGCCGGCCACCAGTTCGGCAATTTCGTGCCGCAGCTCGGCGACGGGCGGGCCAATCTGCTGGGGGAGGTCGCGGGGCGCGATCTTCAATTGAAGGGGGCGGGTCGGACCCCGTTCTCGCGCGGGGGAGATGGGCGGGCCGCTTTGGGGCCGGTGCTGCGGGAGTATCTGATTTCCGAGGCGATGCACGCCTTGGGCATCCCCACCACGCGGTCGCTGGCGGCGGTGGCGACCGGGGAGACGGTGGTCCGGGAGACCGATTTGCCCGGCGCGATCGTCGCCCGTGTCGCTGCGAGCCATATCCGCGTCGGGACGTTTCAGTATTTCGCGGCGCGGCGGGACACCGAGGGCGTGCGGGCCTTGGCGGATTATGCGATCGCGCGGCATTACCCGGGCATCGGGGGGTATCGGGCGTTTCTGGAAGCGGTGATTGGCCGGCAGGCGGCGCTGGTGGCGCGCTGGCTGCAGGTGGGTTTCATCCATGGGGTGATGAACACCGACAATTGCTCCATCGCCGGGGAAACGATCGATTACGGGCCTTGCGCGTTCATGGACGAGTACGATCCGGGGACGGTGTTCAGCTCGATCGACCGGCAGGGTCGTTACGCCTATGGCAATCAGCCGCGGATCGCGCTGTGGAATCTGACCCGATTGGCGGAAACCTTGTTGCCGCTGCTGTCGGACGACGAGGACAAGGCGGTCGAGATCGCGCAGGCATGTCTCGCCGGCTTCGGGCCGATCTTCGAGGACGCCTATTTCGGCGGGCTGCGCCGCAAGATTGGGCTGTCGGCGGAACGCGAGGGCGACAACGCGCTGACGCAGGACCTGCTGAAGGCGATGGCCGAGAACCAGGCGGATTTCACGCTGACGTTCCGGGGTCTGTGCAATGCGGCGTTGCTGCCGGACCGGGATGCGGCGGTACGGGATCTGTTCATCGACCCCACGGCCTTCGACGTTTGGGCCGAGCGGTGGCGGGCTCGACTGGCGCTGGAAAATGAAACGGCGGCGGCGCGGCGGGAGGCGATGCGGGCGGTCAATCCGGCCTATATTCCGCGCAACCATCGGGTGGAGGCGGCGTTGAACGCGGCGGCCGAACGCGACGATTTCGCACCGTTCGAGGAGTTGTTGGCGGTGATAACCCACCCGTTCGACGACCAGCCGGGCTTCGCCCGCTATGCCGCCCCGCCGGCGGAGTCGGAACGGGTGCGGCAGACCTTCTGCGGGACCTAACCCCCGGCCCGAGGTGGAAGGCCCCGGCACATTGCTGTAAGGGCGGCGCCACCGCAGCGTCGCCCGAGGCATTATGATCCGATTTGACAACATCACCAAGCAGAACGGAACCCGCCTGGTGTTCATCGAGGCCTCGGCCACGCTGCAAAAGGGCGAGAAGATCGGCCTCGTGGGCCCGAACGGCGCCGGCAAGACCACGCTGTTTCGCATGATCACCGGGCAGGAGGAACCCGACGAGGGCCAGATCCTCAGGGATCGCGGCATCGACATCGGTTTCTTCAGCCAGGACGTGGGGGAAATGGCGGGCCGCAGCGCGGTCGCGGAGGTGATGGACGGCGTGGGAGCGGTCAGCGCACTGGCGGCCGAGCTGGCGACGTTGGAAGCTAAAATGGCGGACCCCGATCTGGCGGACGAGCTGGATGCGATTCTGGAACGCTTCGGCGAGGTCCAGGCCCGCTTCGAAGAGCTCGACGGCTATGCGTTGGACAGCAAGGCGCGGGAAGTGCTGCACGGCCTCGGCTTCAGTCAGGAGATGATGGACGGCGACGTCGGCACGCTGTCCGGGGGATGGAAGATGCGGGTGGCGCTGGCACGCATTCTGCTGATGCGCCCGGATGTCATGCTGTTGGATGAGCCAAGCAACCATTTGGATCTGGAGAGCCTGATCTGGCTGGAACAGTTTTTGGAGGGCTACGACGGCGCGCTGCTGATGACGTCGCATGACCGGGCATTCATGAACCGGGTGATCAACAAAATCATCGAGATCGATGGCGGCACGCTGACCACGTTTTCCGGCGATTACGAATTTTACGAGACGCAGCGCGCACTCAACGAAAAGCAGCAGCAGGCCCAGTTCGAACGTCAGCAGGCCATGCTGGCCAAGGAAATCAATTTCATCGAACGCTTCAAGGCCCGAGCGTCGCACGCCGCGCAGGTGCAGAGCCGGGTGAAGAAACTGGACAAGATCGAACGGGTCGAACCGCCGAAGCGCCGGCAGTCGGTTGCGTTCGATTTCGCCCCGGCGCCGCGTTCGGGGGAAGATGTCGTGAACCTGCGCGGCGTGCATAAGCGCTACGGTAACCGGGTCATTTACGACGGGCTGGACCTGTTGGTGCGGCGGCGCGAGCGCTGCTGTGTTTTGGGTGTCAACGGCGCGGGGAAATCGACGTTGCTGAAATTGGTCGCCGGCACGACCGACCCGGACGCGGGGTCGGTCACGATCGGCGGCAGCGTCAAAATGGGCTATTTCGCCCAGCATGCGATGGACCTGCTGGACGGCGACCGCACCGTGATGGATATGCTGGAATCCAGTTTCCCGCGCGATGGTCAGGGGGCGCTGCGGACTTTGGCCGGGGCCTTCGGGTTTTCCGGCGATGAGGTCGAAAAGCGCTGTCGCGTTCTGTCCGGCGGCGAAAAGGCTCGGCTGGTGATGGCGCTGATGCTGTACGACCCGCCGAATTTTCTCGTGCTCGACGAGCCGACCAACCATTTGGACATCGCGACGAAGGAAATGTTGATCGGTGCCTTGTCCGAGTACGAGGGCACCATGCTGTTCGTTTCGCACGACCGGCATTTCCTGGCCGCGCTGTCGAACCGGGTGCTGGAACTGACCCCGGAAGGCGTTCACATGTATGGCGGCGGCTATACGGAGTACGTTGCACGGACCGGGCAGGAGGCGCCGGGATTGCACGCGTAAGCCGCGTCGATGGACACCGGCCGCCACCTCCGCCCATAATCCCGTCCAATCGCACCCATTGGACGGAACGCCACCATGAATGACTTCGACCAATCCTTTCACGAATTCCAGGCCGCGCAGCAGGCCCGGCGCACCGCCGAGGACTGGCTGGCGGCGTTCGAGACGGCGCTGACGTCACGCGATCCGACGAAGATCGCCTCGCTGTTCCATGAAGACAGCCACTGGCGCGATATTCTCGCCTTCACGTGGCACCGGACCGCGGTGGCGGGTGCGGACGCGATCGCGGCGCGGCTGGCGGCGGATCAGGCGCGGACGCAGGCGAATGGTTTTCATTTGCCGGCGCGGCGGCGTGAGCCACGCAACAAGACCCGCCTGGGCATCGACAGCATCGAGGCGATTTACGAATTCGCGACCGTCGACGGCGGCGGCGCGGGGGTGGTTCGCCTGTCGCCCGACGCGAACGGCGTGACGAAGGCGTGGCACATTTCCACGACGCTGCAATCGCTGGCCGGGCACGAGGAGACGATCGGCGACAACCGCCCGACCGGGTCTGCCTATTCACGCAATTTCGGCGGCGACAACTGGGCCGACATGCGGCGCAAGGCGGTTGCCTACGCGGACCGGGAGCCGACGGTGCTGGTGATCGGCGCGGCGCAGGCGGGGCTATCGGTTGCGGCGCGGCTCAATCAATTGGGCGTCGATACGCTGGTGGTGGAGAAATGGGATCGGATCGGCGATTCCTGGCGCCGGCGGTATCATTCGTTGGCGCTGCATAACTCGATCCACCTGAACCATCTGCCTTACATGGAATTTCCGCCGACCTGGCCGACATACATTCCCAAGGACATGCTGGGGAACTGGTTCGAATTCTATGCCGACGCGATGGAGATCAATTGCTGGACCGGGACGGAATTCGTTGCCGGCACGTGGGATGAGACAGAAAAGCGCTGGACGGCGACGCTGAAGCGTTCGGATGGGACCGAACGGGTTGTGCGGCCGAAGCATCTGGTGTTCGCCAATGGGGTGAGTTCGTATCCGATGATTCCAGACCTGCCGGGGCTGAAGGATTTCAAGGGACAGATCATCCACTCCGAAGGTTTCGACAGCGGCGCGGGATGGGAGGGCAAGAACGCCTTCATCATGGGCACGGGCAGCAGCGCGAACGATATCGCGCTGGACCTGCACAGCCATGGCGTGAACACCACGTTGGTTCAGCGCGGGTCCACCACCGTCGTTTCGATCAATCCGAGTGCGCGGCTGAACGAAGCGATCTGGGACGAGGGTGGGTTGCTGGAGGATTGCGACCTGATCGCTGCTGCCGCCACGCCGCCGTTGACGGTCAAGGCCTACAAGGCGGTGGCGAAGCGGATGGTCGAACTCGACAAGGAGATCATCACGGGTCTGAAAGAGATCGGCTTCAAGCACGATATGGGCGAGGACGAGGCCGGCCATCAGATGAAATATTTCCGTCGCGGCGGCGGCTACAACCTCGATGCCGGCAGTTCGGCGCTGATGATCAAGGGCGAGATCGGCCTGTTGCAGTACGACCGGATCGAGCGTTTCGTTGGCGACGGCATTCTGTTGAAGGACGGCACGACGCTGCCGGCCGATCTGATCGTGCTTGCCACGGGCTATTATCCGCAGAAGGAACTGGTCCGTCGCGCGCTGGGGGATGAGATGTCCGAGCGGATTGGGCCGGTGTGGGGCATTGGGGCGGATGGGGAGCTGAACAACATGTACAAGCGCACGCCGCAGGAGGGCGTGTGGTTCATTGCTGGCGGGCTGGGCGTGTGCCGGATCAACTCCAAGTATCTGGCCTTGCAGATCAAGGCGATGGAGATCGGGAAGCTGGGGCCGCTGAAATAACCTGCGAGATTGCTAAACCCCGTGCGCCTTGGCGCGCCGGAGCCGCATGATCTCGTGGCTTTCCGGCGTGCCGTCGTGCCAACTGCCGAACCATTTATCCATCGGCACGGTGCCGTCGCCGCCATAGTTGCACTCAAAATAGCGGAGATGGAGGAAGTGGAAATAGCGCTGGCCGATGGCGTGCACCTTGCCGCTCCGCGTCAGCAGTTTGTGGAACCCGACATGGCCGAGAGCGGGGGCGAGGCCGGTTTGCTGGACGTGGAAAATGGCATGGAGCGGGTGGGAGAGCACGATCCAGTGGATGAGGATGCCGCTGAAATAGAAGACGTGCTCGACCGGGTGCATCGACATGCCGGACCAGGGGCCGATGTCGGTGTTCTTGTGGTGCAGGGCGTGGACCCACCCGTACAGCGGCTTGAAGTGCAGCAGGCGGTGTATGAGGTAGAAGTGCGCGTCGCGGATCATCGGGATCGCGCAGAACAGCAGCACGAACCAAACCGGATGCTTCTCCCAATTCAGCATTGGGATGGTGCCGCTGGCGAAGGCCCACAGGGTTGCGACCTCATAGGCCGTCCAGATCGCGACGCCACTGCCGGCGGTCCAGAAAACGTTCTCCCGCACCTGGCTGCCGAACATGAAATGGCTGGCGCCGGATGTGGGCTCGCGCCGGTTCAGCATGTAGCGGGTGCCCTGGGCTTTGCGGATGTAGAATCGCCAGTGCAGGCCACCGTAGAGCAGGACGGTCAGGCCGAGGTTGCGCGCATAGACGATCGCCACCCAGTCCCACTGGAAGGTCGCCATGCGTGCGAGCGACGGCGTCAGGGAGAACCAGGTGAGGATGGCCATGCCCATGTAGAGGATGTTCAGGGGCAGGAAATATCCCGGCAGGCCGAAGACGAATTTAAGCAGCGCGGCGGGCCGGGGCGGCCAGACGAATACCGGTGCCGGACGGATTGGCGTGGCGGGGGGCGCGTCAGGCTGGCGGGACAGGATACCGTCGATGGTGTCGGCCATTCGGTCGTTTCCTCTTATCCGGACATTCGCGGCGATGTTACACCGCTCGGCGCGGATGGCCAGAGGCGCGGTTACGGCATTTTTGCTTTGGGTGCGGCTGAGACAGGTTTTTTACCGCGGGAGGCACGGATCGTGCGTGTGCCGGGAGAGCAACCTGCAGGCGGGCCTGACGACCACCGGCACCGCCCCGGTTCTTATTCCGCCGCCAGTTTCTCCGCGTCCGCCGCCGGTGACGCAGATATCGGTCATCAGTGCCTTGGCAAGGGCGACCATTGGTCGCGGCGCGCCCTCGGCTTCCAATGCATTGACCGTTGTGATGAACGCCACGTTCGCCCCAACTGCGCTCACCAGCTCAGTACGGCTGATCCCGGGACAAATTGGTGGCGTGGCAGATCCGCGCGGCTCATCAAGCAGCGATGGGTCGCCGTACCGACATATCCCCACGTCCCGCCAGGAGCCCACCGACAGAGATATCCTCGTCCAACTCCTCCCAATGCAGCCCCTGCCCGGTCACGCTAATTTCGCACTGGCTACGTTGCTCGGCAGTCGCACCCAACAGACGTGGGAACCATGCCAATGGAATGCCGATCGTGCGGCCGTCATTCAGATCGACCCACATGGTGACATCGTCGAACTGGACAGCCTTAGCCGAAATGGTCATGCCGTGCCTCCATGATTTCCTCCCGGCGCTCAACCACCAGACGGATCAACTCCGTCTGCTCACGCCGCGAGTAACCATAACTATCGGCGATCTCGACGGTCGGCCACAATCAAATCTTGGCCTCGGCATCGGCACGTCGGGCGTGAATATGCACCGGCTCACGAGGATCGCCCTCGTTGGAAAAGAAGTGGAAGCGAATACCGGCGGCCCTGAAGACGACCGGCATCGCCCCGGGCCCTATTCCGCGGCCAGCTTCTCGGCCTCGGCCGCCGCCTTCAACGACGCCGCCTTGGCTTCCACCAGTTCGACGATGTGATCGACCATGGATTCGCCATCGATCGTGTGGTCGGTCTTGCCGGCGTTGTAGATCATGTGCCGGCCGTTGCCGCCGCCGGTCACGCCGATATCGGTCATCAGCGCCTCCCCCGGGCCGTTCACGACGCAGCCGATGATCGACAACGTCAGCGGCGTTTCGATATGGGCGAGCCGTTCTTCCAGGGTCTGCACCGTCTGGATCACGTTGTAGCCCTGACGCGCGCAGGACGGGCAGGAGATCACCTTCACCCCGCGATGGCGGATGCCCAGCGTTTTGAGCATGTCCCAGCCGACGCGGACCTCTTCCTCCGGCTCATCGGACAGGGACACGCGCAGGGTGTCGCCGATACCGGCCCATAGCAGGGAGCCCAAGCCGATCGACGATTTGACCGTGCCCATGCGGCGGCCGCCGGCTTCGGTGATGCCGATATGCAGCGGGTGATCGCAGACTTCGGCCAACTGCTGATAGGCCGCGACGGCGAGGAACACGTCGGACGCCTTCACGCTGATCTTGAAGTCGTGGAAATCGTGCTGCTGGAGGATGTTGGCGTGGTACAGCGCGCTTTCGACCAGGGCTTCCGGGTTGGGTTCGCCGTATTTTTCCAGCAGGTGCTTTTCGAGCGATCCGGCATTCACGCCGATGCGCATCGAGCAGCCGTGGTCACGCGCGGCCTTGATCACTTCGCGGACGCGGTCGTCGGAGCCGATGTTGCCGGGATTGATGCGCAGGCAGGCGGCACCGCTCTCGGCGGCTTCGATCGCGCGGCGATAGTGGAAATGGATGTCCGCGACGATGGGGACGTTCACTTCCTTGACGATGTCCTTCAGCGCCAGCGCGCTGGGCTGGTCGGGGCAGGACACGCGGACGATATCGACCCCGGCGAGTTCCGCCCGGCGGATCTGGGCGATCGTACCGGCCACGTCGGTGGTCAGGGTGTTGGTCATCGTCTGTACGGTGATCGGCGCGCCGTCGCCCACGGGCACTTTGCCAACATAAACGCGGCGCGACTTGCGGCGATGGATGTCCTGATAGGGGCGATAGCTGCTCATGCTGAAACTCCTCGGCATCGGCTGCGCATCGATCAGCCTTTCCTAAATTAATGGAAGTTCGGCCAAATCGCTACTGCGCTGGGCGCGGAGCGGTGTTGCCCGCCGCTGGCGGCCCGGCGGGCGCGACTGTAGCAATCTTCAATTGATCGGCGTCCAAGGCGATATCGTGCCTCACAGCGCCGGTTCCGCCCAGAGACTCCACGACGGCGCCATCCACCAGCACTTCGGTGGCCGCGGCGTTTCCGGTGGTCAGCAGCAGCCCCGGCGTTGGGGGAACTGGCCATGTGTCGCCCTGATGGAGCGTCCGGTTCAACAGTACCGTGCCGGCCTTGTCCTTCACCTGCATCCAGGCATCGCCGCTGGCGCGCAGCATCACGCGGGGCTGATCGCGTGTCGGCGGCACCGGTACGGCCGCGGGGACGACGACCGCTGGAGCCGGTGCCGGGGGAGCCGCCACCGGGGGTGCGGCTGGGGTCATTACGGGCGCCGCCTGCGCCGCGGCTGGCGACGGCGTTGCCGGCGGCAGCGCCTGTTCGGCCAGCGGTGCGAGGCGTTCGGGGATCGTGGTCGCGGTTTCCGCCGGCAACCGTCCCTCGCCCGACAGGCGGTACCACCCAATATACGCGCCGACGGCGAGGATCAGGCCGAGCAGGATCACCGCGCCGGTGGGCAATCCGCGTTCTGGGACCGGGGCGGGGAACGCCAGTTCCGTCCGTCGAGAGACCTCCGCTGCCTCGGCCTTGAAACGGCGGAGCATTTCGTCGGGGTCGAGACCCAGCGCGGCCGCGTAGCTTCGGAGGAAGCACAAAGCGAAGGCATTACCTGGCAACAGCGACAGGTCGCCCTGTTCCAGAGCTTCCAGATAGGCGCGGCGAATGCGCAACGTCGCCGCCGCGTCTTCCAACCGCCATTCGAGCCGTTCACGCGCCATGCGCAGGTCCGCGCCCGCATTCGGGGCGGCGGTCGTCGGAATCTGACTCGGCAGTATGTTCAACCCATCCATGCGAATCGCCCTACGATCCAGCGCTACGGCCAGCTCATTTGTTCTTAAACCGGGTCAACGAAGAAGCAACCCCTCACCTCTTTCGGCCCGTTGGGTCTTGTAGACCACCATCGATCGGCTTGCCAACCGCCCGGTTACGCCCGACGGCGCCGCTACCGCCAAAGAATTGTTACAGAATTCCGACCGGCAGCGCGGTTGGGTTCAAACCGGCAACCCATGCTCCCGCGCCCAGGACGAAATCGGGTCGCGCAAGCTGCCTGCGTTCATGCCGCCGCGGCGGATCGCGGCGAGGACGGGGCGGAATGCCACGAGATCGACCTCGGCCAGCATTGCCTTGACCGGCAGGATGGCACTCGCCGGCATGGACAGGGAGGTGATGCCAAGGGCGGCGAGCGTCATCGCTTCGATCGGCCGCGACGCGGCCTCCCCGCAGACGGAAATGGGTACGCCGGTTGGGCGCGCGGCGGCGATCAATTGGTCCAACAGATTCAGCACCGGCTGCGACAACAGATCGTACCGATCGTAGAGGGACGGCGTGCCGCGGTCGGCGGCGAACAGGAATTGCATCAGGTCGTTGGAGCCGATCGAGATGAAATCCGCCTCTTTCAGCAATTCGGGGAGCTGCCAGAGCAGTGCCGGCACCTCCAGCATCGTGCCGACCGACAGCCGCTCGGGGCTGGGGCGGACGCGTCTTGCTTCTGCCAGCAGCAGGGTTTTGGCGACCATGAACTCGGCCACTGTCGCGACCATCGGGAACATCACCGAGAGCGGGCGGCCGCCGGCGGCCAGCAGCAAGGCACGCAACTGCCGGCGGAGCAAGGCCGGGCGATCCAAACCGACGCGGAGGGAACGCCAGCCCATGGCCGGGTTTTCCTCCTCGACAACGGTCCCTGGCAGCATCTTGTCGGCGCCGAGGTCCAATGTTCTGAACAGCACCGGACGGTCCCTCGCTTCATCGAGGGCTCGGGCGTAGATCGCGGCCTGTTCGGCGACGTCGGCGATGGCGCCGCGGGCCAGCATGGCGATTTCCGTGCGGAACAGACCGATCCCGTCGGCACCGGTGCGATCGAGCTGCGGCAGTTCCATGCTCAGCCCGACATTCAGCATCAGTTTGAGCGCGGTGCCGTCGGCGGTGGCGGCGGGGCGGCCGATCAGGGTGGCCCAGCGGGCGTAGCGTTCGCCGCGCGCGGCCAATGCTCTGGTAAAGGCGGTGCGGACATCGGCTTCCGGGCGGAGCATCAGTTGCCCTTCGTCCCCATCGACGACGGCGAGATCGCCGGGTTCGGCGGTGTCGAGCATGCCGCGTGTCGCGCCGACCGCGGGGATGTCCAGCGCCCGGGCAAGGATGGCGGCGTGGCCGGAGGGGCTGGCTTCCTCGATGGCGACGCCGGCGATACCGCGCGCATGCCCGTCCAGCAGTTCGGCCGGCCCCAAGCGGCGGGCCAACAGGATCGATCCGGGTGCCACGTCGGCGCGGGGCTCATCGCCGGAAAGCGTGGTCAGCAGCCGGTTGGCCAAATCTTCCATATCCGCGAGGCGTTCGCGGAGGTAGGCGTCGCTGATCCGACGCATCCGGTCGTGCATTTCGCGGGCGACGCGCTGCACGGCGGCTTCGGCGGTCAGCCCGGTTCGGATGACGTCGCCGACGCGGCGCAACCAGCCGGCGTCGGCCGCCACCAGGCGGTAGGCTTCCAGCACTTCGCGGGTCGCGGAGGCGTCGGCCGGTTTGCCGGCCGGGGCGACGCCGGCGATGAGGGCATCGAGGCCGCGCTGCATGCGGTCGGCGGCATCGTGCAGGCGGGCCAGTTCGGCGTCGGGATCGTCGGCGAGCAGCGTGATGCCGGTGCGGCGGACGGCGTGCAGCACGACCGGACCGATCGCGATGCCGGTCATCAGCGTCGTGCCGGCGAAGACGCGCGGGACGGCACCGCCCACCCCTTCGGAGGTGCCTTCCGAGGCACCGGACGCCGGCAGCAGTTCGGCCAGCAGCATCGCGACGGTTTCGAGTTCGTCGACTTCCTGTTCGGTGAAATGGCGGGGCAGCCGGTTTTGCACCACCAGCACGCCCAAGGTGCGGCCGGAGCGGCGGACGGGGACGGCGATGAGGGAGGCGAAGGGGTCTTCGCCGGTTTCGGGACGATAGGCGAAGGCAGGATGGTTCTGGGCGTCCGGCAGATTCATCACCCCGCCGGACGCGGCGCAAAGGCCGACAATCCCCTCCCCCACCCGCAGGCGGGTGCTGCCG
Source organism: uncultured Acetobacteraceae bacterium (assembly GCA_903877125.1). GTDB lineage: Bacteria > Pseudomonadota > Alphaproteobacteria > Acetobacterales > Acetobacteraceae > Rhodopila. Next base: position 1,668 of record CAIRCM010000106.1, on the reverse strand, counting down.
ACGGCGTTGGGGTTCAACCCCTCGGTCGCGGCGAGTTCGAGGATGTCGCCGGGGCGCTGGACGTAGACCGAGCAGACCTCGCTGACCAATTCGGCGGCGACGAGGCGGACCAATTCGGGCAACGGCGCCGCTGCCCGTGCGCGAAGATCGCGCAGGCGGGAGAGCAGACGGCGCGGTGCGAGGGTCATGAGGCCGAACGGGCGATCAGCGCGGCTTCGGCCTGGGCGACGAGTTCGGCGATGATGTCCGCCGTCTTCTGTTCGGCGGTGACCATGCCGACGGACTGGCCGGCCATGACGGAGCCGTTGTCGACATCGCCCTCGATCACGGCGCGGCGGAGGGCGCCGGCCCAGAAGTGCTCGATGGCGAGTTGGGCGGCTTCCTTGTCCAGCGCGCCGGCGTGGAATTTGGCGGCGGTTTCGGCCTGATGGCGGAGGAAACGTTTGGTGCCTTCGTTCACCAACCCGCGGACGGGGATGACGGGGAAGTTTTCGTCCAACTGCACCGAAGGGATGGCGTCGCGGGCGTTGGCGCGGACGAAGGCCTTCTTGAAGTTGGGATGGGCGATGGATTCCGCCGACGCGGCGAAGCGGGTGCCGAGTTGGGCGCCGGATGCGCCCATTTCGAGATAGGCGAGGATGGCTTCGCCGCGGCCGAGACCGCCGGCGACGAAGATGGGGACATCGCGCAGATGGGGCAGGATTTCCTGCGCGAGCACGGTCAGGGAAACGGGTCCGATATGGCCGCCGGCTTCCGATCCCTCGATCACCAGGGCATCGGCGCCGGATCGGACCAATCGCTTACCGAGCATGAGGGCGGGTGTGAAGCAGACCAATTTGGCGCCGCCGTCTTTGACGGCCTTGATCGTTGCGCCGTTCGGAACGCCGCCGGCCAGGACGATGTGGCCGACCTTCGCCGCGGTGCAGACCGCGACGAGGTCCAGCAGCTGGGGGTGCATGGTGATCAGGTTGACGCCGAAGGGCTTGGAGGTCAGCGCCTGGGTGCCGGCGATTTCGCGTTCCAGCAGTTCGGGCGTCATGGCGCCGCAGGCGATGACGCCGAATCCGCCGGCGTTGGAAATGGCTGCGACGAGATGCCGCTCGCTCACCCAGCTCATGGCGCCGCCCATGATGGCGACGTCCGTCCCGAGGAACGCGGTGCCGCGAGACCAGAGTTGGGCGAGGCGGGCTTTCGCCTGTGCGGGGTTAAGCGGCATCGAGACCGTAGGCGGTATGGAGGGCGCGGACCGCGAGTTCGGTATATTCGGCAGCGATCAGGACGCTGACCTTGATCTCGCTGGTGGAAATCACCTGGATGTTGATGTTGCGGTCGGCCAGTGCCTTGAACATCGTGTTGGCGATGCCGGCGTGGCTGCGCATGCCGACACCGACGACGCTGATCTTGGCGACATCGGAGTCTTCGAGCAGTTCGGTGTAGCCGATGTCGTCCCGAATGGCACCGAGTGCCTCATGCGCACGGGGAAGGTCGGCCTTGCCCACGGTGAAGGTCATGTCGGTGGTGCCGTCGGCACCGAGGTTCTGCACGATCATGTCGACGTTCACATTTGCCGTGGCCAAGGCGCCGAAGATGATCGCGGCGACCAGATGCCGCTCACTCACCCAGCTCATCGCACCGCCGAGGATCGCGACCTCGCAGCCGAGGAACGCG
>CAIRCM010000105.1 GCA_903877125.1 uncultured Acetobacteraceae bacterium | reverse complement strand
TGGATACCGGCATTCGCCGGCAGGACGATATGGGTCGGGCCACGAGTCAAGGTTTCGGGCGGTTGGTCTTAGAGCACGATTGAGCGATTTTTGGCGATGATCCCGTGACAGCGGGCGCGGGGGGGCGTTGAATAGGGCGCATGGACGCCTCGGTCATTCCCACTGCTCCCGTTGATAGCGACGCCGTCACGGTCGCCCGGCCGGCCCGGCAGACGACTCCGGTGGTGTTCGCCTCCCCGCACTCCGGCCGGCGTTATCCGGACGAGTTCGTTGCTGCATCGCGGCTCGATCCGCTGGGCCTGCGTCGCAGCGAGGACAGTTTCGTCGACGAACTTTATGCCGGCGCGCCGGATTTCGGGGCGCCCTTGCTCGCGGCGACGTTTCCGCGCGCGTGGTGCGACGCGAACCGCGAACCGTGGGAACTGGACCCGTCGATGTTCGCCGACGAGTTGCCGAAATGGGTCAACGCCACCAGCCCGCGTGTCGCGGCTGGCCTGGGCACGATCGCGCGGATCGTTGCGTCGGGTGAGACGATCTATCGCTACAAGCTGCGGTTTTCCGACGCCGAATACCGGGTGGCGGCCTATTGGCAGCCGTTTCACGACATGCTGGGCGCGTTGATCGGCGCGACGGTGGCGCAGTTTGGGACCTGCTTGTTGATCGACTGTCACTCGATGCCCTCCCCGGTTCCGGCGGGGTCGGCACGGAATGCGTTCAAACAGGCGGATTTCGTGCTGGGCGACGCACACGGGACGGCGTGCGATCCGCGGGTGACGCGGTTCGTGGAACGGGCGCTGACCGACCTCGGTTTCACGGTCCGGCGGAACGATCCGTATGCGGGGGGGTTCATCACCCGGCATTACGGACGGCCGCGGGACCGGGTGCACGTGCTGCAGATCGAACTCGCGCGGGACCTTTATATGGACGAGGCGCGGATCGAGCGGCTGCCCCGGTTCGCTTCGGTCCAGCAGGACATCACAACCCTGATCGGGGCGCTGGCGCGGGAGGCGGATGGGCTGACCGGGGGCTGAGGGCGCGGCAAGGTAAAAAAAATGGCGGCACTTATGCAGTGCCGCCAAGTTTAGGGAGGAAACGTCCAAGAAAGCAGTAGGCGCCAGGGGCGCCGTTGCTGCTGGATGGAATTTAGCGGGGCGGTCATATGTGTGCAAGCATAATTTTGCATCGCAGCATTGCCGGCAGCGCGTAATTTTCGCGACGCGTTAACCTTTGATTCACACCTTCCTGTCACCATGCGGCCATGCGCGCATGGATTGCTCTTATGTTGCTGTTCTCAACCATGGCCAGGGCGGCGGGTATCGCCGCACCGGCCGTGAACACGCCACCCATGCTTTGCCAGGCGGCTATCGCCATGGCGGAGCAGGCGCAGGCGATACCCGCCCATTTGCTGGCGGCGGTGGGCAAGGCGGAAAGCGGGCGGCGGGACGAGGCGACCGGGACGGTCCGGTCCTGGCCGTGGACGATCAACGCCGAGGGCGAGGGGCTTTTTTTCAACACCAAGGCCGAGGCGATCGCCGCCGTGCGGGCGTATCAGGCGCGTGGCGTGCGATCGATCGATGTGGGGTGCATGCAGGTGAACCTGATGCACCATCCCGATGCTTTCGCCAGTCTTGAGCAGGCGTTCGATCCTTCGGCCAATGCCGGTTACGCCGCGCGGTTCCTGCGGCAATTGTATGGGCAGGCGGGCGGGGATTGGACGCGGGCGGTGGGGCTGTATCACTCGGCGACGCCGTCCCTGTCGGAGCCTTATGCGAAAAAAGTGATGGCGTTGTATGCGGCGGAGCCGAAATTGCCGGCCGGTCCCTCGGCTCTGGCCAGCGCATGGTCGGCGACACTGCCGCACGGGGTTTTGACGCCGACCCAGCGGTCGGTGGGGCCGGTCGCGCCGGTTCCGCCGGGTGCGGTTGGGGGTGGGCGGGGGTTGGACCTGTATCGGGCGCAACCCGTGGGGCTGGCGCCGCCGCTCGCACACCGTGTCAGCCGGTTTTAGAGCACGATCTGTGCGGGGCCGTCGCGGGGCGCACAAACCGGCTGGCATGGCCCGATTTGTTAGGGCCCACCGCCCACGCACCGGTGCCGGGATAGGTGGCCGGGACAAGCCCGGCCATGACGTTGTGGCTTGTTAGGGCCCACCGCCCACGCACCGG
>CAIRCM010000104.1 GCA_903877125.1 uncultured Acetobacteraceae bacterium | reverse complement strand
TGAAGCCGGACATCAAGATCATCGCCCCCTGGCGCGAATGGGAACTGACCAGCCGCACCCGCCTGCTGGAATTCGCCGAAACCCACCAGATACCCATCGCCAAGGACAAGCGCGGCGAGGCGCCGTTCAGCGTCGACGCCAACATGCTGCATTCGTCGTCAGAAGGGAAAATCCTCGAAGACCCGGCGGTGGAAGCAGACGAAATCGTCTACCAGCGCACCATCCGGCCCGAGGATGCGCCGGATAAGGCGACCGTGATCTCCATCGATTTCGAGAACGGGGACGCCGTGGCGATCGACGGTATCAAGCTGTCGCCGGCATCGCTCCTGACCCGGTTGAACGAACTCGGCAAAGCGAACGGCATCGGCCGGCTGGACCTGGTGGAAAACCGCTTCGTCGGCATGAAATCCCGCGGCGTCTACGAAACCCCCGGTGGCACGATCCTGCTGGTGGCGCACCGGTCGATGGAAAGCATCACCTTGGACCGGGAGGCCGGGCATCTGAAGGACAGCCTGATGCCGCGCTACGCCGAGCTGATCTACAACGGCTTCTGGTTCAGCCCGGAGCGGCGGATGCTGCAGGCCCTGATCGACACGTCGCAGAAATCGGTGACCGGCCGCGTCCGGTTGAAACTCTATAAGGGTAACGTATCCTGCGTTGGGCGCGAGTCGCCAAACTCGCTCTACGATACGCGGGTCGTGACGTTCGAGGACGATCAGGGCGCATACGATCAGGTCGACGCGCAGGGCTTTATCAAGCTGAACGCCCTGCGGCTTCGGCTGGGCGCGATGGTGGGCCGGAAGGGCGGGGGGCTTTGAGATCGCCGCGGGAATTTACCGGCTCGGCGCGATCCGCCACATCTGGCCGGAGAAATTCCCGCAATCCGCCATTGTCAGCCGGTTGTTCTCGCCATCGTTGACGATGTCGAGGCACCGCTCCTCGCCCGTGAACTGTGTACGGAGACGCGAATAGCCCTGACTGCCGCTCGGTTCGATCGTCCACATCTGCCCGGAGAAATTCCCGCAGTTCGCCATCGTTAGCTTGTTGTTCCTGCCGTCGTTGACGATGTCGAGGCACTTGCCTTCGCCGGTGAATTGGGTGCGCAGGCGGAAATATCCCGGCGTTTTCGTTGGATCGATGATCCACGCCTGCCCGCTGTAATTTCCGCATGCCGCCATCGTCAGCTTGTTGTTGACCCCGTCGTTGACGATGTCGAGGCATTTACCCGTCCCCGTGAATTGCGTGGTCAGCCGGTCAGCCGCGGCCGGTGACGCCACGAACGGCAGGGCAAACAGGATTCCGCCCAGAGCGGTGGCGAGCGATCGGCGTGACATGGCAGGTGTTCCCCAGCAGTTCCGTTTTAACCCTCGGATTATGTCGTATCGGAGATGGATCCGTCAATCGCCAACCCCAGCCATCAACCCCCCGATCTCATCCAGATGCGGCCACACCGCCTCCGCAGAATCCGATGGCACGCTGAACACCACCCTCGCAACACCCAAATCCCGATATTTTTTCAATAATTCCAAATCCCGAGGCGGATACCACGCCGTAATCGGCATCGAGTCCGCATCCCGCCCCGCCTCCGCCGCCATCTGCCGAAACCGGGGAATATCCCCCAGCACATCGGTCTTTCCATTCGGGATGCTCGGCAACCACCCGGTACCGTAACTGATGGCTCGGCGAGCGGAATACGGAAACGCGCCCCCCACCAGGATCGGCGGAAACGGCCGCTGCACCGGTTTCGGCCACGTCATGATCGGGTCGAATTTAACGATCTCGCCGTGATACTCCGCCCGCTCCTCCGTCCAGATCGCCTTCATCGCCTCGATGCTTTCGCGGGCACGCTTGTGCCGCGTGGCGAAAACGGACCCGTGGTTCTCGATCTCCGCGCGGTTCCACCCGTTCCCTACCCCAAACAGAAACCGTCCGTCCGAAATCTGATCGATCGACGCCACAAGCTTCGCCGTCTGAATCGGATCGCGCTGCGCGATCAGACAAACCCCGGTGCCGATCTTTAACGTCGTGGTCGCCAACGCCGCCGCCGTCAACGAAACGAATGGGTCCATCACCTCATAATACCACGGCTTCACCCCGCTCGACGGTGGCGCGGACGTCAGCGTCACCGGGATGTGGGAATGCTCCCCGGACCAAACGGATTCGAAACCGCGCCGCTCCAACTCCGGCGCCAGCACCTGCGGCCGGATCGACCCCGCCGTAAAGAACAACGAAATCCCGAATTTCATACGATTTCCCCCCGGCTTGAGTCGCCAAACCTTGGCACATCCCCCAGAACCCGGCCAGTATCCCGCCAACGAAACGGGAGCCACCATCATGTCCCAACCCAGAACCGGGGGATGCCTCTGCGGCGCGATCCGCTACGAAGCGGCCGGTGAGCCGGTCTTCACCCTGCGCTGCCACTGCCGCGACTGCCAGAAGCAGAGTGGCGCCGCCCACGTCCCCGCCGCCCGCCTGCCCAGCGCCGGGTTCCGCATCACGCAGGGCACGCCGAAGTGCTATGCTAACAAAGCCGACAGCGGAAACCAGATAAACCGAGTCTTCTGCGGCGATTGCGGCACGCCGCTTTACGTCCAGGTCTCGACCCGCCCCGATATCGTCGGCCTCCGTGTCACCACGCTCGACGATCCCAGCTGGTTCCGCCCGCAAGCCGACATCTTCATGCGCAGCGCCCAGCCCTGGGATCACCTGGACGCCCCCCGTTACGATACCTACCCCACCGGAAAGGCCTATCCGACATGACCACTCACCAAGGCGGCTGCCACTGCGGCAATCTGCGCCTGACCCTCCGCCTCTCCCAACCGCCCGAGGCCACCTCGTTGCGCGCCTGCGGTTGCTCCTTCTGCCGCGCCAACCAGACCCGAACCGCCAGTGACCCCAAGGGCTCGGCCGAAATCTGGGCCACAGACTGGAATGACGTCTCGCGCTACCGCTTCGGCACCGGCACCGCGGATTTCCTGGTCTGCCGCCGCTGCGGCATCTATATCGGTGCCGTCACCGAAACGCCCGACGGTATGCGAATGGTGACCAACACCAATTGTCTCGACGACCGGGCGTTGTTCACCGGCACCCCGGCGCCGACCAATCACGACGGGGAGGCTGTGGAAGGCCGCATTGCCCGCCGGGCCGCCAACTGGACGCCCACAACGATTTACCAGGCACCATTCGCCCGTCGCTGATACGCCCGTTGGTCGCCGGAATCGAGGTATCGCGTCCGGCCGCCGAGCATCACCTCGATATTGAATGTCCCATCGAACCCATCGAGCAGCGCCGCGGGCAACAGGGCATCGCCATCGGTCCAACGGATACGCTCCTGTTCTTCGAACGCATGGAACCCCTCCATCGCATCCCCGGTTTCCAGGTCCAGCACCCGCATCCGTGCACCTTTGGTGACCGCGAGCACCTTCACCGCCACGCCCAGACAGCGCGCATCGCGGGTCAGCCCTAGCTCCGCCGGCACAGCGGCGCGCGAAACCAGCCGAGCCGACGCCGGCTGCCGCCAAAGCCGGAACGTCAGCGCGCCATTTGGCTTGCGCGCCGGATCGATCCGCTGCCCGTCCACCAACAGATGCACGTCCGGATAGTCGGTCAGCGGCACGCCCGGCCGGGCGCCCGAGCGGGCCAGCAGCCGCGCCCAAACGGCATCGACGGTCTCGCCGCCGGTGAGCACCGGGGCGCAGGACGGGCGCACCTCGCTCTCCCACGCCGGATTGGCGTTCTGGAACAGATGCCGGTTGCCATCGTCGCGGTAGCTCTCGGCCGCCGCGCCATTGGCGATCAGGATGTCATGCGTTTCCAGTTCGATATGGTAGAATTCGACGACGTGGGCGTGATCGTCCCACAAAATGGACCGGTGGTTCACCAGGAATTCCGCCGGGATCAGCACGCCGTCGAGAAATAGCGAGTGCCCCTTGGTCACCCGCAGATCGTGGAACGGCACTTTGTCGGCGATGGCGCCCTTGCGGATCAGCACCGGCGTCGCATCGCACCGCTTGCCTTTCTGCACCAGCACCCGGCCCATCCCGATCCAGGTGATCGGCCGCACCGCGCCGGTCAAGGTCGCCACCATGTCGCCGATCTGCAATGTCTGCACGTGCACCTCCCCGCTCGGGGTGCGGATCAGCGTGTCGCGCAGGAAACAAAGCGCGGTGACGCTGCTGCCGGTCGTGCTCAATGGCACGCCGGTGTAATTCACTGACGGGTCGAGCGTCAGGTCCAGCGGGCCGCCGCTCGCCAGATCGATCTCCAGCGTGTTGCCGTTGACGAACTGCGCGCCGGTCACGTTCGAAATACCGATCAGGTCGATGGTGCCGTTGGTCGCGAAACCGTCGATCTTGCCCGAGAACTGCGTCGGATCGATGAAGAGCTGCGCGTCAGAGGCGCCGAGGACGATCGTTTCCCCGGACGACACGGTGCCGGTGACGTCGAGCGTGCTGCCGGCGTCGATGGTCGTGGTGCCAAACCCGGTCATGCTGGCGATCGTCACGGACGACGGATCGATCACGATGCCGCCGTTGTTCGTGACCCCGGCCGCGCCCGTCAGCGTCCCATTCAGCAGCGTCAACGTGCCGGCATTGGTCAGCACATAGCCGGCGGCCAGCGTGTTGGTCCCGGTCAGCGTCCAGTTTGCGCCGCTGTCGATCGTGATGTGACCGAAACCGGCATATTCGGACCCGAGACCCGATAACGTTCCGGCACTGGCGCCGGACGCCAACTCCATTGTGTTGGCGGCGGGGGCGTTGGCGAAGACCTGCCCGCTGAATACCGCACCGGGATCGACGACCAACTGGTTGGGGCCATTGCCGGTGAAAAGCACCGCATCGTGCGTCCCGGCGATGGTACCGGCATTGACGACGGTACCCTGGCCGAGGATGACACCGTCGCTTTGGCCGGCGATCGTCGCGCCGGTCTGGTTGGTGACCGATCCGTAACGCTGTATCTGAACGCCATAGCCGCCATTGCCCAGAATCGTGCCGGCGTTGATGACGGTGGTTGGGCCGCCGGTGCTGGAAAGGTCGTGGAAATAGAGGCCTCGGTTGCGCCCGGAGATCAGGCCGGCGGTGCCGTTGGTGACGAAATTGCTGCCCAGGAAATAAACGGCGTCGTAATTCGAACTGACGATGGTGCCGAAATTGGCGAGCGGGCCGGCGGTGGCCAGCATGGTGAAGTCATTGTAGCCAACGCGAGCGTTTTGCACGATCCGGCCCGCGTTGGTCAGCGTGCCGCCGATGGTCAGTTCGCCGTAGTCCGCCAGCGTCGTGCCAGCGGCCACGGTGTTCGATCCGGCCAGCGTCCAGAACCCCTGTGCGGCGACCGTGATTTGCTGGAACCCGGTGAATTGTGTCCCGAGACCCGAGATTGTGTTGGTGTAATGATGGAGGGTGGTCGCCGCCAGAATCAGCGTGCTGACGCTTGTCCCCCCAGCCGTGTTGCCGCCCTTGACAAGGCCGTCGAACACAGCGCCGTCCTCGGCGATCAGCAGATTGTTGGCCCCGGCGACAAATTCGACTGAATAGAGCGATCCCCCGATCGTGCCGGCATTGTCGACGGTGCCGCCGAAGCTGTAGACGCCGGCACTGCCAGTGCCGCTGGCGGAGATGACGCCCCCGGACCGGTTGGTGAGGTCGCCGTAAATCTCGACGCCGGCGCCGTCGGCGCCGCTCCCGGCGATCGTGGCCCCGGCTTCGTTGGTGAGCGAACCGTCGCCTATAAACACGCCGATGCGTGAGGCGCCTCCGCCGATAAATCCGGCGTTATCGACGGTGCCGGTGCCGCCGAAGATAGCGACGCCGGCAATCGTGCCGGTATGGGTGACCCGGCTGTTATGGGGGGTTGTGAAAACAACCCGTTGGTTCGCGACGGAACCGCCAGCAGAGAGATCGACGGCATATCCGACGGTGCCCGCGATGACGCCATCGTTGACGACGGTGCCCAGGCCGCCGCTGACATAGATACCTCTGCTGCCGGAAATCGTTCCGGTGTTGGCGCTGTGGCTGGAACCGCCTGGACCGATTGTGAGTGTATTGAGGTACCGATTGACGACCGTCCCGCCGGCTTTCAATCGGATCGCGGCACCGGACCCTCCGGTTATCGCGCTCTCGTTGACCACGGTGCCGGCGCCGCCGGCGATCAGAATG
>CAIRCM010000103.1 GCA_903877125.1 uncultured Acetobacteraceae bacterium | reverse complement strand
CGCGGGGTGGAGCAGCCCGGTAGCTCGTCAGGCTCATAACCTGAAGGTCATAGGTTCAAATCCTATCCCCGCAACCAACTAAATCCCCCCAAAAAAGGCGTCAGGCAAATAGCCCGACGCCTTTCGTGCGTACTCAAACACGCGTCCACTCAAACCCAGCCTTCTCCCCAGAACCATAAACCTTCAATGCCCCCCGAGGACCAACAGCGTTCGGACGCTGGAAAATCCAGTTCTGCCAAGCCGTCAAACGGCCAAAAACGCGGGTAAACATCGTCTCCGGCCCGTTGAACCGAAGATTGGCCTCCATCCCCGTCAAAGCATCCGGGTTCATGGCCGCACGCTCCTCAATCGCAAGCCGGATCTCATCCGGCCAGTCAATGTCGTCGGGATTGCCGGTGACCAGACCAAGCCGAAAAGCCGCCTCGGCATCGAGTTCCCGCCCGACCACCGACCGAACCCCATCGCAGTCATCGTAAAACCGCCGAGCAAGCCGGCTCTGTCCCGTCGCCATCGGGTATTGACCGAAATTCGCGGCTTCAACGGCAATCGTCGGTGCCTTCGCCGAATCGTCAGGCAAGGCAAGCTGGTAGCTCCGATCGCAAGCCAAAGCGAGTTCCAACAGCGTACCCGCGAAACAGGATCCTTCGTCGATCAGCGCGAACAAGCTGCGAGACGTCACGTCCAGGCGGCTGAACGCCCGACGCAGCATCCCGATCGTCTCTCGCACCAGCCAATGCGATCGATTGTCGAACAGCACGCCGTCCATCGCACGAACCGCGGCAATCTCCCCGCGCGTCCGAATCAGCCAGATGCCGATATCCAGTTCATTCGTGCGCATCGATAAAATGGCGTCGTCCAACTCCCGGGCGAGCGCCAGCGGGTACCAATCCGCTCCGGCCGCTTCGATCGCCCCAACATCCGCCGGCTGCGATCCGCTCGGTCCCCTCACGACAAAGGTCGCGGTCCGCGCCGAACGGTCGATTGTCACCCTGACATGGCGATACCGCAGCGCGTCAGGGGTGGTCTCCCGCTCCAACGGCGTCAGCGTCACCCCGCGTCCGTCCGCGGGCCGATCGCTCCGTTCCGTCAGTTCCAACGCGCGGCGTCGAACCACATCGGCGAACTGCGCCGGCTTCGCCAGCCCGTCGACCAGCCGCCAGTCCTTCGCACGTTGGCCCCGCACACCCTCGCTCGTCGTGGCGAAGATATCGGCCAGATCGTGCCGCACCCGGCGCTTGTCGGTGACCCGGGTCAGCCCGCCGGTGCCGGGCAGGACGCCCAGCAGCGGAACCTCGGGCAAGCTGACAGCGCTGGACCGGTCATCGATCAGGATGATTTCATCGCACGCCAAGGCCAGTTCATACCCGCCGCCGGCGCAGGCGCCGTTCACCGCGGCCAGGAACTTCAGGCCGCTGAACTGCGACGCATCCTCGATCCCGTTGCGGGTCTCGTTGGTGAATTTGCAGAAATTGACCTTCCACGCATGGCTGGACACGCCAAGCATGTAGATGTTGGCCCCCGAGCAAAAAACCCGAGGTTTGCCGCTGGTCAGCACGACGGTACGGACCTCGGGGTGCTCGAACCGAATCCGGTTGATGGCATCATGCAGTTCGATATCGACGCCGAGGTCATAACTGTTCAGCTTCAACTTATAGCCAGGGCGCAGACCGGCATCCTCGTCGAAATCGGCGATCAGCGTCGCGATCGGCCCATCGAACGTCAGTTTCCAATGCCGGTAGCGGGACGGCTCGGTGCGGTAATCGACAGCGTTTGTCATGATGGAACCTTCGGCACGAAAGCGCGGGTTGCGAAATGCTCATCGCCGCTGGCGAACCGCACACCTGCTCCCAGCACCGCGGAATCCGGCACTTTCTCCAACGGCACGTAGTAGCGGTCGTCTTCCCGCACCAGCGTGTCGTTATCGACCCGGTTGTAACAGCAGATCAGCGTCCAGCGCCGGAACCGCGACAGATTCTGTGCCGAACGATGCAGCGTGTTGCCGTGGAAGAACACCGCATCGCCGGGATCCAACTCGCAGGGCACGACGTCCAGCCGTTCGGTGATGGCCTTCATCCGCTCGGGATCGGCGACGTTCTGTCCTTCCCCCGGCACCGGCACATGATCGATTCGGCCCAGCAGATGGGACCCGCGCACCATTTCCAGACAGCCGTTTTCCACCCCGCACCGGTCGAGCGCGATCTGACAGCTTGCCAGATGCGGGAACAGGCAGCCGTTATAGTACCAATAACCGTAGTCCTGGTGCCATTCCCAGGCGCCGCCGACAAACGGTTCCTTCGCGGTGAGTTTGGATTGGTAGTGGTAGACCGGCCCGCCGAGCAGCGCCTCCATCGTGTCGACCATCCGCGCACACCGCGCCGCCATGCCATACACGCTGCTCCCTGCCCGGTTCCACAGCGCGATGCGGGTGGCCGCACCCTTCGCGTCCAACCGGTCGATCAGATGGCCCGCCACTTCGGGATCTTCTTCCATCGCGCGGCGCAACAGACCGACCTCGGCACTGTCGAACATCCCGCGTACGATGAAGTAGCCGTCGCGCGCGAACGCCGCCTGATCGGTCTCGGACATCAACGAAGCCATGGCAATCCTCCCACCAGCCACCAATTATCACCCACCCCGTGACCGGGGCGTTGCATCGCTGTACCCTACCCCCAGAAACGCCATCCAGGAATCCCCTCGCGCATGTCCGATTATCTGAACCTCCTCTCCGACCTCATCGCCAAAGCGAAAGCGGCGGGGGCGGACGCGGCCGATGCCGTGCTCGCAGCGGGGACATCGCTGTCGGTTTCCCGCCGCCTGGGCCAAACCGAACATGTGGAACGGGCGGAGGGCCGGGACCTCGGCTTGCGAGTGTTCGTCGGGAAGCGCGCCGCGATGGTCTCGTCCAGTTCCGTCGATCCGGCCGGCTTCCAGGCCTTGGCGGAACGCGCGGTGGCAATGGCCCGCGTCATCCCCGAAGATCAATACGCCGGCCTCGCCGACACCGCCCGCCCACCCGAGGCCGACAATCTGGACCTCGACGATCCCTCCGAACCGAGTGCCGAGGCGCTGATCGAACGGGCGTCCCGGGCCGAGGAAGCGGCGCTGGCGGTCCACGGAGTCAACAACTCCGAAGGCGCCGATGCCGGGTTCAGCCGATCGGAGATCGTGCTGGTGACATCGGCCGGATTCGCCGGCCGGCGGACCGGCACCGGCCATTCGATTTCGGCGACCGCGCTGGCGGGCAGCGGTGTCGATATGCAACGGGATTACGACTACCACTCCGCCGCGCATCTCTCGGACCTGGACGATCCCTCGGCGATCGGCCGCAGCGCGGGGGAGCGTGCGGTGCGCCGGCTGAACCCGATCCGGCCGCAAACGGCGAAGCTGCCGGTGGTTTACGATCCGCGGGTGGCCGGCGGGATCGTCGGACATCTGGTGGGCGCGATCAACGGCGCCTCGGTCGCGCGCGGCACGACGTTCCTGAAGGACAAGATGGGGCAGCGGATCTTCGCACCGGGCATTTTCATCCATGACGATCCGCGCCGCGTACGGGGCCCCCGCTCGAAAGTGTTCGACGGGGAGGGCACACCGACCCGCCCCCATGCCCTGATCGAGGACGGCATCCTGACAACCTGGCTCCTCGACAGCCGCTCGGCGCGTCAGCTCGGTTTGGTTTCGACCGGACATGCCGCGCGCGGCACCTCCGGGCCGCCGTCGCCCTCGGGCACCAACCTCTATCTCGCAGCGGGTAAGCTGACGCCGGCCGAGCTGATGGCCGATATCAAGCTCGGACTTTATGTCACCGAACTGATCGGAATGGGCGTGAACGGCCTGACCGGAGATTACAGCCGCGGCGCGGCCGGGTTCATGATCCGCGATGGCATCCTGGCGGAGCCAGTGGCCGAAATCACGGTTGCCGGGCATCTGAACGAGATGTTCGCGAACCTGACGCCCGCCAGCGACCTGGTGTTTCGACGGGGGGTCGACAGCCCGACGCTGCGCATCGAAGGTATGACGATGGCCGGGGCATAGGCACTGGTTCGGAACGACCGGGCATCCCATATGGGGGACGCCGAAAGGAAAAGAACTATCCCATGATGCGTTTGTTTTTCGCTGCTCTGTTCGCCGCGTCGGTTGCCCTGACCCCTGGCTTGGCCGACGCTCGGGCCGGTTCGGGCTCGTCGATGGGCAGCCGGGGCGGGATGACCTTCACCGCCCCACCCAGCACCCGCACCGCACCATCAGGTGCGATGCCGATGGAGCGGACGATGACGCCGTCGCCGTCCCCGTCCCCCTATGGCAACCAGCCAGCCTATGCGCCGCGGTCGTCGTTCGGCGGCGGGTTCATGGGTGGTCTGATCGGCGGCGGCATTCTGGGCCTGATGATGGGGCATGGCATGTTCTATGGCGGGTTCGGCGGTCTGTTCGGAATGCTGATCCAGCTCGCCATCGTCTTCTTCATCGCCCGCTGGCTGTTCCGGATGTTCGCGGGAAGAAGTGCGGTGCCTGCCCAAGGGCCGGCCCAAGGGCCTGCCATGTTCACCGGTCAGACCCAACCGCCGATGGGCGGTGGCGGCGGCTCGGCACCACCACCGATCACGATCACCCCGCAGGACTATCAGCAGTTCGAACAGCTTTTGGTCGGCATCCAGGCAGCGTGGACCGCACGCGATCTCAATGGTCTGCGCGCGATGACGACCCCGGAGATGCTGGGCTATTTCAATGAGCAGCTTTCGCAACAGGCAAGCCGCGGCGTGCACAACATCGTCGGCGATGTGCGGCTGCAATCCGGCGATCTCGCGCAGGCCTGGGCCGAGCGCGGGGTGGAATACGCGACGGTGGCGATGCGATTCTCGATGACGGATGTGACGGTGGATGCAGCCAACCGCGTCGTCGACGGCAACGCCAACGAGCATGTGGTCGCGACCGAGATTTGGACATTCATGCGCGCACGCGGTGGACATTGGGTGCTGTCGGCGATCCAGCAGGCGCGGTAAACCGCGTTCGCCACGAAGGAGATTCTGCGATGTCCGCTCTCGACCCGATCCCCTACAGCGACGCCACCTTGCGGCGCATTCTGTCCTCGGTCCGGACCATCGCGATGGTCGGTGCCAGCGCCAACTGGAACCGGCCAAGCTATTTCGTGATGAAATATCTGCAGAACAAGGGTTACCGGGTGATCCCGGTGAACCCGGGCACCGCGGGGCAGGAGCAGCTTGGCGAGAAAATCTATGCCAGCCTGAAAGATATCCCCGACAAGATCGACATGGTGGAGGTGTTTCGGTCCTCCGACGCCGTCGGGCCGATCATGGAAGATGCCATCGCCATCGGCGCCAAGGTCGTCTGGATGCAGCTCGGCGTCCGCAACGATGCCGCCGCGGCGAAGGGGGAGGCCGCGGGTCTGGAAGTGATCATGAACCGCTGCCCGAAGATCGAGTTCGGACGCCTCGGCGGGGAACTGTCCTGGAGCGGCGTGAACTCCGGCATTATCCGCAATAAGGCCGCGCAGGCACCGACCGACCGGCGTGCGAAGCCGCAGGTGTTGCCGGTGACGAACGTCAGCTACGGGTTCGAAACGCGCGCCATCCATGCCGGTGCCCAGCCCGACCCGACCACCGGTGCGCGTTCCACGCCGATTTACCAGACCACGGCTTATGTGTTCGACGATGTCGATCACGCGGCATCGTTGTTCAACCTCCATAATTTCGGATATATCTACTCCCGCCTGACCAACCCGACCGTTTCGGTGCTGGAGGAACGGGTCGCAAGCCTGGAAGGCGGGCGCGCGGCAGTGGCGGCATCGTCCGGCCATGCGGCACAATTTCTGGTGTTCGCGACAATGCTGGAGCCGGGGGATGAGTTCCTGGCCTCGACCAACCTCTACGGCGGCTCGCTGACACAGTTTGGCCTTTCGTTCAAAAAACTCGGCTGGACCTGCCATTTCGTCAATCCGAAGGATCCGGAGAATTTCCAGCGGGCGATGACGCCGAAGACCAAAGCGATCTTCGTGGAAAGCCTCGCCAATCCCGGCGGCGTGATCGTGGATCTCGAAGCGATCGCGAAAATCGCCCATGCCAACGGCATCCCGCTGATCGTGGATAACACATTGGCCACACCCTACCTGTGCCGCCCGTTCGAATGGGGCGCGGATATCGTGACCCACTCCACCACGAAATTCATCGGCGGACACGGCAATTCCATGGGCGGCATGGTCGTCGAGTCAGGCAAGTTCGATTGGGCCCAGAACGACAAATTCCCCTCCATGACCCAGCCGGAGCCGGCGTATCACGGCCTGCGGTTCTACGAAAATTTCGGCGACTTCGCGTTCACGACGAAAGCGCGCGCCGTGGCATTGCGGGATTACGGCCCGACGATGGCGCCGATGAATGCGTTCCTGACCATTACTGGGGCGGAAACCCTGCATGTCCGGATGGAGCGGCATTGCGCCAATGCCCAGGCGGTCGCGGAATTTCTGGCAACCCATCCGAAGGTGGCCTGGGTGTCCTACGCCGGCCTGCCGGATAACCCTTACCATGCCCTCGCCAAGAAATACCTGCCGAAAGGCGCCGGCTCGGTCTTCACCTTCGGCGTGAAAGGTGGGTACGAGGCCGGGGTGAAGATGGTGGAGGGCGTGCGACTGTTCTCCCACCTCGCGAATATCGGCGATACCCGCAGCCTGATTTTGCACCCCGCTTCGACCACGCACCGGCAATTGACCGAAGAACAGCGGCTGAACGCCGGCGCCGGACCGGACGTGATCCGCCTGTCGATCGGGCTGGAAACGGCAGCGGACCTGATCGCCGACCTGGACCAGGCGCTGGCGGAGGGGTGATCCGCGACTTGGCTTTTGCTGGCTGTAGATATATAGTTTGGCTATATATATCGTGCGGGTCCCTCCATGCAGGTCGCCAAATGGGGCACAAGCCTCGCCGTTCGTCTCCCAGCTTCCGTTGTCGAAGCCCTGGCATTGAAAGCGGGCGATGACATCGAAATCCGCGTCGCCGACGAACGCGAATTTCTGATCGCACGTAAACCGGGCCGGGAGGAAATGCTGCAGCGGCTCCGCTCCCTGCGTGGCCGCTTGCCGCGCGACTTCGTCTTCGACCGCGACGAAGCGAATGCCAGGTAGCTTTTTCGATACCAACGTCATCCTCTATCTGGCGTCCGATAACGCCGCGAAAGCAGACCGGGCGGAGACGCTCGTCCGCGACGGCGGCATGATCGGCGTGCAGGTGTTGAACGAGATCGCGCATGTCGCACGCCGCGAGATGCGGCTGAGCTGGCCGGACATGCGCATGTTCCTTGCGATGGTGGGGGGGTTGCTCAATGTGCGGCCGATGACCGTGGCGATCCATGCCGCCGGTGTGGATTTGTCGGAACGTTACGGATTTTCGACCTGGGATGCCATGATCGTCGCGGCGGCGCTGGACGCTGGCTGCGACACGCTGTGGTCCGAGGACATGCACAATGGGTTGTTGGTCGCAGGCACGCTGCGTATCCGTAACCCATTCAGTACCGCAGCCTGAACCGGCGTATAGCCGTCCCCCCCCAAGGGAGAAAAACGTGCGCATCTACTACGGCTGGGTCATCGTCGCCGTCACCTTCGTCACCATCGGTTTCGGGGTAAACGCCCGCACCGCGTTCAGCCTCCTTTTCCCCCCGATCCTTAACGAATTCGGCTGGAGCAGGGGCGTCACCGCGGGTGCCTTCTCGTTCGGTTTCGTCGTCTCAGCCGTCCTCAGCCCCTTGATGGGCAAGCTGATGGACAAGGCCGGTCCTCGCGTGGTGATGGAACTTGGCACCGCGCTCATGGGGGCCGGCCTGCTGCTCGCGCCGCTGACCTCGCAACCCTGGCACCTCTATTTGTCCATTGGGGTCCTCGTCGGTGGCGGCAGCGTGTGCCTGGGCTATTCCGGCCAGTCGCTCTTCCTGCCCAACTGGTTCGTCCGCCGGCGTGGGATGGCCTTGGGCGTCGCGTTCGCGGGGGTCGGCATCGGGTCGGTCACGCTGCTGCCCTGGATGCAACACATGATCGCGCATGTCGGCTGGCGCACCGCCTGCTGGACGCTGGGCATCGTGCTCCTGGTGGTCCTCGCCCCCATCAACCTGCTGCTGCGCAAGCGGCCCGAGGACATGGGATTGCGGCCGGACGGCGATGACGCCCCGCACCCCTCCGCGACGCCACCGCCGAGCAACATTGTCGATGCGGCATGGGCCGCGACCGATTGGACGCTGGCGCGCGCGCTGCGGAAAGCCCGATTCTGGTGGCTGGCGCTGGGGTATTTCTGCGCCCTGTACGTCTGGTACGCGGTTCAGGTGCACCAGACCAAATATCTGACCGAAATCGGCATCAGCGCCACCGCGGCCGCTTGGGCGCTGGGATTCGTCAGCCTTGCCGGAGTCCCCGGCGGTATCGTCTTGGGCCACCTGTCCGATCGCATCGGGCGGGAGTGGGTGTGGGCGATCGCCAACCTCGGTTTCGCGTTCTGCTTCCTCGCGTTGCTGGCTTTGGGCCGGTACCCCTCCGTTGCCCTGGTCTACGCCATGGTGATCGTGCAGGGCGTGCTGGGGTACGGCCTGACCTCGGTGATGGGCGCCATCGTGGCGGAGATTTTCCAGGGCGCCCATTTCGGCACCATCTTCGGCACGGTCATGGTGGCCGCGCTGGCTGGCGGCGCCGCCGGTCCCTGGCTGACCGGCGTGCTGCACGATCTGCTGGGTGACTATATCCTGGCCTTCTGGCTGGGCATGGCCATCAGCGGCGTGTCCGCCTTCGCCGTCTGGCAGGCAGCGCCACGCAAAGTGCGCGCGGTTTCCGGTCGTATCCGCCGATAAGGCAACGCGCAAAAATTGCCGCTCCAAGTCGCGGCGGTCTCGTTACATCGTCATGGCCCGGCTCGTTTAATTTTGGGCGTCGCCTAAGGAAGACCGGCCACGAACCTTTTCGTGCCTGCCAACCGCGCACGGAAGACGCCGTCTTCCGCCGCCTGCCCCCCCGTGCTACCCGCGCGCCGATGAAGAAACTGCTGCGGCATCCCACGACACAAGCCGTGCTGGCCCGCATCGTCGGGTGGTATTTTACCCTGGCCCTCCGCACCACGCGGTGGACGCTGGACGGGGCGGAGCATGTTGCCCCGCATGCCCGAGGCGCCCCGGCGGTCTTCGCCTTCTGGCATGAACACCTGCCCATGCTGCCGGCCTTGATCATGAAGGCCGCAACGCTGCCCGGGTATCGCGCCAAGCCGATGCACGCTTTGGTCAGCCAGCATCGCGATGGCCGCTTCATCGGCGATGTCGTGCGCCGCTTCGGGCTGACCTCGGTCTACGGATCCTCGACCAGGGGGGGCGCGGCGAGTCTCCGTCAGCTCCTGAAACTGCTGGCGCATGGCGACCACATCGGCATCACCCCCGACGGCCCGCGCGGCCCGCGCCGGGACGCCGACGCCGGGGTCGCGCAGCTGTCCGCGCTCTCGGGTGTCCCCATCGTGCCGGTTGCCGGCCGGACCTCGCGCCGTCTGGTGCTCAAGACCTGGGATCGCATGGCCATACCGTTGCCGTTCGGACGCGGCGTGCTGGTCTGCGGGCCGCCGATCGTGGTGGCCCGCGACGCCTGGCGCGACGCCGTCCCCGGCATTGTCGAGGCCCTGAACCGCGTCGCCGACCGGGCGGACCAGCTTTGTCCGACCTGATCCTCGCTCGGCTCTGGGCTCGGGCAATGTCCCTCGCCACCCCGGCGCTGCGCTACAGCCTGCGTCGGCGGGCCGGCCGGGGAAAGGAAATCCTCGCCCGCCTGCCGGAGCGGTGGGGCGAGGACGATACGTCACGCCCGCCGGGCCGGCTGCTCTGGCTGCACGCGGCCAGCGTGGGGGAGGCGACATCGTTGCTGCCGGTCCTCACGGCGCTGGCGACTTCCGACGTCACGGTCCTGCTCACGACGGGCACAGTGACCTCCGCCAATCTGCTGGCGCGGCGACTGCCCGAATTGGGGCTGCGGGACCGGGTGCTGCACCGGTTCGCACCGCTGGACGTGCCGGCTTGGGCGGCCCGGTTTCTGGATCACTGGCGCCCCGATGCCGCGGGGTTCGTGGAAAGCGAGCTATGGCCCAATCTCCTCTCGGCCTGTAGGCGACGGAATATCCCGCTGATGCTGATCAACGCCCGCATCTCCGCCAAAAGCCTCAAGGCCTGGCAGCGCGCGCCGGCGATGGCTCGATCGGTCCTGAACGGTTTCGCGCGGATTCACGCCCGCGGGCCCGAGGACGCGGCCCGCTTGCATGCGCTGGGCGCGACGAATGTCAGCAGTCCCGGAGATCTGAAGTTCGCCGCCCCCCCGTTGCCAGCCGATCTGACGGCGCTGACGCAATTGCGCGACCGGTTTGGCGATCGGCCTGTCTGGGTCGCCGCCAGCACCCACCCAGGGGAAGAAGCCGAAATCGCCGCCGCACATGCCTTGCTCGAACGGGACCACCCGGGCCTCCTGACGATCGTCGTCCCCAGGCATCCGGAACGGGGCGCGGAGTTGGCCACCGCGTTACGGGCGCCGCGACGCAGTGCGGGGGAGGCACCGCCATCCGATGCCGGCCTCTGGATCGCCGATACCATCGGCGAGTTGGGCCTGTGGTATCGGCTGGCCCGCGTGGCCTTCGTCGGGCGCAGCCTGCTGCCGCCGGGCGGTGGGCAGAACCCGCTGGAACCCGTGCAGTTGCGCTGCCCGGTGATCGCCGGCCCGTACACCGGCAATTTCACCGATCATATCGGCCTGTTGCGGAAAGCGGACGCAATCCAGGAGGTCGCGGACGCCCCGGCGCTCGCCGCCGCCGTGTCGGCGCTGTTGCACGACGAGTCCGCCCGCCAGTCGCGCGCCGAGCGCGCGTTCGAAGCCGTGCAACTCCACGCCGGCCTGCCCCGCGACACAGCCGAGGCCCTGCTCGGCCTTCTGCCCCCGGCCTGCTGATGCCGCGCGCCCCCGCCTTCTGGTTTCGCGATGGGTGGACGGCGCGGCTGCTGTCCCCGCTATCCGCCATCGGCGCCGCGATCGCGGCACGACGCGTCGCTCGGCCGGGCTGGCGGGCGCCGGTGCCGGTGATCTGCTGCGGCAACGTGACGGTAGGCGGCGCGGGCAAGACGACGCTGGTGCTCGATCTGGCGCAACGACTCATCGCGCGCGGCTGCGCGGTGCATATTCTGTTGCGCGGCTATGGCGGACGGTCCCGCGGGACACACCGCGTCTCGCCGGACGATACCGCCGAGGCCGTTGGCGATGAGGCCCTGTTGCTCGCCGCTGTCGCCCCCACCTGGACCGGCGCCGACCGAGCGGCGAGTGCCCGCGCGGCCGTGGCAGCCGGGGCGACGGTGCTGTTGATGGACGACGGGCTGCAAAACCCGACACTGCACAAGGACTTGTCGCTGCTGGTGGTCGACGGCGCCACCGGATTCGGCAACGGGCGCGTGCTGCCGGCCGGGCCATTGCGGGAACCGGTCGCGGCGGGGGCCGCGCGGTGTCAGGCGGCGGTCGTGATCGGCCCGGCGAGGTCATTGCCGAGGTCATTGCCGGTGTCGCTGCCGGTGTTGCGGGCAACGTTGGTGCAAGGGCCGGAGATCGCCGCGCTGCGCGGCAAGCAGGTCCTGGCGTTCGCGGGAATCGCCTATCCGGACAAGTTCTTCGCCCCGCTCAGAGCGGCCGGGGTCGATGTGGTGCGGGCAATGCCCTTTCCCGATCATCACCCCTATACCCGCCGCGAACTGGACGCATTGCTGGGCGATGCAGACCGGTTGAACGCTATCCTGGTCACCACGCCCAAGGACGCGGTGCGCCTGCCGCCCGAGGTGAAACCCTGGGTTCAGGTTGTCGGCGTCGGACTGCTGTGGGACGACGAAGCCCTGCTAAGGGCCCTGCTCGACGGGGTTTTTGACGCAGGCAGACATAAAGCGCCTGCTCGAACAGAGCAGTGACGTGTTTCCGGGTTCACTGGCCGCGAGTCTTGCCCACCGCCGATCTGGAACAGCGCGCCAGCGTGCCGACAAAGCTGCCGCTATCTTCGAACAGGCCCTTAGGCAACGCGCAAAAATTACCGCTCCAAGTCGCGGCGGTCTCGTTACATCGTCATGGCCCGGCTCGTCCGGGCCACCTATAGCGGCACACTGCCACAACAGGTG
>CAIRCM010000102.1 GCA_903877125.1 uncultured Acetobacteraceae bacterium | reverse complement strand
CGGGGCCGCCGTGTCGCGGTCCCGTTGGGTTTAGCTCAGGTGGCCGCCACGGTATCGGGCGGCGGGCCGGTGGTCTCGGATTTTGGTCCAGTATCGTAATACAACGTCCAGCCGGGGGCGATGCCCGCCAGAACCTCCCGCCGAGCGGCGTTCAGGCGATTGAAGGTGCGCTGGATCACCGGCACCCAACGCCCGCCGTGTTTGATGACGAGGAATTTCACCTCCTGCCACATCGGATGCGAGAGGCCGATGCCGAGATCGGCACAGATATCGACCAGCACCGCACCGATCGTGCGATGGCGGAGCATGGCGGCGATTTCCTCGTCGGTGGGCATACGGGCGAGCAAGGCCGCGTTGTCCTCGGCTTCGGTCAGCCGGGGTTTGCGGGGCGGCCGGGGCGCGCGCGCGCGGATCGGCTGGAAGCGGAGCGGGCGCGGGTTGTCGATGGGCTTGGCCTGCCGGGCGATGTGGTTCAGCAGGGCGGTGGCGAGGTTCACGCCGCGCATGATGCGGGCGAAGATGACGCGGAGGTTGAAGGTGCCGAAGGCGATGCCGGTGTCCTGCGTTTCCTCGGGCGTTGGGTTGGATCGGAGGATGGCGAGGCGTTCGAGGCCGGCGCCGATGAGGCATTTTATGACGCCGATGAGCACCTGGGACGCGGACGGTTTTGCCGGCTGAGCTTCGGGGGTGGTTTCCCTTGGCTTTGCGGCGGCGTCGGCCGGGTTGTTGGTGGGCGCGTCGTTCATGGAACATACCATGAACGAACCGCGCGGTCGTGTCAAGTCTTTTCTATCCCAGGTTGTGGCGTCGGTCGATGGGGCGGTTTACCAGGGCTATCGGGTGAATATGCGGGCTGGGCGATACCGGTCACGGTGCCGCCGGCGGCTGGATGAGGCACCGATTTTGTTCAACGCGAAGGCACGAAGGCGCGAAGGCACGAAGACGACACCGTGGGCGAGGACAGCAGGTCGCCGTTTCGCGTGATTCATGCCTTCGCGATGAAGGGAAGCGGTCCTGCCACCGGCTTGGACGCGCCGGACGGGACGGAAGACTCAGGATTTTCGTTTCGGGATCTTCGCGCGATGTCGGCAGGGGGTCAGTCAGCGGACTTTCGCCACCACGTCGTCGCGGAATTTGCGCATGTTGCCAATCGTGGCATCGAGGCTGGGGCCGAACAGGCCGAAGTCGAAGCTGGTCACGCCAACGTCCTGGAGCGCCTTGATGTCTCCGGCGAAATCGGCGGCGCTGCCGGTGAACAGCTTGCGTTCGCCGTCGACCGTACCCTTCGGCTGCGCCTCGGGGTTCGACGACACGCGGTAGGCCAGTGCCACTGCCTTGGGATCGCGGCCGGCTTTTTCGGTCAGGCCGCGCAGCTTCGCCACGCCAGCCTTAAAGCGGGTCAGCGTATCCATCGGGAATTGCGGGTTGGTGCCGATCGGATACCAGGCATCGCCGTATTTCGCGGTGCGCCGCATGGCCGGGCCGCTTTCGCCGCCGACCCAGATGGGGATGGGC
This sequence comes from uncultured Acetobacteraceae bacterium, assembly GCA_903877125.1. GTDB lineage: Bacteria > Pseudomonadota > Alphaproteobacteria > Acetobacterales > Acetobacteraceae > Rhodopila. The sequence continues at coordinate 20,805 of CAIRCM010000102.1, read as the reverse complement.
TGCTGCACCGGCTTGGGCGGGAAGAGGACGTCCTTGAACTGGACGTATTTGCCCTCGAACTTCGGTTCGTCGGCGGTCCACAATTCCTTGCACACCATCATCCATTCATCCGTCACCGCGCCACGCTCGGCGAAGGGTGGCGCGCCGATGGCGATAAATTCCTCCTCGCACCAGCCGGCGCCGATACCGAGGGTGATGCGGCCTTTGGAGAGGACGTCGAGTGTGGCGAGGATTTTGGCGGTCAGCACGGCGGGGCGATGCGGCACCACCATGACCGAGGTCACGATCCGCAGCTTGGACGTGACGGCGGCGATGAAGGTGGCGGCGGTGAGCTGTTCGAGCCGGTCGGCGGCGGCGCCGGAGGGGAACTCGCCGGAGTCGGAATAGGGGTAGCGAGATGCGATCGAGGTCGGGATCATCACGTGATCACTGACGGTGACGTAGTCGAAGCCGAGCATTTCGGCCTCGGTGGCGATGCGGGTGAGGCTGTCGGGGCCGATCAACGGTCCGCTGCTGGGGGCGCTGCAACCGATATGCATGGTGTTTCTCCCTTGGATCTTGGGGACGGTAGATGGTTGGGCGGAGGGCGGCAATGTGGGGTACTAGCGCCGGCTTTTGCGTTTGAACCAGTTGCTTTTCGTGTCGCCGCAGAGGAACGCAACCGCGACCCCATGCGCATTCAGCGACGCGATATGATCGGCCCAATCGCTATCGGTCGCATTGGCGACCGCGACGCCGGTCTGGCGGGCCAATGCGGCGAACTTGCGGTCCGAAGGATCGAAGGTCGCGAGGTCCGGGGTATCCGGGAAATCCGCGAACCCGCCGTCGGGCCGCTTCGGCAGATCAATCCGGCGGACATGCCGGCTGTCGTGCTGATACCGTAACACGTAGAGCAAAAATTGCGCACCCAGCTGGTACGGACGGCCCATGCCGACGGCCCTGGCGTATTCCGCGCGGATTTCGTCCGCGCTGTCGATCAGGACGACCCGGCCATGGGGGATTTCGGCGATAAAGCGCGTGCAAGCATCCCTACACGAACCGACGACATCGTCGTTCTGACCGTTGGCGACGACGGCGACATTGGTATCGACAATGACCTCGGTCATTCCGCGGCCAGGCGTGCCCGGCGCTCGATCCGTTTCAGTTCCGCCTTGGCGACTTCCTCGAACGCCGCTCCCATGAACCGGTCGGGCCAGTTGCGTATGTTGCCGAACATATCGACTTCCAGCGGTGTCAACGTCGACGTCCCGTTCGGGGCGTCGCAGAAATAGAGTTTGACGTCGTCCGAAGCGATCGCTTCTTCGGCGATCCGCCGTTGCAGGCGCAGCAGCAAGTGTTCGGAATGGCTTTCCAGAATCACCTGCACCTTACGATGGGTCGCGGCGTTGACGATCACGTCCGCGAGGCCGGCCTGCGCCAGCGGATGAAGGTGGATTTCCGGTTGTTCGAGAATGACCGTCGATCCCTCGGGAACGTATTGCAGCAGCGTGATGACCGGCAGCACCTGAGAGACACCGAACCCGACATCGGTCAACAGCACCTCGGCCTGATTGGGCCGCGTCACGACACGGGCCTGCCAACGGTTGGAGCCTTCTGCGATCTCGGCCACCCTGAACCCGTGGATCAACCCCATCTCCCGCAGCCAATATGCGATCATCTCCTGGAACGGGAGCAGGCGTCCCTTCGGGCGGAGGTTCCGTTTCTCGCCGGCGTCGGTCGCCGCCAAGATCGCGTCGATCGCCTTGGCGCCGTTCTGGCCCACATCGCTCGGTCGCGACCTTGCCCAGAGGTAGTCCCGCTTCGGATACTCCCGCAGCGGGCCGAGGTAGAAAACCCGATCGAGCGCGGACTCGTACGACGCTTCCAGGTCCGACAGGAAGCCGGCGTTCTGAAAATAGGTGCGGGCCTGATCGGGAAATGCGTAGGATTTCACCGGGCCCGGCAGAGCCCAGGGCCGCCCCCGGGTCCGGATAAAGCCGAAATCGGACCCCGCTACATTCGCAGTCAGATCGAAGTCGGCTTCCTTGCCGCTTCTATGGGCCAACGCAAAGGCCGCACCGCCCAAGGTATACTGGAGCATGGACGCAAGCGGTGCTTTTCGATGCACACCAACCGAGGCACCGACCCGTACCGAGCCGCCACGGGCGATAGGAGCCAGATTGGGACCGGCGGGATCGAGCAGACGCAGCTCGGAATCCCGCTCGAATTCCAACGACAGCTCCAGACGGCGTCTTTCATCATGAGCATGGATTGCGTCGAGAATGGTTCCCAACTCGACGAACGGACCGTTCAGCGCCAACGATACCGCACGATCCGTTGCCTCGCGGGTTTGCTTCAGCAGCAAAAGAAATTGCAGAATCGAGGTCTTGCCGGAGGAATTCGTGCCGAACAGCCCCGTCACCCGGCCGCAGACCAAATCGGCGCTCGCCCAGGTCTTGAAATTGGTGAATGCCAGTCGCTTCAGCATAACGAAAAGCCTACGCCGAACTGCCGGTGTTGCCCACTGCCCATCGCCTCCGATTGCACTGAGTGCCCCGATAGCACACGATGCACCCGCACAAGGCAACCACGAGGGGTAAAGCGGGTGGAGTTCGGCATCCATATCGGGCCACGCGGCTGCATGACGACGCGTGCCAATATCATGACCCTGGGCACTCGGGCCGAGGCCCTGGGATACGACATCCTGGGCGTGGCCGACCACGTGGTCGCGCCGGTCACCACCAGCGTGCGCTACCCCTACACGGCCGACGGCATATGGCCGGGTGCGCCGACCGGGGAGTGTATGGATACGCTGGCCGTGCTGGCGTTTCTGGCTGGCTGCACGCAGCGGATCAAGCTGCTGACCTCGGTCATCGTGGTGCCGCACCGGCAGCCGGTTTTGACGGCCAAGCTGTTTTCCACCGCCGACGTGCTGTCGGACGGGCGCGTCATCGCGGGCGTTGGCGCGGGGTGGATGCCGGAGGAGTTTGCCGCGCTGGGGACGCCGCCGTTCGCGGAGCGTGGGGCGGTGACGGACGAATATATCAGGGCGTGGAAGACGCTTTGGACGCAGGATCGGCCGGAGATGGCGGGGAAATATGCGTCGTTCTCCAACCTGGTGTTCGAGCCGAAGCCGGTGTCCAAGCCGCACCCGCCGGTCTGGGTGGGCGGTGAAAGCGCGCGGTCGCTGCGCCGGGTGGCAGAGCTGGGCGACGGTTGGTATCCGGTGTCGAACAACCATCAGGTGCTGCTGAACACACCCGAACTGTTGCAAGCGGCGATCGGGCGGATGCACCGAGCGGTGGAGAAGGTGGGGCGCGATCCGTCCTCGGTCGACATTGCTTATGTCTGGTTCATGCCGCCGAGCTGGAAGGTTCGGACGATGGCGGACGGGCGTCGGCAGATGTTCACCGGATCGGGCGACGATATGCTGGAAGACGTGGCGGCGCTGAAGGCGATCGGCGTGCGCAATCTGATATTCTACCTACAGCGGCCGACCATCGAACAGACGATGGAACTGACCGAGCGGTTCGCCGAAGACGTCATACGGAAGGCATCATGACAGACTCCGAACTTCGTCAGTGGCTGCATGCCACGCCACTTCCCGCCCTGATGGCGGAGGCGGGGGCGCGACGGGACGCGACCCATGGGCGGCTGATTTCGTATTCGCGGAAGGTGTTTATTCCGTTGACGAAGCTGTGCCGGGATGTGTGCCATTATTGCACGTTCGCGGAACATCCCCGGGCCGGCCATGCAGCATATCTGACCGGCGAGGAGGTGTTGGCGATTGCCCGCGCCGGGCAGGCGGCGGGGTGTACCGAGGCATTATTTACCCTGGGCGACAAGCCGGAGCTGCGGCATCGGGCGGCGCGGGAGGCTTTGACGGCGCTGGGGCACGAGACGACGATCTCGTACCTGCGGGAGATGTGCGCGCTGGTGCTGAAGGAAACGACCCTGCTGCCGCACGCCAACCCCGGTGTCATGACTCGGGAGGAGATCGCCGCGCTGCGGGAGGTTTCGGCGAGCCAGGGTGTGATGTTGGAATCCACCAGCGAACGGCTGTGCGAACCGGGCGGGGTGCATTTCGGGTCCCCCGACAAAAAGCCGGCGGTGCGGCTGGAGACGCTGCGGCTGGCCGGCGAGCTGGCGGTGCCGTTCACCACCGGCATCCTGATCGGCATCGGCGAAACGGTCGACGAGCGGCTGGATGCCTTGTTCGCGATCCGCGATCTGCATGCCGAATTCGGGCATATTCAGGAAGTCATCGTTCAGAATTTTCGCGCCAAAGACGATACCAAGATGGCCGGTGCCGATGAGCCTGGCCTGGACGATCTGCTTTGGACGATCGCGGCGGCTCGGCTGATTCTGCCGATGGATGTGCATGTGCAGGCGCCGCCGAATCTTTCTCCGGGCGTGTATCAGAAGCTGATCGGTGCGGGGATCGACGATTGGGGCGGGGTTTCGCCGGTGACGCCGGATCATGTGAATCCGGAGGCACCCTGGCCGGAACTGGAGGCTTTGGCGGATCGCACGGCGGAGATGGACAAGATCCTGGTCGCTCGGCTGCCGGTCTACCCGGCTTATGCGGCCGATACCGCGCGCTGGGCGCATCCGAAAATCGCGACCCGGATCATGCAGCACGCGGATGCCGAGGGTTGGGCGCGGGACGACGATTGGGCGCCGGGGCTGACGTTCGCGCCGAAGCCTCGGCTTGTGCGGCTGGCGAGCGTCGATACGGCGGTCGAAACCGCCATCGCCAAGGCCATGCAAGGACAGCGCCTGAATGAAACCGAGATCGTGCGATTGTTCGCCGCGCGCGACGCCGATTACGAACGGGTGATCACCGCCGCCGACGAGTTGCGCCAGGCGGTGGGCGGGGACGTTGTGCGATACGTCGTGAACCGCAACATCAACTATACGAACATCTGTTACTACCGGTGCAAATTCTGCGCGTTCTCCAAGGGTAAAACCCATGAGAACCTGCGCGGCACGCCGTACGATCTTGAATGGTCGGAAATCGTTCGCCGGTCGGAAGAAGCGTGGGATCGCGGCGCGACCGAGGTTTGCCTACAGGGCGGTATCCATCCCGATTACACCGGCGAAACCTATATCGGCATCTGCAAGGCGATCAAAGCCGCTGTGCCGGACATGCATATTCATGCCTTCTCGCCGCTGGAGGTGACTCAGGGGGCGGCGACGCTGGGGCTCTCGCTGGTCGAATTTCTGGCGCGGTTGAAGGATGCCGGCCTTGGGACCTTGCCGGGGACGGCGGCGGAAATTCTGGATGACGAAATCCGGGCGATCATCTGCCCGGACAAGATCAACACGCAACAATGGGTGGATGTGGCGCGGGCCGCGCATTCCCTTGGGCTGCGCACGACGTCGACCATCATGTACGGCCATGTCGAAAGCCCGCTGAACTGGGCGCGGCACTTGCTCGTGCTGCGCGATCTGCAGGCGGAAACCGGTGGGTTCACGGAATTCGTGCCGCTGCCGTTCGTGCATATGGAGGCGCCGATGTATCTGCGCGGCATGGCACGCAAAGGCCCGACGACGCGGGAGGCAGTATTGATGCACGCCGTCGCTCGGCTGGCGCTGCACCCGCTGATCACGAATATCCAGACGTCGTGGGTGAAAATGGGACCGGAGGGCGCGGCGCTATGCCTGAACGCCGGTGCCAACGACATGGGCGGGACGCTGATGAATGAGAGCATCAGCCGAGCGGCGGGGACTCAGCATGGACAGGAGTTTCCGCCGGAGGCGATGGAGACGCTGATTCATGGGATTGGACGGCAGCCGGTGCAACGTTCGACCGCCTATGGCGGGGTGTCGAACGAGCGGCAGATCGTTTCGTTCAACGCGCCGGAGCTGGCGCCGGTGGTGCAGACGCCGCCACGGAAGGTGCTGGCCGGGGACTGATCGGGCTCGACCCGGCCAGTCCCCGCCGGATTAAGTGGGCACGCTGCCCTTGAGCATGACGCGGTATAGATACCGCAGCTGGTTCATGTCGTAGTCGCCGTTCGCCTTGTGCAACAGGCAGCGGTTGTCCCACATCGTCAGATCGCCCTGGCGCCATTGGTGGCGGTACTGATGTTGTGGCTGGATGGCATGTTCCAGCAACTCGTCGAGCAGCGGCAGCGCTTCCGCATGCGCGAGGCCAAGAATACCCTCGATCCGAATGGGGTTGATGTAGATCGCCTTGCGTCCGGTTTCCGGGTGGGTGCGCACGATGGGATGCAGCACGGCGTTGGGGACGCGTTCCTTGTTCGCTTCCGACAGGCCCATCAATTTCCGTGTGCTGTGGCTGTTCTGGTAGACGTGGATCGCCTGTAGACCCGCGATCCGCGCCTTCGTCGCCGCCGGCAAGGTCTCATAGGCGCGGTGCATGTTCACATACTGCGTGTCGCCGCCCCGATCGGGCAGCGTCACCGCGTACAGCACCGTCGCCTTGGGCGGGCGGGCGTCATTGGAATGGTCGGTGTGATACCCCTCCCCCGGGATATAGCGGGTGCCGTCGGGGAATTTATCCTGGTTGGAAATGTAGTGGATCTGGGGACATTCCGGCAGCGCGAAGCGGGTGTTGTGCTGGATGAACACCTCCCCGAACAGTTGCACCGCGGTCAGCACCTGATGTGGGTCCATCTTCTGATCGCGCACCACGAGGACGCTGTGCTCCACGAACGCCTGGTTCAGGCGCGCCTGTGTGGCCGCATCGATGGGCCGGGTGAGGTCGACTCCGGTCACTTCGGCACCGGTATGGTCGGACAATTTGGTGATGTTCATGAACGTCGCTCCCATCGTTCGGCTGCCGCATCGTCGGCGTCTCGGGCTTCCACCCAGACATGATCGCCGCTGGCCAGATCCTCCCGTTTCCAGAACGGGGCCTTGGTTTTCAGCCAGTCGATCAGAAACGCCGTGGCGTCCAGCGCCGCCCGACGGTGGGCCGAGGCCGCGATGACGAGCACGATGTTTTCCCCGGGCAGCATCCGTCCGACCCGGTGGATGACGGTGCAACCCAGCAACGGCCAGCGCTGCTCCGCCTCGGCGACGATCCGTTCGAGGGCTTTATGGGTCATCGCGGGGTAGTGTTCGAGGGTCAGGGCGGCGACCTCCGGCAGGCCCGGCGCGGTATCGCGGACGGTGCCGACGAAGCAGCCGATACCGCCGATATCGGTCCGGCCGGCGGTCAGCGCGGCAATTTCCGCACCCACGTCGAAATCGGCCTCATGCACGACGATACGGGCCATCCCACTATCCTCCGGTGACCGGGGGGAAGAATGCGACCTCATCGCCAGCGTGCAGGACGGTGGTGGGGTCGGCGAATTCCTGGTTGACGGCGCAGCGGATGGTGCGGCGGTTCTGGAACGCGGCTGGATGACGGGCGGCGAGGATTTCGATCAGATCGGCAACCGTTGTCTCACCCGGGGACAGGTTGAAGGTTTCTTCCGACAGCCCGGTGCGTTCCCGCAGCCAGGCGAAATAGAGAATGGTGATCATTTCGTGGATGGGATGGTCTCGATCCGTCCATCAGGATGAATGACGGTGTTTGTCCCGTTGCCGTTGGGCACCACGATTGCCGCGGCGGCGGCGCTGGGCGCTGCCGGCGGGGTGACACGCGGGCGGGCGGGCACGTTCGGCAGTGGCGGGGCATTCGGATCGCGCGCTTCGAAGGGCGGCGGCAGCGCGCCTTGCGTGTTCATGTCCTGCATGTCGCCGATCGTGGGGGTCGGCGGCAGCGGGCCGGGCCAGACATCGCCTGGTTCGGTCTGCAGCGCGGCGGTCGCGACTCCCATACCCAGGACGCGGCGGATGTTGTCGCTTTCCTCGACAGGGCGATGCGGACTGTAGCCGCCGGTGAGCGGCGGATTCCACCACGTATCGCCGCAACCGGCCAAAGGCAGTGCGACCGAAAAGGTCAAGCCGAGCAGGGCGAGTCGCCGCATGAAAAAGGCTCCGGACAAATACAGGGCGTCTGGCCGTAGTGTGCCCGCCGCGGACGGTTCGCTCAAGCCAGAGCGAGGATATCGCGCAGGACCCACCGCATGACAACAGCGGGCTCCCCCAGCGGCAGCAGCGTTCGGTTGCCGGCATCGAGGACGGCGTCGCTGGCCACGGCCAGAATATCCGGCGCGTCGGGCCAGATCGGTGGCTTTCCGAGGGCGGGGCGGTGCACCTCCAGCTTGGGAAAAGGATGCGCCTTGAAGCCTTCGACCAGCACGAGATCGACCGGCTCGAGCTTGGTCAGCAGTGTGGGCAGGGTTGGCTCCTCGCCCTGGATTTCGTGCAGCAGGGCCCAGCGTGTGCCGCTGGCGACCAGTACCTCTCGCGCGCCGGCCTCACGGTGGCGGTAGGTGTCCTTGCCGGGTCGGTCCATGTCGAAGCCATGATGGGCGTGTTTGATGGTGGATACCGTGAGGCCTTCCCCGCGCAGCAGCGGCATCAGCGCCTCCAGCAGCGTGGTTTTACCGCTGCCGGACCAGCCGACGATTCCCAGAACTTTCATTGTGCCGGCGGGGATTGGGCGTGCCGCAGCCCGGCGGTCAGGTAATCCCAGCCGGTGACCAAAGTCAGCGCGGCCGCGACCCAAAGCATGGCCTCCCCAATGAAAGAGACATGGAGCCAGCCGAGGTGGACCAGCGGCGCCCCGGTATCGCCCGCGAGGAGTGCCCCGAGCGCGGCCATTTGAAAGCCGGTCTTCCATTTGGCGAGGTTGGTGACGGGCAGCCGGACGCGCACGCCGGCGAGGTATTCGCGCAGCCCGCTGACCAGGATTTCCCGCAGCATGATCACGATCGCCGGGTAGAGGCCCCAGGGGGAGAGCCGATCGAGCCCGACGAGCATCATCAGCGCGGCGGCGACGAGCAACTTATCGGCGATTGGGTCGAGCATGCGGCCGAGGTCGGATTGCTGCTGGCGGCTGCGCGCCAGCTTGCCGTCGAAATAGTCGGTGATCGCGGCGATGGCGAAGACGACGCAGGCGGCGAGGTCGCCGGTGGGCGTTCGGATGGCCACGAACAACACCAGCAGCGGGATGGCCGCGATGCGCGACAAGGTCAGGACATTCGGCAGGTCGGTCAGCATGGGGGATGAGTCACGCGCAATCGACCTCCTCGCCAGGACGGCGTGGGTGAAATACCGCCATGGGCCGGAGGCATCAACCCAGGGCGCGGGCGATGTCCAGCGCCATGCGCAGCAGCTTCTCGCTCGCCTCGGGGGTTCGGAAGGCGCTGTGCGCCGAGAGGGTGACGTTGGGCAACGACGCGAGCGGGTGGCCGGCGGGCAGCGGTTCGGTGGCGAAAACGTCCAACGCCGCATGGCGTAGATCGCCGGCGCGCAGGGCATCGATCATCGCGGCCTCATCGACGATCGCACCGCGCGCGGTGTTCACCAGGATGGCGCCCTTCTTGATCTGCCCGAGTCGCTCCCTCGACAGGAAGCCACGGGTCTCGTCATTCAGCAGCAGGTGGATCGACAGCACGTCGCTGGTGGCCAGCACGGTGTCCAGATCGGCAAAGATCACGCCGGGCACGTCCTTCGGGGTGCGGTTCCAGGCCTGGACCTTCATGCCCGATCCACCGGCGATGCGCGCGACCTCGGCACCGATGCCGCCGTAACCCAACAAGCCGATGGTTTTTCCTGTGAGTTCCATGCCCTCGGTGCGGAACCACTGGCCTTGGCGCATGCCGCTGTCCATCGCGGCAATGCCGCGGGCGGCGGCCCACATCAGGGCGATCGTATGTTCGGCGACGGCGGTGTCGCCGTAGCCCTTGATGATATGCACGGTGATGCCGAGTTCGGCGAGTTCCTCGGGGTTCATGTAGCTGCGCGCGCCGGTGCCGAGGAAAATGACGTGCTTGAGGCCCTGGCACTGGCGCATTGCCTCGGTTGGCATTTGCGAGTGATCGTTGAAGACGAAGTCGTAGCCCGCGGTCAGGCGTGGCAGGTCAGCTGGCGGGATTTCGGCCTGTTCGTTGATCGCGACCGGCGGGTCGCCGGGCCGGGTTACGCGCTGGCAGACTTCGGCGAGGTCGTCGACGGCGTCGAGGAAGAGGCCTTTCATGGGGGGATTCCGATCGAGGGAGAATGCGGCAGGTTAGGGCCTTCCGCCGGATGCGCGAAGCGCGATTTTGGGATTCGCCCCATGGCATCATCCATGGGCGACACTCGGACGGGCGCGGAGATTGAGACGGCCCCTCAAAGGCGTGACCGGTGTCCGCGACCGCAACGACCGCGATTGATGCGTGCCGTGCCACACGACGCCTTGAATCCGCCACCCGTCCCAGCCCATGATCCCCCCATGGACGACACCACATTCGACGACACTTTGATCGCATCCGCCCTCGCCCTCGCGGGAACGGGGGGTTGGCGCGCCGTCACGGTCCCCTCTGCCGCCCGAGCGGCGGGCCTACCGCTGGCGCGGGCACGCCAGCGCTTCCCCTCCAAGGCCGCGATCCTGCTTGCCTTCAACCGCATGGCAGATCAACTGACGCTGGAAGACACGCCCGAGGAAGGCACTGTTCGCGACCGCCTGTTCGGGCTGCTGATCCGTCGCTTCGATGCATTGCAGGCCCAGCGGGAAGGTATCCTCGCGGTTGCCCGCTCTCTGCCTTTCGATCCCTGCACCGCCCTTCTGCTGCTCTGCGCCACCCGTCGGAGCATGCGCTGGATGCTTCAGGCCGCCGGCGTCCCTACCGCCGGGCCGCTGGGCGAGCTCCGGGTCCGCGGCCTGATGGCCGTTTGGGGCTGGGCGATGCGCGCGTGGGAAAAGGATGACTCCGAAGACCTCACCGCCACGATGGCGGCGCTCGACAACGCTTTGTCGCGCGCGGAGCAGGCTGCCGGTTGGCTTGCGGGCCGAGGCACCGTAAAGGTGCACGCCGAAACGCCGAACGGCGAAGACCTGGGCGAGCCCGCCACCGAACAGTAGGGATCATGTTGGACCATACCTTGCCGCCGCCATTGCTGGACGTGCGTGGTGTCACGTTGCAGTACAAAACGCGCGAGCACCTCGTCACCGCGACCTATCGGGTGGATTTTTCCGTCCAGCGGTCCGACCGCTTCGTCCTTCTCGGCCCCTCGGGCTGCGGAAAGTCGACGCTGTTGAAGGCTGTCGGCGGATACATCGCGCCGGTTGAGGGTGAAATTCACCTCAAGGGCACCAAAATCACACGCCCTGGGCCGGACCGGATGATGGTGTTCCAGGAATTCGACCAACTGCTGCCCTGGAAAACCGTGCGTCAGAATGTGATGTTCGCGCTGGAAACGTCGGGGAAGCTGCGCGGCAAGGCGGCCGACGACAAGGCGATGCAAAATATCGAAAAGGTGCATCTGACGCGCTTCGCCGATGCCTATCCGCACACCCTCTCGGGCGGTATGAAGCAGCGCGTGGCCATCGCGCGCGGCATGGCGATGGAACCCGACATCCTGCTGATGGACGAGCCGTTCGCCGCACTCGATGCACTCACCCGTCAGCGCATGCAGGATGAGCTTCTCGCCCTGTGGGACGAAACCAAATTCACCGTCCTGTTCGTCACCCACTCGATCGCCGAGGCGGTGAAGATCGGCAACCGCATCCTGCTGCTGTCCCCGCATCCCGGCCAAGTGAAAGCCGAAATGAACAGTGTCGCCCGCGACGCCGATCCGGCGCATGCCGCGGCGCTGGAAGCCCGCATCCACGACATGCTGTTCGCCGACCGCGTGGAGGAGGACGAACATGTCTGAGGATATCTCCCGCCCCGAGATTACCCGCGAACTCAGCAGTTCAGAGGAATTCGGCGTCATCCAGCAGAAGCTGACAATCTTCGAACAGCTGTTCAATCAGGTCTGGCTGCGCAAGGTCGTCATTCTGATCCTGATCGCGGCGACCTGGGAACTTTACGGCCGGCATCTGGACAACCAACTGCTGGTGCCGACCTTCAGCGACACTGTCATCGCGTTGTGGGGCGGCCTGAAAAGCGGCGTACTGATCGACCGCGCGGCGACTTCGATCCAGGTACTGCTGATCGGCTTCGGGGTGGGCGTCGCGTTGGCGGCGCTGTTGACGATCCTGGCGATCACCACCCGGGTCGGCACCGATTTTCTCGAAACTGTCACGGCGATGTTCAGCCCGCTGCCGGCGATCGCGCTGCTGCCGCTGGCACTGATCTGGTTCGGGTTGGGGATCGGCAGTCTGGTGTTCGTGATGGTGCACTCTGTCCTCTGGCCCCTGGCACTGAATACGCATGCCGGGTTCCGAGCGGTCTCCCCCACTTTGCGCATGGTTGGCCGGAATTACGGGCTGTCCGGGCTCGGCCTCGTGCTGAAAATCCTGATCCCTGCTGCGTTTCCCTCGATCCTAGCGGGCCTGAAGATCGGCTGGGCGTTCGCTTGGCGCACCCTGATCGCGGCCGAGCTGGTGTTCGGCGTAGCATCCGGCAAAGGCGGGCTGGGCTGGTATATTTTCGAGAGCAAAAACCAGCTCGATATTCCTGAAGTGTTCGCTGGCCTGCTGACGATCATCATGATCGGCCTGCTGGTGGAAAACGTGATTTTCCGCACCATCGAGAACCGCACCGTGCGGCGCTGGGGCATGCAGCACTAATTCCCGGCTCGCAAAGAGCCTGATGTGGACGCGCACCCAACCGCGCTTGAAGGCAGGCTCGCCTGCCTGCTGACATTGGCACTGCTGATATGCCTTTCGGTGGTGCTGCTCCCTTCTACGGGCACGATGGACGTCGATGTGTTCCTGCGGTGGGGCGACGAGCTCTATCGTTCGGGAATCCGGTCCGGCTATGCCGCCATCGTCGGCCGATGGGAGGCGACTTTCCTCGGGCGTAACTGGGATCTCCACGGCGGCGAATATCCGCCGATCGGCTGCACCCTGCTCGTGATCGTGGCCGCGGTCGCCGACGCGCTGCAGGCCTCCCATCTGTTGGTTTACAAAGCGGTTTTGCTGGTTTGGGCGCTGGTTTCGTCCGGGATGATCTGGGCGGTCACGCGCTCGCTGCCGATCGTCCTGGCGTTTTACGCCGCGACGCTGCTGACCACCGCCGGCCTTGGCTATACCGACATCATGACGGTGCCATTCGTCATCGCCGCCCTGGCCGCGACGCGCGCGGAGCATCCGGGCCGCGCCGTATTCTGGTTCGCCGCGGCGGCGCTGGTGAAGTGGCAAGTCCTGCTGCTGGCGCCGTTCCTGGCCATTCAGCTTCTGCGGATCGATGGACTTGCCGGGCTGCCTCGACTGACGCGCGATCGTCTGACATGGCGCCTCCTCGCCATTGTCGCCTTGATCACCGCGATCACGACCGCGATCTTCGGTGTCTCCACCTGGATCGCGTTCCACAACGCCACGCGGCATCCTTTTCTCAGCGGCACCGCCCTGAACCTGCCGTGGCTGCTGAGCTACCCGCTGCTGCTCCTCCGCGATCCGTCATTTCATGCCGCGGACCAGTTACCGGTGATGCTGCTCTCGGCCGGCGAACTGCGCCCGGTCCGTCTGGTGTTCGGCATTGTCATGCTGGCCACGGTCTGCAGTCACATGCGCAGCCCCAAGACCTACGCGAATATGCTGTTCTTCATGGTTTTGGGGGTGCTGACCTACGGCGTCTGGAACACCGCAGTCCACGAGAACCATTGGTTTGTCGCGGTCGTGCCGGCTTTGCTCCTCGCGCATGAGACCGGCCGGCCCCGGCACAGGTCCATGTTGATCCTCGTTGCCGCCATGCTGAACATCAACCTGTTCGTATTCTACGGCATTACCGGCTCGGCGCTCATGTCGCGCACGATGGGCTTCGATTTTACGCTGGTGTTGGCCGGCCTGTTCGCGATTGCGTGGCTGGCGGTGTTTCAGGAGGGGCGGCGGCTGGCGTCGCCCATTTCCCCCCAGCGCCAGTCCGTGGCAAACTCGCCGGGACGATAAGCAACGGGGATCGAGTGCCATGACCGCAGTGCAGACCAAATCCGTCCGCCGCCGCGAAGACGTGCGGCTGCTGACCGGCGGGGGCCGCTACGCAGCCGACGGCAAGGCCGAGGGCATGCTGGTCGCGTTCCTCCTCCGCTCCCCGCACGCGCACGCCAGCATCGAGCGCATCGACGTTGCCACCGCACGCGCGATGCCGGGCGTGGTCGGGGTGTATACCAATGCCGATCTGACCGACGTCGCGCCCATTCCTGGTGGCCTCGGCTTCACCCGGCCCGACGGTTCCCCGTCCGCCAAAACCCACCGCAAACTGCTGGCTGACGGCCGTGTCCGCTTCGTTGGCGAAGCCGTTGCCATGGTCATCGCCGACACGCTGGCCGCCGCCAAGGAAGCCGCCGAGGCGATCGAGGTCGACTACAGCGAACTGCCCGTCGTCACCGACCCCATGGCCGCCCAGCAGCCCGGCGCCCCCGCGGTTTGGGACGAATTCGCCGATAACATCGGCTTCCTCTGGAAGCGTGGCGATGCCGAGGCGACCGAGGCCAATCTCGCCAAGGCCGCCCATGTCGCGAAGCTGAATTTCACCGTCTCCCGCTGCACCGCCAATTCGATGGAGCCGCGCGGGGTTTGGGCCGAGTTGGGTCCGGATGGACGGCCGGTGGTGCATGCGTCGCACCAGTCGCCGTTCAATCTCCGCAACGGTATGGCGAAGGACAATTTCGGTATCGCGCCCACGGATATTCGGGTGGTGCCTGGCGACGTCGGCGGCTCCTTCGGCATGAAATCCGGCGTACACGTCGAAGAGGTCCTGATCACATGGGCCGCACGGACACTCGCCCGTCCGGTGCGGTGGATTTCCGAACGCACCGAGGGACTGCTGACGGACGAACAGGCACGCGAAATGCACATCGCGGCCGAACTTGGCCTGGACGCGGACGGCAAGTTCACCGCCCTCAAGCTCCGCTGGGACTGCAACATCGGCGCCTACTGCTCCGGTCGGTCAGGCTGGGGGGTGGGGAATATCGGCGGCATCGCGGGCGTGTATGACATTCCGGCCATCGCCGCGCAGGTCTGCGGCGTCATGACCCACACGGTGCCCACCGCCGCCTATCGGGGCGCCGGCCGGCCCGAGGCGACCTATGCGATCGAGCGTCTGATCGATGTGGCGGCCCGCGAAACCGGGATTTCCCCGTTCGAACTGCGGCGCCGCAACCTGATTCCGCCGACCGCGATGCCCTACAAGACCGCCCTGACCTTCACCTACGATTGCGGTGAGTTCGAGGGCAACATGATCAAGGCCGCCGAATTGTCCGAACTCGACAGCTTCGCTGCTCGGCGGGCCGAAGCCAAATCGCGGGGCAAACTGCGCGGCATCGGCCTGTGCAATTGTATCGAGGTGGCCGGCGGCCCGTTCCTTCGCCCGGCCAAGGATCTGTCCACCCTGCGGCTGGAAGCCGACGGCACGCTGACGTTGCGGTCCGGCTCGATGTCGGTCGGTCAGGGTCTGGAAACGACCATGACGCAGATCGTCGCCGACCGCTTCGGCATCCCGATCGAGAACGTGAAATGGGACGGCGGCGACACCGACCTGATCCCCTGGGGCAAGGGCAACGGCGGTTCCGGCGCGCTTTGCATCGGCGGGTCGGCTGTGATGCTGGCCGTCGACAAGGTGCTTGAAACCGCGCGCAAGCTGGCGTCCGAACTGCTGGAAGCCGCCGTGGTGGACATCGAATTCGCCGAGGGAAAATTCACCGTCGCCGGCACCGACAAATTCGTCACCCTCGCCGATCTCGGCCGGGCGGCGAATGAGGGCATCAAACCCGGCGAGGAGGGCGGGCTGGTCGAATCCGGGGAGTTCACCCCGACCGCTGTGACCTTCCCCAACGGCACCCATGTCTGCGAGGTCGAAATCGACCCCGAAACCGGCGTGACCGAAATCGTGCGCTACAGTGCGGTCGAGGAATTGGGCAAGGTGTTGAACCCGCTCATCGTTGCCGGCCAGATCCATGGCGGCGTGGTGCAGGGTGTCGGTCAGGCGTTGGGCGAGGTAATCATCCACGACGGGCAATCCGGCCAGATGCTGACGGCGTCCTTCATGGATTATCAGATGCCCCGCGCTGACGAATATCCGGACTTCCGTCTCGCGACCCGCGAAGTGCCCACGGCCGTCAACCCGCTCGGCGCCAAGGGCGTGGGCGAAGCGGGAACGGTGGGCGCGCTGGGGGCGGCGATGAACGCGATCAACGATGCCCTGGCGGATGTGGGTATCCGGCATTTTGACATGCCCGCGACACCCGGGCGCGTCTGGGAGGCAATCCGAGCGGCGCGGGGCTAGATTTTATCGGCCTGATCGGATGCGGTCAGGCCGATCGCTTTGCGGGCGTTACGGGGGAAACGGATGCGATGCCGCACCGCGCCCGATCACCGTGCCGGATGCGTCCAGTGCCTGCACCGTGAACTGATAGTTCTGCGTACCCAACGGGCACGGACCGAGGTAATGGAACGATCCCGCCGGCACCACGGGAGAGCCGGTATAGGCAACCGTCCCCCCACCTTGCATCGAGCCGCCTGCCCCGCCCGCGCGGAAGGTAAAATCCAGCGTCCTGGTGGCGGGCGGCACGCGGCCGATCTTGAATTCCGGTGGCACCGAGGTACAGCGCGCGGTTCCGACCCAGGAAAAATCGACATCCAGTGGGGCAATATTGGCCGCCTCGGGCGGCTTGCAGCCGCCGAGCGCCAGCACCGCGGCGAAGATCAGCGGTTTTGCGTTCATGCCGGGCCACCGCTGAAGGCATTGAACGTGATCATCGTATAGGTGTCCTTCACCTCTGGCAGGGTTTGGATTTTTTCCGTTACGAACAGGCCGACGTCGCGGTCCGGATCCAGATAGAACTTGCCCAGCAGATCGTATTGGCCGGAGGTCGAAAAAAGCTCCGACATTTCCTCGATCCCGTCAGCGGCGGCCCTGGCGACCTGGTAGGCCTGGCCCATCTCGCATTTGATCTGAACAAAGATGGCGCGCATGCATGGCCTCCGTGGCTGATGGAGCGCCGACTATAGGTGGTCCGGCCCCGTCCGGCCAACGCTTCCGCAGGCCGCGAGGTGACGAACCGCGCCACCGCCCCTATACCGTTGCGTCAATACCTCCATCGGAGACTCGACAGCATGGCTCTGGACCGCACCCGTAAATCCGCGACGACGCCAAGACACGGCGGACGCATCCTGGCCGATGCGCTGGTAGCACAAGGCATCGACCATGTGTTCGAGGTGCCGGGCGAATCCTTCCTGGACGCGCTGGACGGTTTGTATGACGTCCACAACAAGCTGAAGCTTGTCACCTGCCGCTTCGAAGCCGGTGCGGTGAACATGGCCGAAGCTTACGGCAAGCTGACCGGCCGCCCCGCCGCCGCCTTTGTGACCCGCGGCCCGGGCGCCTGCCATGGCTCCATCGGGGTGCATGTGGCGTTCCAGGACTCCACGCCGATGCTGCTCTTTGTCGGTCAGATCCCGCATGAGGACACGGGCCGCGACGCGTTTCAGGAGGTCGACTACCGCCAGATGTTCGCACCGCTGGCGAAATGGGTTACCCAGATCGATCACACCAGCCGGATCCCCGAAGTCGTTGCCCATGCGGTCGACGTGGCGACGTCCGGCCGCCCAGGCCCGGTGGTGATCGCGCTGTCGGAGGAAATGCAGCGTGTTCAAGCCGATGTGCCCGACCTGCCGCGCGTGCCCGTCTCCGTCGCCTTTCCTGATCCAGCGGCGATGCTGGAGATGCGGAAAATCATCGCGAAAGCGAAGAAACCGATCGCCATTGTCGGCGGTTCCTGCTGGAGCCCGGCCGGACGCGCGGCGCTGCATGCCTTCCTGACCAAAAATCGCCTGCCGGTCGCGACCGGGTTCCGCCGCCAGGCCCATTTCAACGGGCAGGATGAGCATTTCATCGGCGATGTCGGCGTTGGCTCCGACCCCGGATTGCTCGGCAAAATCAAAGAAGCCGACCTGATCCTCGCGATCGGCAGCCGCCTCGGCGATGCGGTCACCCAGGGCTACACGCTGCTGGACATGGCCGGGGCCACACCGATCATCCAAGTCCTCCCCGATGGCGCCGAAATCGGCCGGGTGTTCCGCCCCGCTCTGGGCATCGTATCGGACCTCAACACCTTCGCCATCGCCGCGGCCGGGTTGGACCCGATCGCGAAGCCGGCCTGGACCGGTTGGACCAAAGACCTGCGCTCGCTTCGTGAGGCGCAGCGGGCGGTACCGAATTACGAGGGCGCCCTGAACCTCGGCACCGCGATGCGGGAATTGGAAACGATGCTGGGCGAAGACGCGATCGTGACTACGGACGCTGGAAATTTCGCCGGATGGGCCACGCGGTTTCTGAATTTTGGCGAAAACCAGCGATATATCGGGCCGACCAACGGGGCGATGGGCTACTCGGTCCCCGCCGCGATCGGTGCCAAGATCGCATTCCCCGATCGGATGGTTGTGTCCATGGTCGGCGACGGCGGCTTCATGATGACCGGGCAGGAACTGGCGACCGCCTTCCATCACGGTGTCGCACCGATTGTGCTGGTGTTCAACAACCAGATGTACGGCACGATCCGGATGCACCAGGAACGCCACCATCCCTTCCGGGTGTCCGGCACCGCGCTGACCAACCCCGATTTCGCCAAATATATCGAGGCCTTTGGCGGGCATGGCGAAGTCGTCACCGAGACGGCCCAGTTCTCCCCCGCGTTCCGCCGCGCGGTGGAAAGCGGCAAGCCGGCCCTGATCGAGTTGCGCGTGAATCCCGAACAGATCACGACGCGGATGACCATATCCGACATGCGCGCCGGCAAGACTCCGCCGAAGCCGGCACCGAAAGCCAAGCGGACACCGGCGCCGAAGCATCCCAAACCGGCCCGCAAATCCCGTCCGTAATGGCCGAGGCCCCGGCAACATTGCTTGCTCGGGCCGCCGCCCACTACGCGGCGGGGGAATACGATGCCGCCGCGACATGCGCAGCGGCCATCGTCGCGCAGGAGCCCAGGCATTTCGATGCGCTGCATCTGCTCGGCGTTTTGTGCCTTCATCGCAATCGCCTCGCCGATGCCGCATGTTATCTGGAGCGCGCGGCACGATTGAACGGCGATGTGGCGCCGTTGAATCTCAACCGAGCCAACGCGTGGCTGGCGTTGGAGCAGCCCACCCGCGCCCTGGCGATATCGCAGGCCATGCTGCGCGCCCAACCGGGGCATGCCGACGCGCTGAACAATCTCGGGGCGGCATTGGGCCAGCTTGATCGGGGTGCGGACGCGATCCAGGCCTTTCGTACGGCGCTTGTGCACGCGCCGGATCATCTGCCGTCCCGCTTCAACCTCGCCGCGGCTCTGGAGAAGCAGGGCGCGTTGACCGAAGCCGCCGAGACCTATCGTGCCACGCTTGAACGCGCATATGCCGCCGCCGCGCCGGCGGAGCGGATCGCGACGGTTGCACGCTGCCTCGGTTATGTTCTGGTGGAGCTCGGCCGGCCGGAGGAAGCGGCGACCCTGTTGCGGGATGTGCGAGCCCGCGGGACCGAATTTCTGGAGCTCACATGGTATGAGAGCCTTGTGCAGCTTCGGATGGGGGACTTCGCGGCGGGATGGCGGGGCTACGAATATCGCTGGCAGATCGCCGCGTTCGACGAGCCACCGGAGGGTGCGACCGTCCCGGACATCGACAATCTCGCGGGCAAGCGGGTGCTACTGGTTCGGGAACAAGGGCGCGGCGATATCATCCAGTTCGCGCGATATGCGCCGCTGCTGACCGAGCGTGGCGCCACCGTGTATCTGAGCGTGTATGACGATTTGAAATCGCTGCTCTCGATGATGCCGGGGGTGGCCGGGGTGATTGGCGAGGACGAACTCGCGCCGCCGCACGATATTGTCACGCCCTTCCTGAGTTTGCCGCTTGCTTTCGGCACAACGGTTGCGACCATTCCGGCTAACGTACCGTACCTGCGCGCCGACCCGGGGCGGGTGCAGCACTGGAGGTCTCGTCTTGACGGCGGATCCAAACATATTGGCCTAGCCTGGGCGAGTACAAATCCAGGTGCGAGGCGATCTACCAGCCTGTCCGCACTGGCAGGGCTTTTTGACCATCGTCCGGCGACATGGCACGCCTTGCAAAAGGAAATATGCGCGGCGGATTTGGATTTTTCGCAGGCTGGGCACCCTGTTCTCGATCATCGGGCCGCGTTGACGGATTTCGCGGAAACCGCCGCGCTGATCGAGGCACTGGATTTGGTGATTACGATTGATACCGGTGTCGCGCATTTGGCGGGGGCATTGGGCAAGCCGGTTTGGATCATGCTGCCGCACGCGGCCGAATGGCGTTGGCTCCATGACCGGACGGACAGCCCGTGGTACCCGACCGCTCGGCTGTTCCGTCAGCCCGCATCCGGCGATTGGGACGGGTTGGTCAAACAGATCGTCACCGCGCTGGCTGCGTATTCGGGTATCTCTACGTTTATTTCAACGAGGTAAATCACCGACGGCGGTATGCTCCGCCTTGACGTGACAACGATCTCTGGAAATTTCAGTCAAAACCAACCGCGATTGAGGCACGACGTCATAGGCGACCATGTATAGCGGCGTGAATCCTGTCATCACACAAAGGCTTCGGGATCAGAAGAGGGCCGAGCGGCACCTGTTGCGCGCTAGTACCCACTATCGCTGGAACCTGAGTCATGATTCGTAGGGGGTATGAAAGCGATTCCCCTGGCGACCGTGATCGTCCTGAGCGTGGAGGAGCGTTAGGCCCTCGAAGCGCTCGCTGGTTCCCGCAAGAGCGAGGCGCGCATGCGCGATCGTGCTCGGATCGTTCTCCTCGCCGCATCCGCTCGGAGTACCCGGGCCATCGCACGCGAGATCGGTTGCACCGTTGGGACCGCGTCG
>CAIRCM010000101.1 GCA_903877125.1 uncultured Acetobacteraceae bacterium | reverse complement strand
CTTCGATCCAACCAGTTACCCAGTTAAACCGCCTGCCAGCTACCGGGCCAACCGACCATTGCCCGGGTGGGACTTTCACCCACGAGGTGATCGCGTCCTTCGGGACGCACCAGAGCACGGCGAGTTCGACACTGTCCGGGATGGCGGCGATCGATTTGTAGCAGGTCAGGCCGTTTATTTCGGTCTGGTTTGGATTGACCGGGTAGATTTTGCCGGGGTAGCCGGCGGCGGCGAGGGCGGCGAGGACGCGGCCGCCGGCGCGGGTCGTTTCGGCGCTGGCGCCGATGACGGCGATGCTGGCGGGGTCGAAGAAGGCGCGCAGGTTACGGTCGGTCATTTGAACAGCTCCGAATAGACTTTCAGCCATTCCTTGTAGTGCGGGCCGGCGTTTTCCGGGGTCAACAGGAAGGATTTGTAGCCGCCGTCCTGGGGTTTGGTGTCGGGATAGCCGGCCTGGATCTTTGGGTTGGCGGGAATGTAGCCGGCTTTGCGGAAGACGGTCTGGCCTTCCTCCGACAGCGCGAAATCGATGAACAGGCGGGCGGCGTTGGGATGCGGGGCATGTTTCACGAGCCCCACGTAATTATGGTTGGCGATCACCGGCTCGATCTTCAGCCAAGCGGCAGGGGCGCCTTGCGCGGCGCTGATCGAGGCGTGGTAGCTGACGATCTGCAAGGCGATCGGATACTCGCCGGCAATGACCTGGTCGAGGACGGCGCGCGGCGTGCCCTGCACGTTGACGATCTTCTGAGCGGATAATTGTTTCAGATAAGTCATGCCGGCATCCGGCCCCATCGTCGAGAGGATCATGCCGATGAATCCCGGCGGGCCGGCCATGCCGAGGCCGGAACTCCAGGCGATCCTGCCCTTCCATTTCGGGTTCAGCAGGTCCTGCAAGGTACGCGGCACGTCGTCGCCCTTCACGAGGTCGGTGTTGATGCCGACAGTGTGGATGATGACGTTGGTGGAGTGCCAGATATTGTCCGCCGTGGCGGAGTCCGGGGGATAATCGGCCGCGCTCGTGGGCGTGAACGGTTCCATTTCGCTGACGGGGATCGTATCGGTCACGCCGGCGACGCTGCCCATCACATCGACCTGCATGCGCCCGGCTCGGGTTTCCGTGGCGAAGACCATGGCCAGTTCGTTTTCGTCGTGACGGCTATAGCTCGCCTGGATGCCGTACTTGGCCTGGAAGGCCTCGCACAGCGGGCGGACGATCTGGTTGACGATCAGACCGGTGTACCAGACGACTTTGCCTTCCTTTTTGGCGGCGGCGATCAGCTCCGGCGTTTGCGCCTGGGCGGTGGCGGCGAGCAGGAGCAGGACAGCAACGAGCTTCTTCATGGTTTTGCCTATAACGCGTTGAGGGCATCGACGACGGCGCGGTCCAGCACGATGCCCTCGATACGGCGGCGTTCGCGTTCGCGGAAGGCGCGTTCGGAGGGGATGCGGATTTCGTCGACGCCGGGTTGTTTCGGGGTTGCTTTGACGCGTTCGACCAGCTCGGTCATTTGCTGTTCGAACTGGTCGGGGCCGAGCATGACGGCGGGGTCCATGGCGATGAACAGGAAGCCGTAGTCGGCGACGTTGCCGGTGGTCAAAGCGGCGCCGGCGAGGAGGCCGAGCGCCTGGATGGCGAAGGACAGGCCGAAGCCCTTATGGCCGCCGAAGGGGGCGACTCCGCCCTCGGCCGCTTTGGCGGCGTCGGTGGTGGGGTTGCCGTCCTTGTCGAAGCCGGTGCCGTCCGGGAGGGGGTGGCCGAGGCGGGCCATGAGGAGGACTTCGCCCCACATCACCGAGGCGGTGCCGATGTCGTAGATCACGGGGCCTTTGGCGGAGGGGAAGCCGACGCAGAAGGGGTTGGTGCCGAGGGCGGGGGCGGCGCCGCCGGGGGGCAGGACGTGGGGTTTGGCGCTGGAGGAATGGATGGCGACGAGGCCCTGTTTGACGATGTGCTCGACGAAGAAGGCGTTCCGGCCGCTGTAGAAGCTGTTGTAGACGCCGACCATGGCGATGCCCGTGGCTTTGGCCTTGGCGGCGGCGATTTCGGCGCCGCGGAAGGCAGCGATGTAACCGACCTGGTTGCCGCCATCGACGAGGGCCGATGACGGGGTTTCGCGGACGATGCGGACGGGGGCGCGATCCTTGTAGGTGCGCTGGTCGGCGGCGATGGTGAGGATGCGGGGGAGGCTGGCGAAACGGTAGCCGCAGAGGGCGTTGTCGACGAGCTGGTCGACGACGATGGCGGCATCCTCGGCGCTGTAGCCGATGCGGCGGAGGGCAGATTCGCCGATGTCTCGGGCTTGCTGTTCGGTGACGCGGATGGTGTCTGGGGTGTCCTGATCCAGCATCTCCTGAGGGGGCAGGTCTTGGGCGGGCATTGGGAGTCCTTGATTGGTCGCTGGGGGGATTGTGGTTGTATGGGCGGCGTTCGGCAAATGCGGGGGCCGGCGGCGTGGTTGGGCGGAAGAAAGTTTTTTACACGGATTAACGGGATGAACGATGATGGCCGGTGTTCGCGGTCGCCGACGGAACGCATCATTGGGTGGCATCAAGGCTCAAGCTGCCTATCTATGACACGCCCGTCCGGCGTCCTTGGGAGCTTGCATGCCGCCTATCCTTTCGATCTCCGCGCTTAACAAGCAATACGATTCCGGGCTGAAAGCGCTCGACAACGTGGATCTGGCGATCGAGCGCGGCGAAATCTTCGCGCTGCTCGGGCCCAACGGGGCGGGCAAGACGACCTTGATCAGCATCGTCTGCGGCACGGCGCGGAAGACGTCGGGCAGGATCACGGTGGATGGGCTGGACACGACCGAGCATTTTCGGGCGACGCGGGGGCGGATCGGGCTGGTGCCGCAGGAGATCGCGGTCGATATTTTCGCGACGGTGTGGAACACGGTGAATTTCAGCCGGGGTCTGTTCGGGTGCCCGCCGGATGCGGCGTATATCGAGGCATTGTTGCGGGATTTGTCGCTGTGGGACCGGCGGGACAGCCGGATCCAGACGCTGTCGGGCGGGATGAAGCGACGGGTGATGATCGCCAAGGCGTTGAGCCACGAGCCGGATCTGCTGTTTCTGGATGAGCCGACGGCCGGGGTGGATGTCAATTTGCGGCGGGACAGGTGGGCGCTGGTGCGCAAGCTGCGGGGCAAGGGCGTGACCATCATCCTGACGACACATTACATCGAGGAAGCCGAGGAGATGGCGGACCGGGTCGGGGTGATCGACGGCGGCAAGATTTTGCTTGTCGAGGACAAGACCGCGCTGATGCGTCGGTTCGGCAAGCGGCGGCTGACGCTGACGTTGACGCACCCGATGGCGAGGCTGCCCGATGGGCTGCGGGACTGGCCGCTGGTGCTGGAGGATGAGGGGCGGCGGCTGGTTTACACGTTCGACGCCGATGATGTGCGTATGCCGGGTCTGCTGCGGCGGTTGGGCGACCTGGGGGTCGGGTTCAGCGATCTGGAGACGAGCCGAAGCTCGCTCGAGGACATTTTCGTCGAACTGGTGGAGCGCGCGGCGTGAATATTCGTGGGATGTGGGCGATCTATCGTGGCGAGATGGCGCGTACCCGTCGCACGGTCTGGCAGAGCGTGGCGACGCCGGTGATTACGACGGCGCTGTATTTCATTGTGTTCGGCGGTGCGATCGGGTCGCGGATGCAGGAGGTCGGCGGGGTCGGGTATGGGGCGTTCATCGTGCCGGGGCTGATCATGCTGGCGTTGCTGACGCAGAGTATTTCCAACGCCTCGGTTGGGATTTACTTTCCGAAGTTCGTGGGGACGATTTTCGAGCTGCTTTCGGCGCCGCTTTCGGGGATCGAGACGGTGACGGCGTTTGTTGGGGCCGCGGCGACCAAATCGGTGATGATCGGGCTGATTATTCTGGTGACGGCGACGTTTTTCACGGAGGTTCGGATTCTGCATCCGTTTTGGATGGCGCGTTTCTGGTGTTGACGGCGGCGGCGTTCAGTTTGTTTGGGTTTATTATTGGAATATGGGCGAAGAATTTCGAGCAGTTGGCGGTCGTTCCGTCGCTGGTGGTGACGCCGCTGACGTTTCTGGGTGGGGCGTTTTACTCGATCGACATGCTGCCGCAGCCCTGGCGGACGGTGAGCCTGTTCAATCCGGTGGTTTATCTGGTCAGCGGGTTTCGGTGGAGTTTCTATGGGGTTGGGGATGTCGGTGTGGCGGCGAGCCTGGGGTTCACGGCTGGGTTCATGGGGGTTTGTGTGGTTGCGGTCTGGTGGATCTTTCGGACGGGGTGGCGGTTGAAGCCGTAGGGGGGGCTGCTGAAAAACTGGGTTGGTCGGTCTGCCGGGAGAGTGTCAGGTCCTTTGTGTAAGCGATCCGCCGGGTTGTTGATCTCCACTTTCGGAAGCCGCAGCGCCCAATTCGGGCGGCTTGATCCAGATCAAAGACGTGCCCTCACCGGCGCGGAGTATTGCGTCAAACCTCTGACAAGGAACGTCCGGCCATGGCGCAAATCTCGCAGGCGACCCGCTTCGCCGCCGCACCGCTGACCTTCATCGTCCGTCACGAGCTTTGGGACGGCAATATCGAGGATCATGCCGACCAGGGGGTGTCGATCGATGTCGCGTCCGATGTCGGCGGGCGGGAAACCGCACTGCTGCGGTTCAACTGCTTCGACATCGAGAAGAGCTACATCTACGGGCCGGAGAACCCGGATCTGAAGATCGCCGCGCCGATGATGCTGGGCGATGTGCAACGGACCAGCAACGGCCTGGGTCAACGCTTCCAGATGGACCCAACCACCGATGGCAACCCTATCGGCTGGACGATCAAGACCTTGGGCTCCAAGCTGCGCCGGATGCTGGACCGGGCGGGTTACAAGGACATCGCCGACCGGACCGACCTGGGCGCGGTCGCGCGCGTGCTGCCCGAGGTGGAAGAATGCGCCTGGACGCTGTTCGGGTCCCGCCGCAACACCGTCAAGCACAACCGTGGCACCGATATTTTCGAGGCCGGCAATATCCGGTTCGGTCTGGAAATGCGGCGGCTGCCGGTCGGGGATGGCGGACTGGCGATCCATGTTCTGGGGGATGTCGGCGGTTCCACCCGCAAATCCTATGTCGAGGAAACCGAACTGTTGGCGTTCGATTGTTTCTGGGATGGCGCGCACTACCATTACGGTCCGCGCAACAAGAACCACCGGATCTACTGGGACATGACCCTGGTCGATCAACCGCTGGAATGGTGCTTCGAGCAGTTGGAGAACCGCAAGATCGCCGCCATGATCGACCGCGCCGGCTATCCTGGGATCGCGGCGGACGTGGACCTGGACAAGGTGGCCTCGGTGCTGCCGGCGATGAAGAAGCGCGCTTGGGAAATGTGGCGGCAGGGCGAGGCCCTGACCGGTCACGGCGGGCTACCGCTGGAACCGACCCCGAACCTCGCCGCCGATTAGTTTAAGGCAACGCCCAAAATTAGACGAGTCGGCCGACCACTCCCAAATCGTCATGGCCCGGCTCGTCCGGGCCACCT
>CAIRCM010000100.1 GCA_903877125.1 uncultured Acetobacteraceae bacterium | reverse complement strand
CACTGTTATCCCCCACCCAAGGACAGATACCTACGCGTTACTCACCCGTCCGCCACTGACATTGCTGCCCGTGAGACTTGCATGTGTTAAGCATGCCGCCAGCGTTCGCTCTGAGCCAGGATCAAACTCTCAGGTTCATCTTAGTTCCTACAAAAGCAGAAACCTCAACGAACAGACCCGGTGCTCATATGGTTTTCAAAGCGCTAATCTATATCAAAAGAATACATCTCAGCGCCCCTAAACCTCAAAGAACCAAGCTCTTGCAAAGAGCCTAAATCCTCATCAGTCAGACCTTGCCCAATCATCCGTCTCCGGACAATCGCAAGGGCGCCGCCAACGTATCCCTTCCTAGCCTATTCAATTCTCAAAGAGCCAAGACAAACAGCCTATGACCTGCACTTGCAGGCCACAAGACCAACTTGCCTTGCTGTGCCACCTCTACGGTTCTGACCGTCGGAGGTAGAGAAGCAGCGGGGGGAGTTGAAGAACTCCGTTCCGCTGCGGTGAACGGGCTTTTAAGGGCCGCCCCTCAGACCGTCAACCCAGTTTTTTCAAAAATCGTCATCTAAACGCCATGCCACTGTCTGAACCATGTCACGAATCGAGGAATCCCTAGGAGAAGCGGCGTTTTCGGGGCAAAGCCGGTCAGCGCCGATATCGCGTCGATCGAGGCGAACGTCTCCTCCACATCGACCGCCGGCCGGGGCGCGGTCCGCACGATCGCTTTTTTACCCAGCGCATCCTCCAGCAGGCGCACCAGTTCCCGCACCTCCTCGCCCCGGTGGTTGCCGATGTTCAGGACCCGTGGCCCCGCCGCCGGCGGTTGGTCCAGCGCGCCCACCACACCGGCGACGATATCGTCGACATAGGTGAAATCCCGTTTCAGCAGCCCCCCGTCGTACAGCGTCAACGTCTCACCAGCCACAATCGCTCGCGCGAAGCTGTAATACGCCATGTCCGGCCGCCCCCACGGACCGTAGACCGTGAAGAACCGCAGCCCCGTCTGCGGCAGCCCGAACAGGTGGGCATAAGCATGACTCATCAACTCGTCAGCCCGTTTCGTCGCGGCATAAAGCGACACCGGGGTGTCCACCCGATCGGTCTCCCGGAACGGCATCGCCGTATTCGCCCCGTAAACCGACGACGTGCTCGCATACACCAGATGCCGCAGCCCCTTCAGACGCCGCGCCGCCTCCAGCACCACCAGATGTCCCATGACATTCGAGGTCACATAAGAATAGGGATCGACCAGCGAATGCCGCACCCCGGCCTGCGCCGCCAGGTGCACGATGCCTTGGATATCGGGGTATTCCGCCGTGACCGTCTCCATTGCGGCGCGATCCGACACATCCCCCCGGATGAACCGAAAACCCGGAGACTCGCGCAAAAGCGCCAACCGAGCCTCTTTGAGGCGCGGATCGTAGTAGGTGTTGAGATTGTCGAAACCGATGACCCGGTCGCCGCGGGCCAGCAGCGCCGTGGCAACGTGGAAGCCGATGAATCCCGCCGCGCCGGTGACGAGTACGGTCATGCGAGGGGACGCGCAACCAGGCGGTCCTCCAGCAATTCCATCACCGCGTGACCCAACGCGATGTGGCATTCCTGAATCCGTGCGGTTTCGGGGTCGGGAACCATCAGAATGTGATCGCAATGCTCGATGGCCGGGACCCCTGCCCCACCCAGCAGCCCGACGGTCACGATGCCCATCTCCCGAGCTGCTTTCAACGCGAGGACGACGTTCGGGGACCGGCCGGATGTCGTGATTCCGAACAAGATGTCGCCCCGCCTGCCCAGGCCGCGCAACGGGCGTTCGAACACGCGTTCATACCCGTAGTCGTTTCCCGCGCCAGTCAGCATCGTGGGATCCTGGGTCAGCGCCAGCGCCGGAAAAGACGGACGTTCGACCGAGCCACGCAGACGTATGAGCATCTCGGTCGCGAGGTGCATCGCATCGCCGGCCGATCCGCCGTTGCCGCACAGCATGATCTTGCCGCCGCCGCGCAGGCTGGCTTCGCAGGCATCGACGACCGCCACGACGGTATCGGCGAGTTCGGTCGCGATCCGTCGCTTCAGATCCGCCGATTTGTGCATCATCGCGGCGAAGCGCATGGCTTCGGTCGCGGCGAAGCGCGTGGCTTCGGTCGTCATCCCCTCGTCTCCCGGAAAGCTCCGGAAGCCTGCTTACTGTGCCACCCAGCCGCCGTCTATCGACACCGGCACGCCGGTGATCGTTCTCGCGGCATCGGAGCATAAAAACACCGCCAGCCCACCGATCGCCTCGGGCGTGGAGAACTGCAGCATCGGCTGCTTTTCCGCCAGGAACTCACCCGCCGCCTTTTCCACCGAGATGCCTTCCTTCTGCGCTCGGGCTTCAAGCTGCCGGTCGACCAGCGGCGTCTTCACCCAGCCCGGACAGATCGCATTGACCGTCACGCCGGCATTCGCCAGTTCGATCGCCGCCACCTTGGTGAGGCCAAGGATCCCGTGCTTCGCCGCCACATAGGCCGCCTTCTGCGCGCTCGCCACCAGCCCGTGCGCGGAGGCGACGTTGATGATCCGTCCCCAGCCCTTCTTTTTCATGCCCGGGATCACCGCCTTCGAGGCGAAGAAGGCCGATGAGAGGTTGATCGCGATGATCGCGTGCCATTTCTCCTCGGGGAAGTCCTCGATATTGGCGACGAATTGGATGCCCGCGTTGTTCACCAGGATATCGACGCCGCCCATGCTTGCCTCGGCTTCCGAACCCATGGCGGCGATTTCGGCCGGCTTGCTCATGTCCGCGGCGCTGTATGCGACCCGGATGCTGAATTCCTGCGCGAGGCCGGTCCGCAGGGTTTCAATCGCGGCCGCGTCGCCAAACCCGTTCAGGATCAAATCGGCCCCTTCGGCCGCCAGCGCTCGGGCGATCCCAAGACCGATCCCACTTGTCGATCCCGTAACCAGCGCCACCTTGCCTTTGAGGGACATCGTCGCATCCTTTTTCAATGTTGCGTTGCAGCATAATACAACGGGATAACGCCGATACAAGGAGAAGCACCGATCATGGACAAAGCATCATCCCCGGCCACCCCGTGGCGGCCCGCCGGCTGCGCCTGCATTTCCCTGGTTTTGCAGGGTGGCGGCGCACTGGGTGCCTATCAAGCCGGCGTGTATCAGGCTTTGCATGAAGCGGGACTGGAGCCGGATTGGGTAGCGGGCGTGTCGATCGGCGCGATCAACAGCGCCATCATCGCCGGCAACCCGCGGGAACGCCGGGTCGAGAGGCTGCGACGGTTCTGGGACACGATCACCGCGCGGCCGGTCTCCTGGCTGCCGGGTTTCGACGACGCGTCCAAAGCCGCATTGGGTGCGTGGTCGTCCCTGATGACCACGGCGTTGGGCCAACCGGGCTTCTTCACGCCGAACCTGCCGAACCCGTGGATCAGCCCGCCGGGTTCCCCTTCGGCGACGGCGTTCTACAACACCGCGCCACTCGCCAAGACCCTGGCCGAGTTGATCGATTTCGATCTGCTCAACGACGGTCCGGTGCGCTACGCCGCTGGTGCGGTCGATGTGCTGAATGGCAATTTTCAATATTTCGACCGCGCGGACCAGCGTATCGGCCCCGAGCACGTGATGGCCAGCGGGGCGTTGCCGCCGGCTCTGCCGATGGTGCGGGTCGGCACGGATTGGTTCTGGGACGGCGGTCTGGTGTCCAACACCCCGTTGCAGCACGTGTTGGAACGGGGCGGGAGCCTCGATCAGATGATTTTCCAGGTGGATCTGTTCAGCGCCAGCGGTGCCATGCCGCGCACGATGTCCGAGGTGCTCGCCCGCCAGAAGGACATCCAGTACTCCAGCCGGACGCGCCTGGTGACGGATCAGGCCGCGGCATTGCACCGGAGCAATCAGGTGTTGAAACGGGTGCTGGACAAGGTTCCGCCGGAACTGTTGTCCGAGGAGGAGGCGGCGCTGAAGGAATCCCTCGCGCAGCAGGCGGAGATCACGATCCTGCATCTGATCTATCATCAGGCGGCGTTCGAGGGGCAGGCGAAGGATTACGAATTCTCCGCCGAGACGATGCGGTTGCACTGGGACAGCGGCTACCGCGACGCGAAGGCGACGCTGGATCACCGGGCATGGCTCACGATGCCCGAGGAGTTCGGCGGGATTCGTGTCCACGATGTGCACCGGCACGAGGGGTAGGCGGGCAACATATGGATATCTGATTTTGTTTAATTCTCCTGGCGGGATGAGGTGATGTTCCTGTCACCGTTGGTGCTGGTTTTGCTGGCCATTTTAACGCGGAGAACGTATCAGGCGCAAAGGCGCGAAGAGTGACGGGATGCACATGCCTTTGCGTCTTTACGACTTTGTGTTGAAGCGCCATCGCCAACCGCCATTCCGGCCTCATAATATAAATATATAATTCTCTAATGTTATGTTTTACTCTCGCCCCCGAACCGCCGATATCTGCCGTTGACCGCCGGCGCCGACGCGGACAAGCCTCCGCTCACACACCGAAGGCCCCAAATGCGTATCCACCTGCAAAACCCAATAGACGACCCACTTTTCCATTTCTCCCAGACGATGTGGGATGCCGCCGCCGGCCCCGAAACGCACCACGCGGTGTCCATCGGCTCGACCGCCGCCGACCTCGCCGCCGCGATGGAAGAAGCCGAGGCGCTGGTGTGCGACGCCGGCATCGTAAAGGCCCACTTCCCCTGCTCGGCGCCACACCTGAAGCTTCTGTTCGTGACCAATGCGGGCCTGGACCGTCTGGCGCCCTACGACTGGCTGCCGCCAGGGGTCGCGCTGATGAACAACCGCGGCACCCACGCGGTGAAAGCCGGGGAGTTCGGGATCATGGCGGTGCTCATGCTCGCCAACCGCATCCCGGCAATGATCACCCACCAGCGCGCGGGAGAGTGGCGGAAACTCTGGGGCAGCGCCCTGGCGGGGCGGCGGATCACGATCGTTGGCCTCGGCACATTGGGCGGTGCGGTCGCCGAACATGCGCACCGCTTCGGCATGCATGTGACCGGCATCCGAACCGCGGCCAAGCCCCATCCGCATTGCGAACGCGTGCTCGCGACGGCGGACCTCGACACGGTCTTGCCGGACACCGAATGTTTGCTGCTGGCCTGCCCCCTGACCAACGCCACGCGCGGCCTGATGGACCGACGCCGGCTCGCACGGCTGCCGAACGGCGCGGGGATCGTGAACATCGGCCGGGGCGAGCTTGTCGACCAGGACGCGCTGTGCGACCTCCTGGACAACGGCCATTTGTCCGGCGCCGTGCTTGACGTCTTCACCCCCGAACCGATCCCCGACGGCCATCGTCTCTGGACGACGCCCAATCTGGTGATCAGCCCGCACACCTCGGCCGACGATCCCGCGACCTACAATCCCCGCAGCCTGGAGATTTTCCTGGACAACGTTCGCGCCCATAATGCGGGCGAGCGGCTCCCCAACCTGTTCGACACACGGCGCGGCTACTGAAAGAACCCGTATTCATGAAACAGTATCTCTTCCCCCAGGCCGCCGGCATCGACACGCTGGAAAGCCGCGATGTTCCCACGCCGGAGCCCGGCCGAGGCCAGATTCTGGTTAAAATGCGTGCCGCCAGCCTGAATTACCGCGACCTCAACGTCGCCGCCGGCCGGGCCGCACGTGGCACCCTGCCGCCGAATCTCGTCCCGCTCTCCGACGGTGCCGGCGAAGTGGTCGGCCTGGGTGCCGACGTGACCCGCGTCGCCCTCGGCGACCACGTCGCCGGCCTCTTCATGCAAAACTGGCTCGGGGGCGACATGGAGCCGTATCACGTCGACAGTTCGCGCGGCGGTGCCATCGACGGCGTGCTGGCCGAGTACGTGCTGTTCGACCAGGACGGCGTCGTGCATTTGCCCGAGCATCTGTCGTTCGAGGCAGGTGCCACCCTGCCCTGCGCGGCGCTCACCGCGTGGAACGCACTTTACGCCGGCAAGCCGCTGCGGACCGGGGAGACGGTGCTGATCCTGGGCACGGGCGGGGTTGCGATCTTCGCCCTGCAATTCGCCCACGCCGCCGGCGCGCGAGTCATCGGCACCTCCTCCTCCGACGACAAACTGTCCCGGATCAAGGCATTGGGTGCGTCGGATGGGGTGAACTACCGTCAATACCCGGAATGGCACGAGCAGGTGCTGACGTTGACCAACGGCCGCGGCGTCGATCATGTGGTGGAGGTCGGCGGCGCCGGCACCCTGGCACGTTCGGTCGAGGCCGCGCGGATCGGCGGTCAGGTGCATCTGATCGGCGTGCTGACCGGCGGCGAGATCAACCCGACCCCGATCCTGCGCCGCAACACTGTGCTGCGCGGCATCTATGTCGGCTCCCGCCAGATGTTCCAAGCGATGAACGCCGCGATCGCCCTGCACAAGATCGAGCCGGTCATCGACGGCGTGTTCGACTTCGCCGATGCCAAAGCCGCGTATTATCACCTGAAAGGGCAGACGCATGTCGGCAAGGTTGTCATCCGTATTGCGTAACGGCAGACCAATCGGCTGAACGGACTACCCGTCTCCGCAGCGCCGTTCTTGCGGTTCGATCGTCCGAAGGTTTCTCACAGAGGACGCCGAGGACGATCAAGCCACAGAGGGCGCGGAGTTCTGGCCGTTGGGCGTTTCACTCGATGGTTTCCGAGGATTTATCTTCCCCGGCGTCCTCCGTGAGAAACCCTTAGCCGTCCAAACCCAGGGACAATGCCGATGGTATCGTCAGATCGCGTGCGGTCATGCCCGGGGTTCACCCGGTGGGCCCGCACCTGAGCCTTGCGACACCGCCGCAAACCCCCGATCATCCGCCCAGCAAAGCGGGAGCACGGACAATGGACGCGGGATACCTCGGGATCGGCAACATGGGCCTGCCCATGGCCAATCGGCTGCTGGACGCTGGCCACACGCTGACCGTCTATGACATTCGCGAAGCCGCGATGCAGCCGCTGCTGGAACGTCAGGCCCTGCGCGCGTCCTCCCCCAAGGATCTCGCCGACCGCTGCGAGATCGTGTTCGTCTCCCTCCCCACCCTCGCCGCCTTCCGCGCCGTGGCCTTCGGCGACAACGGATTGACGCTGGGCAAAGCGATGAAGCTGCTGGTCAACACCTGCACCATCGGCGTCCCGTTCGTGCGGGAGATCGAGGCCGCGATGGCCGCCCAAGGCGTGACCGTCGTTGACTGCCCGATCTCCGGCGGCCCCCCGGGTGCCAGAGCCGGAACCCTGTCGGTCATGGTGTCCGGCGATCCGGCCGCGGTCGAACGTATCCGCCCGATGATCTCCCAATGGGGCAAGACCCTGACCGTTGCGGGCGACAAGCCGGGCGCGGCGCAGGTGCTGAAACTGACCAACAACATCCTGTCCGCCGTCGCCCTCGCCGCCACGGCCGAGGCCTTCGTGATGGGCGCCAAAGGCGGCCTGGATCCCGAGGTCATGGTCGCGGCGGTCAGCGCCGGCAGCGGCCGGAACAGTGCGGTCGAGAGCAAGTTCCCGGTCTCCGTCCTCGATCGCAGCTTCAACTACGGCGCGGAGATGCACATCCTGATGAAGGACATCGACCTCGCGATCGCGCAGGGCGAGGAACTCGGCGTCCCCATGTGGGTCTGTCAGGCCGCCCGGCTGGTGTTCAAGCACGCGATGCACCAGGGCGCGGCCAAGGAGGACCTGACAGCGATCGTGAAATACATCGAGCGGGACGCGGGCTTCGAGATCCCCAAGACCCGGTAACCCCCCGCGATCGCGTTCTGGCGTTCCGTTCGGAGGGTCAGAACAGCGACCGCACCGTCACCTGCCCTATCTGCCGTCGTGCGGGCGCCCGGCTGAGCGCGTTGAACTGCTGCGGCTGATTCACGTAGACCCAGGTGCTGTTTCGGTAATACAGAAAATTGAACGCGACGGGATTGAACCCATGCGGCGGCGGGGTGCCGCCATAATCCTCGAATGAAGAAACCGAAATGATCTGCTGCCCCTGATTGGCGATCGCCTGCCAGACCGAGGTGGATTCCTGCGTCTGGTTATTGGCATCGCCGGGGTGCTGATGGTGATAGACCCGCATGTATGCAGGGCCTCTCGGCGAATCTGTCACTACGAATGCGCAACCGTTCATGCCGGCGGTAAACACAAACCGCGTCGGTGGGTTGCGCCGCAAAACATCGGTATAGCCTGGCAGGCCGCCGCCGGCGTGGTAGGGAGCCCAGTAGGCATCGATACCGTTATTGCCGACCACGCGCGCGGTTACGGTGTTCACGCCAAAACCCAGGAACCCGCCAGCCGGCTCAAAATCGAAACGGCAGACGCCGGCCAACGCCGACGCCTGGAGATATTGATGCGCCGGATCACGCGGTGTGCGCATCAAACCTTCGAACCAGGTTTTGATATCGACGGTATAGTTGTTCACGAACCCGATAGGGTTCTGGCGGAACATATTGTTGTATTGGGCTGACACGCGGACCCCTGCGGATTTCAACCTGCCCCTGGCCCCCTGCGAAAGCACCCGCATCGCGCCGCCGTTGTTGTCCCGGGACTTGCGGAACGAGGCGAACGGCGCGACGATCAGCCTGTAAAAGCAGGGAGAAACGCCGATGGAATTCGGCATGTTCCATGAGTTTCAGCGCCGCCCCGGCCAGTCCGAAGCCGACGCGTTCACCGAATCCTTCGAACTCGTCGACGCGGCCGAGGCAACCGGCCTCGACGTCATGTGGCTCGCCGAACTGCACACCTCCCCCGAGCGCTCGGTGCTCGCGGCACCGTTGAGCATCGCGAGCGCGATCGCGACCCGAACCAAGCGGATGAAGGTGGGGATCGCGGTGCAGGTCCTGCCGCTTTGCCATCCCCTCCGCGTGGCGGAGGAAGCTGCCACCGTCGATCACATCAGCCACGGCCGCCTGATTTTCGGCATCGGCCGTTCCGGCTTTCCGCGCACCTACCAGGCCTACGGCATCTCCTATGCTGAAAGCCGCCAGCGTTTCGCCGAGGTCACCGAGATCATCAAGCGCGCCTGGACCCAGGAATCGTTCTCCTTCCATGGCGAATTCTACCATTTCGACGACATCCATCTGGTGCCGAAGCCGTATCAAAAGCCTTACCCCGAACTGCGCATCGCGGTGAACAGCCCTGACACCTTCGTGGAAGCAGGCACCGCCGGGATGCCGATTTTCGTCGCCACCCGCCTTGGCGACCTGACCGAACTGGTGCCGAACCTGAAGGCCTATCGCGCCGCGTGGGAGGCCGCTGGCCACCCAGGCAGCGGACGCATTTACCTGCGCGTCCCCGTTTACGTCGCGGCGACCGAAAAGCAGGCGCTGGAGGAGCCGCGGGAAAGCGTCATGCATTTCTATCGCTACCTCGGCGCCCGGATCGAAGCCTCGGCGGCGATGGAAGGGGCGCGCGCCATCGAAAACCGCGCCGAACGCGGTCAGCGCCTGCAATCCATCGACTATTCGGAAGTCATCAAAAGCAAGATCATCGTCGGCACGCCCGCCATGGTCACCGACCGGCTCGGCCAACTGCGGGAGGAATTGGGCCTGTCCGGCATCCTCGCCGAACTGAACTGCGGCATGCAGATACCAGCGTCCCAGGTGCTGAATTCGTTGCAGATGATGTGCAGCGAAGTGACGCCCCGGTTCAAGTGACCCGCCCCGCCTACTACCAGCAACAGCGGCACGACATGCGCGCCTACCTGCCGGGAGCCCCCCGGCGGGTACTGGAGGTCGGCTGCGGCGAGGGCGGTTTCAGCGCCGGCATCCAGGGCGCGGCGGAGAAATGGGGTATCGAACCGAATGCCGCGGCGGCGGCCGTGGCGGCAACCCGGCTCGACCGCGTTCTGACCGGTCGATTCGACGACGTCACCGCTGACCTGCCGAGACACTATTTCGATCTTGTCGTTTGTAACGATGTCATCGAGCACATGGACGATCACGACCGTTTCCTGCGCGACATCCAGGCGCACATGACAGCCGATGGAATTCTTGTCGGTTCCGTCCCGAATATGCGAAACTACAAGATTTTGTTCGATCTCCTGTTCCTCAAGGACTGGCGCTACCAGGACAGCGGGATCATGGACCGCACGCATCTGCGCTGGTTCACCCAAAACGCTCTGCGTCGCAGCATCGAGAATGCCGGCTTCCGGGTCGAAATCCTGCGCGGCATGAACGGCAGCCTTTCCCCCGGCCGCGCCAAATGGGCATGGCCGCGCTTCCTGTTTGGCTGCCTCTGGCTCGCGGTCACACTCGGTTCCGCTCGGGATATCATTTCCGCGCAGTTCGGTTTCCGCGCCGTGCGGGGTTGACGCCGCCTCTCATCCCGGAAACACTGGGTGCAAGAGGTCATCGAACCTCTGCACGGTAAACTCTCAGTCGCGCCGGCCGAGCATGTCTCTGGCCGGCGTTAGTATGTCTGGGATGCCGATGTCGTCCATCCGCCCAGTCGCCGAGATCACGGCTCGCGCATTGGGACCCGCTGGCGCGTATTCCCGTGCATTGGTGGGGCCGAACAGCCCGATCGTCGGCGCGCCGGAGGCAGCGGCCAGATGCATCAGCCCCGAATCATTCCCAATGAACAGCGCGCAACGTGCCAGAACGGCCGCGATCTCGGGCAATGACAGGCACCCCACCAGATCGATCGCACCTGGCAGCGCGGCCAGCAGCGGCGCCGCCATCGCCCGTTCCGTCGCGCCGGGGCCCGCGATCACCGCCGGGACTGCGTTGCCGCCGGAAAGCGCGTCGAACGCGGCGACGAACCGTTCCACCGGCCAGATTTTCGGCAGCCAGTTCGCGGTCGGCGCCAGCGCGATGACCGGACGATCCGCCGGCAGCAGCGCCGCGGCCTTGGCGATATCCGCCGCCGCGGTCCACACCACCGGCAATGGCGGCGGTGTAAGACCCAGAATCGCCGCCAGCTGCTCGGTTTTATGCCCCGCCGAACGCCGCATCACCGCGCGATGACGGGTCGGCACGATCCAGGACAGCGCCGACCCCCGGATATCGACCACCAGATCCCACCATTTCGTCGCCACCGCGCCCCATAGTGGCAGCCAATGCGCGCCCATCTGGCGCTTTTGCACCGCGATGATCCGCTCCAATCCGGGCATCCGCGCGAACACCCCCGCCGCGACCGGGCCGCAGACCACAGTGAAACGGGTGGCCGGATAGGTTCGGATCAGGTGATCCAGCAGCCCCGTCGATAGGACCGCGTCGCCGAGCCGATTGGAGGTGACGAACAGAATGCGCATACGGGGGGACGTAGCAGCGTCGCACCGGTTTGACGACGGGGCCTGGGTTGGGCAGCTTCCGGCCATCTGCTGGAAAGGCTGCGATCATGACCGACGAAACGATGGTGACCTTGGGGGAGGATTTCCCGGAACTGCGCGACTCCGTCCGCCGCATCTGCGCGAAATATCCCGGCACCTACTGGGCGGGGTTGGAGGATGATCAGGCCTACCCCACCGCTTTCATCGAGGAATTGACGGCCGCCGGCTTCCTCGGCGCGCTGGTGCCCGAGGAGTACGGCGGATCGGGTCTGCCGGTGCGGGCGGCGGCGGTGATACTGGAAGAAATCAACGCCTCCGGCTGCGTCGCCAGCCAGGGCCACGCGCAGATGTATATCATGGGCACCCTGCTGCGGCACGGGTCGGAAGCGCAGAAGCGCGCCTTCCTGCCGGGGATCGCCGCCGGCAAGATCCGCTTGCAGGCGTTCGGCGTGACCGAACCGACGACCGGTTCCGATACGACGCAACTCAAGACCCGAGCGGTTCGGGACGGGGATTCATATATTATCAATGGACAGAAGGTGTGGACGAGCCGCGCCCTGCACTCCGACATGATGCTGCTGCTGGCTCGCACCACTTCGGCCGATCAGGTGAAGAAGCGTTCGGACGGGCTGTCGGTGTTCCTGATCGACATGCGCGAAATGAACAAGGGCAAGGGGTTGGAGGTGCGGCCGATCAAGGCCATGATCAACCACAACACCACCGAAATTTTCTTCGATAATTTCCGTATTCCCGCTGACAGCCTGATCGGCGAGGAAGGCAAGGGCTTCCGCTATATCCTCGACGGTATGAACGCCGAACGGATCCTGGTGGCGTCGGAAGCCGTGGGCGACGGCCGCTGGTTCGTGAAGAAGGCGACCCAGTACGCCAAGGACCGCGTCGTTTTCGGTGCCCCCATTGGCAAGAACCAGGCCGTGCAGTTCCCGATCGCCCGTGCCTGGGCCGAGTTGGAAGCCGCGGACATGATCTGCCGCCGTGCCGCGGCGTTGTTCGACGATGGCAAGGAGTGCGGCGCCGACGCCAACATCGCCAAACTGCTGGCATCCGAGGCCGCGTGGAAGGCCGCCGATACCTGCATGCAGACCTATGGCGGTTTCGCTTACGCCAGAGAATACGAGATCGAACGGAAATGGCGCGAGGTCCGGCTGTACCAGATCGCCCCGATCTCCACCAATCTGATCCTGGGCTATGTGGGGCAGCACGTGCTGGGGATGCCCCGGTCGTACTGATACCTGCTTCAAACGCCCCTCGATCGAGGGGCTGTCGGCCTTGAACAGCCAAGGCCGACGCGGCCGGGCCGGCCGGAAACGGCCGCGTGAGAGGTATCATCTGATACCAAAAATTTCGGGCTTGAATGCGTAGCCCGGCGCGGCATCGAATTGGCCGATACCTCCCGCCCGCGGCAACGGTTCGGGCCAAACCCTGCCTCCGCGAGAAGTGACTTGCGCTTGACGAGTGCGACCAAAACTGTCTCCATTCCGGAGGCGGTTAGAAGGCGTGTTCCGAACGAAATGCAAGCGCGAGGTGTGTCGAGATGTCTGGCTCCTTCAACCCAAATCCCGCGAACGTCGCCGATCTCAACGCCGATCTGACGTATCTGGACAACCTCACGGCGAACAGCGGCACCTATACCATCACCGTCAGCGGGACGATCGGCCTTGGCGGCACCCCCCTCCAACAGATCGATCTGCAACAAGGCGTCACGCTGGACATCGACGGCACCAACCAGGCGGCACTGGATGGCGGCGGATCGGAAAGCGGATTGTTCGTCTATGCGGGGTCGGTCAACATCCAGGACCTGATCGTTCAGAACATGACCGCCCAGGCCGCGGCAGGGGCGGCGGGGGCGAACGGCGGAGGCGGTGGCGGCGGTGCCGGCGGTGCGCCCGGTCTGGGCGGCGGCCTGTTCGTTGGGTCCAACGCCAACGTCACGTTGAACAACGTCGGCTTTGCCCATGACACGGCGATCGGCGGCGCGGGCGGCCAAGGCGGCTCGGCGGTCGGCTCCGCTTCGGGCGGCCAGGGCGGTGGGAACGGCGGTTCCGGCGGCACGGCCGGAAGCGCGGGAATACAGGGGAGCGCGGGCGGCGCGGGCACCCACGGCGGCGGGGGTGGCGGCGGCGGAAGCGGGGGCACCGGAGCCAGCGGCACTCAGGGCGCACTCGGGTCCAACGGCAACTTCGGCACAGCCGGCACTGGAGGCAGCTCTGGCTCGCCAGGTAATATCGGCACTCAAGGCAGCGGCGGCTCGCCAGGCTTCGCAGGGAGTTCCGGAAGCGGGGGTTCGACAACGAGCCTCACCGGCGGGGCGGGTGGACAAGGCGGACAAGGGGGCCAAGGCGGCCCAGGTGGATCCGGCGGACCTGGCGGCTCGGGCGGATCGGGAGGCATCGGCGGTACCGGCCAGTCGGGTGGACCCGGCGGATCCGGTGGAACGGGTCTCATCGGTGGGCAGGGTGGCGCTGGCGGGCGGGGCGGCGACGGCACTTTCGGGTTTGGCGGCGGCGGCGGCGGAGGCGGCGGTGCCGGCGCATCGGGTGGGGCGGGCGGCATCGGCGGAACCGGCGGTAGGGGTGGGACCGGTGGATTCGGCGGGGCGGGCGGAACAGGCGGCGTTGGCGGCCAAGGCGGCAATGGCGGCGGTGGCGGAGGAGGCGGCGGTGGCGGCGGGGGCGGCGGAGGCGGTGGCACGGCTGGCTCCGGCGGGCAGGGCGGCACGGGCCGTTCAGGCGGCACGGGCGGCGCGGGCGGGCTCGGCGGTCAAGGTGGCGGTGGGGGCAATGGCGGTGGCCCCGGCGCCGCTGGATCGCCTGGCACGATCGGGAGGGGCGGCTCCGGTGGGGCCGGCGGGAGCGGTGGCGCCGGCGGCGCCGGTGGTTCGGGCGGCTCGAGCGGACGCGGTGGCCAAGGTGGCTCCGGCGGCATTGGTGGCAGCGGCGGGCAAGGCGGTTCCGGTGGTTCCGGCGGCCCGGGCGGCGCGGGCGGCGCGGGCGGGCCAAGCGGCTTGGGCGGAAAAGGCGGATTTGGCGCCGGCGACGGCGGTCAAGGCGGGGCCGGCGGTTTAGGGACCCTGGGGCAGACCGGCGCGCCGGGCAATTCAGGCTCTCCCGGTGGACCGCCTGGTGGCGGTGCGCCCGGTAACCCCGGCCATCCGGGCACCGGCGGTACATCTGGCAGCGGCGGTGGCCCCGGAAGCGCTGGCAGCGCCGGGAGTGGCGGGAGTGGCGGTCCGGGCGGTGGGGGCGGCCTGGGCGGCTCCGGCGGTGTGGGCGGCTCCGGCGGTGTGGGCGGCGCGGGAGGAAGCGGCGGCCAAGGCGGAGCCGGTGGCCAGGGCGGCTCCGGCGGCGCGGGCGGTGGGGGCGGCTTGGGAGGAAACGGCGGCCTGGGCGGCAATGGCAGCGGCGGCGGCGGCGGGGGCGGCGGGCTGGGTGCCGGCGGCGACATCTTCGTGCAGGCCGGCGGACACCTCACCATCGTCGGCGGGTCGGTGCTGAACCAGGGCACGGTCGCCGGCGGTGCCGGCGGCTCGGGCGCGACGATCGGCGCCACCGGCGTGGGATTGGGCGACGCGATATTCATCCAGGGCAACCAGTCGGTCACGCTCGCACCCGGCGCCGGCCAAACGGTCACGGTGTCCGGCGTGATCGCCGATCAGACCGGCTCGGGCGGTACGGGCGGCAACGGCGGTGCCGCGTCCTTGATCGTGACCGGCCCCGGCGCGGTCGTACTGACCGCGGCGAACACCTACACCGGCGGCACCACCGTCGATAACGCAACGTTCGACATCAACGCCGGCGCGGCGGCCGGGTCGGGCGAGATCCTGTTCCAGGGCACCGGCGATATCCTGCAGATCGACGCCGGCGTGACCGGCGCCCAGACGTTCGCGAACGTTCTGGACAGTTTTGCCAACAGCGACACGATCGAGCTGACCGGCCTCGCCTTCGTGGCCGGCGCCACCGCTGTCGTCAGCGGGACCACGCTGACGGTCACAGCCGGAAGCAACAGCGAACAGTTCACCCTCACCAACTACACCTCGTCCGGACCGCTGTTCGCGGTGGCGCTCAGCGGTGGCGGAACCGAGGTGGTCTGCTACCTCCGCGGCACGCGCATCCTAACCCCGGCCGGTGAGGTCGCGGTCGAGACATTGCGTCCCGGCGATCTGGTCGCGACGCGGTTTCACGGCTTCGCGCCGGTCGAATGGATCGGCACGCAACGTTTCGATGGCAGATTTCTGGGCGCCGACAAAGCGCCGGTCCGCATCAAGGCCGGCGCGCTTGGCCCGAATGTGCCCCGCACGGACCTCGTGGTGAGTTCGGCGCATGCGATCCTGATCGACGAACATCTCGTCCCGGCGTCGCTGCTGGTCAACGACCTGACCA
This sequence comes from uncultured Acetobacteraceae bacterium, assembly GCA_903877125.1. Classification (GTDB taxonomy): domain Bacteria; phylum Pseudomonadota; class Alphaproteobacteria; order Acetobacterales; family Acetobacteraceae; genus Rhodopila. The sequence continues at coordinate 2,303 of CAIRCM010000100.1, read as the reverse complement.
TCGTGCAGGAGCAGACCGCTGGGGAGGTGGAATATTTCCATCTCGATCTGGGTGTGCACGACTGCGTGCTGGCCAACGGTGCCTGGGGCGAGACCTATTGGGACAACGGCAATCGATCCGATTTCCACAACGCCGCCGGCTACGTGGCGCCCGCCGGAAGGCCGATCGACGGACCAGCACCGACTTGCCTGCCCTATGTGACCGAAGGCGACGATGAGCGCCTGGCACGGCTGCGGCGGGCGGTGACCCCGTCGCTGTCGGACGCACAATTGAGCGAGGACGGCGATCTGCATGTTCTGGCTGCCGGGCGGCGGTACGAACCGAAGCACCTCGGCGATAACGTGTGGCAGTTTACATTACCCGCTCAGAACCGCGGCATGCGGCTGCGGTGCCGCGGCACGCGGCCGACGATGGTGAGCGAGTCGGGCGATCATCGGCGGTTGGGGTTCTGCCTGTTCGCGATCGAGGTGCACCAGGGTGCGGAAACGAGAGACATACCGATCGATCATCCCGCGCTTGGGGTGGGCTTTCACGGTGTGGAACGGGATGGCGAGACGGCGTGGCGCTGGACCGATGGGGATGCCGCGATCCCCGCCCATCTGCTGCCCCAGGACGGTCAGCCCATCGTTCTGACGGTCCGGGGACATCATCAGCCGCGGAACTTTGTCGGGCAGGAAGGGCTGCCGGTCGGTGCCAGCAGGGTCGTGCCCGGGGAGAGGCGGCGTGCCGCGGGCGGTTATCCCGCCGCATAGGGCAACATAGGGGCAAGTTGACCCTATCGTGCTCTAGAAGCTTTTGTTTGATCGCGTGATTCACACAGCCGTGTGGTTCCACCCCCGGCGATCACGCTCTGAAGCCCATGCGCCTCCGCCAGCGCCCCGAGCGTCCGCGCCCTGGGCCACCCGGCCGAAAGCACGCAAGCGTGAAGACATGACCACGATCCGATCATGGTCTCGCCGCAATGCGGTCACCATGGACGTCCATCCTGATCCTTATCGATCGACGAATTGCCGGTCGACGGAAACTCGAAGGAGTTGAAGTCATGTTTCGCTTCAAGACCCTACTCGTCGCCGTCCCGGTCGCGGTCGGACTGCTGGCCGCCCCGCTGGCGCATGCGGACTGGCGTGGTCGCGGCGAATGGCATGGTGGTGGTGGTCGTAGCTGGCACCATGGCGGTGGCGACGGCGGCGCGGCGGGGGCCATCATCGGCCTCGGGGCAGCGGCGCTTATCGGTGGCCTCATCGCCTCGCAGGCCTATGCGCCGCGGCCCGCCTATGTCGCCCCGCCACCGGCTTACTACCCGCCGCCGGGCTACTACGCCCCCGCGCCGGGATATTACGAACCGGGATATTAACCCCCGGGTTTTCACGGGCTGGTGGAGGTTACCCCGCCTCGTAAGGCACATGCTCCTCCGCCAGTGCCCAGAGCGTCCGCGCCGTCGGCATCTCCATCTCCTCCAGGATATGCCCCGGCAGGCCGCCGCAGCGGGACACCACCGCGATCGCGCGCATGATCTCGGCTGGGATGCCGATCTCCAGCATCAGGGCGCCGATCGCGCCGGTTGCGTTGATCGTCAGGTGCCGGCCGAACTCCCGGTCCACGTGCCCGCTCAAACGGTGCAGCAGATCGACGTAAGGACCGCGCAACCCCACTTCATCGGCGACCTCGAACAGGCGGATCGGGCGGGGGTCGTCGGGCTTGTGGAACGGGTGTCCAAACCCCGGCATCGCCTTCTTCGCCGCCCGATGCTCCCGCACCACCCCGGCGCAGTACGCATCCAGATCGCCCCCGGCTTCGACCCCCGCCGAGAGAATCCGGGCACATCCTTCCATTGTCCCCACGAAAACCCCGCCGATGGTCAGCAGGCCCGCCGCCATCGCCACCTGCACCTGATCCGGCACGCTGTCGTGCACCATCCGAGCGACCAGGGACGAAGGGGTGAAACCGTGCTCCATCAATGTCACCAGACAGGCATCCAGAACCCTGGTCTCGGCCGGGGTCGGCGGTCGGTGCTTGATCAGGAAATACATCGTTTCGGTGAACGACATTTTACCGATCATGTCGGCCATCAGGCTTTTGCCGCGGATCGTGACACTGGTTTCATCAGAATGCGCGATGCGGGTTTTTGGGGCCGGCCGTTTAGCCATCTTGGACAATCTCCTGCGGAATGCGCGAGCTTATCATGCGGCCAGCTGCGGGCTAGCAGGCTGCTGAAAAACTGGGTCGGTCGGTCTGCTGGCGCCTTTCCGCGCAGGATTCGTCCAAAACTCGCCACGATGTGACAACATCGTGTCTTCGCTTTG
>CAIRCM010000099.1 GCA_903877125.1 uncultured Acetobacteraceae bacterium | reverse complement strand
GACGGGAAGGCGTCCTGTCGTGAGCCTAACATGAAGCCAGTCGGAAAGCCGGATGCGGGAAACCCGCACGTCCGGTTTGATGAGCGGGGGAGGGAAACGGGTTGCCTTGGCAATACCGCGCCCTTCCTCGACTCTACCGTCCCCGCCAGCGCCGTGCCCGACGTCATGCGCCAATGCGGTGCCGCCGGGGTCAAGGGCGCGGTGGTCTTCGCCGACGGGTTCCGGGACCCCACCCTGCGCGCCGCCTTCGACGCCGCCCTGAAGGACGCCAAAGCCGCCTCGGGCCTGCGCGTCATCGGTCCCAACACCGTGGGCATCCGCAACAGCCACAGCCGCGCCTACCCGACCTTCTCCTCCGCCGCCGAATCCAGCCCCATGCCCGGCCCCGTCGCCACCATCGGCCAAAGCGGCGGTCTCTCCGGCGTCTACGGCGTCACCTCCCTTCGCCGACGCGGCCTCGGCCCGTACTGCGTCATCGATACCGGCAACGAGTTCGATACCGATATCGCCGACCTCCTCGGTTATCTCGCCACCCAGGACGGCGTCACCGTCATCTCCGTCATCATGGAGGGCGCGAAGGACGGCCGCCGCCTGATGGACGCCGCCCGCAAGGCCAAGGCCAACGGCAAGACCGTGGTCTTCCTCAAAACCGGGCGCTCCGCCGCCGCCCTCGATCAGGTCGCCACCCACACCGGTGCCCTCGTCGGCAGCGCCGCCATGTTCGACGCCGCCATGCGTTCGGCCGGCGCCGTCGTCGTCCAGGACGAAACCGAGTTGATGGATGCCGTCGTCCTGCACGCCTTCGGCAAGGTGCCCAAGGGACGCCGCCTCGGCGCCGTCTCCCCCAGCGGCGGCTACGCGATCCTGACGCTCGACGCCGTCGAACGCTTCGGCATGGAAATGCCCCCCGTCCCCATCGACCCCACCCCGGAACAGCGGGCCGAGGTCAAACTCGGCGTCTGGGGCAATCCCTTCGACATGTCCTCCACCATCTCCGCCGGTCCTCGCGGCCTGGAAACCTCGCTGCTCTGGATGGCCTCCCAACCCAACATCGACGCCATCCTGCTCTGGCAGGCCGCGATCCTGGACACCCCGCCCGCCCAGCCCCGCGTGTTCGCGGCACTCCAGGAGATGCTGAAACACACCGACAAGCCCGTGTTCGGCTGCGGCCTCTGTTCCCCCGATTTCCAGGCGAAGCTGCGCGAGATCGGCGTACTGTGGTTCGAGGAGCCCACCCGCCTCGTCCGCGCTCTCAGCGTCGTCGCCCCCGCCGCCGAACCGCCACCCCCGCCAGCGCAAACCACCCACGCCACCCCGACCCGCAAGGTCATCAGCGGCGCCGCCGCCCGAACAGCTCTCGACACCCTGCCGCACGTCCCCTCCATCGCCGTGGCCGATGCCCAAGCAGCCTTGCACGCCCTGGCCGCCACCGGCGCCGAAAAGGCCATCCTGAAGGTCGAAAGCGAGCGAATCGCCCACAAAACCGAGCTGGGACTCGTCTCCAGCCCCCTGGCCGCCGGGGACATCCCCGCCGAGATCGCCCGCCTCCAGGCGATTCGCGCCCAGACCGAGGACCCCACCGCGCCCCTGATCCTCCAACCCTTCGTCAAAGGTACCGAATTGGCCTTGGGTGCCTTCAACGACCCGGTCTTCGGCCCCTCCGTCATGGTCGCCCTCGGCGGAATTTTCCTGGAGGTCATGCGCGACACCGTCTTCGCCCCCGCACCCGTCACGGCGGACGAAGCCCGCGCGATGATCCTCCGCCTGAAAGCCGTGGCCGTCCTGCGCGGCGCCCGTGGCCGCCCCCCCGCCGATATCGCCGCCGCCGCCGAGGCCCTCGCCGCCCTGTCCCGTTTCATCGTGGAAAACGCCGACAAATACGCCGAAATCGACGTCAACCCGCTGATCGTCCAACCGGAAGGGCAGGGGGCGGTGGCGGTCGACGCGGTCCTGGTCGCGCGGGGCTAACCCCGCTCACCCGCCGTCCATGCAACCCAGCAATCTCCCGTAACCGAACCGTCACCATTGCCAAGCACCCCCCGAACATGCTTCTACGCGCGCCATTCTTGAGAGCGAGCGAAATGAGCGAGTACGTCTCCGGCCGTCACTTCCTGCAGACCCCCGGGCCGACCAATCTGCCCGAACGCGTCCTGCGCGCCATGAACGGCAATGCCATCAACCACCGAGGTCCCGAGTTCGGCGCCCTCGGCCTGCGCGTGATCGGCAAGCTGCGGCAGGTGTTCGCAACGTCCGGCATTGTCGGGATCTTCCCGTCCTCGGGCACCGGCGCCTGGGAATCCTCGCTGGTGAACACCCTCTCCCCCGGCGACCGCGTGCTCATCACCCGCACCGGCCAGTTCGCCCACCTCTGGGAGCAAATGGCCGCCAAGCTCGGTATCGACGTCGTCGCGCTCGACACCGACTGGCGTCGTGGTGCCGATCCCAAGGCGATCGAGGCCGTGCTGGCGGACGACCGCGAACACCGCATCAAGGCGGTCTGCGTGGTACATTCCGAAACCTCCACCAGCTGCATGTCCAACGTGCCGGCCGTGCGCGCCGCGATGGACAAGGCCGGACACCCGGCAATGCTGATGGTCGATGCGATCTCATCCCTCGCCTGCGCCGATTACCGCCATGACGAGTGGAAGGTCGACGTCACCATCGCCGGCTCGCAAAAAGGTCTGATGACCCCGCCCGGCCTGTCCTTCGTCGCGATCAGCGAGAAGGCGCTCGCCAAGGCCGCCACCGCCACCAGCCGCAGCTACTGGGACTGGGCGCCGCTGGTCACGTCGAACAAGACCGGCTTCTTCCCCTACACGCCCGCCGTGAACCTGTTCTACGCGCTGGACGCGGCGCTGGACATGCTGCTGGAAGAAGGCCTGCCCAACGTCTACGCCCGCCACCAGCGCTATGCCGAGGCCACGCGCCGCACCGTTCGCGCCTGGGGGCTGGAACTGCAATGCGCCGATCCCGACGCCTACAACCCCGGCGTCACCGCGATCCGCGTCCCCGATGGCCATAACGCCGATAATCTCCGCGCCGTCATCCTCGACAAATTCAACATGAGCCTCGGTAACGGCCTCGGCCCGATCGAGGGCAAGGTCTTCCGCATCGGCCACATGGGCGACCTCAGCCCGCTGCAACTCATGGGCACCCTCAGCGGGGTCGAAATGGGCCTGCGTGTCGCCGGCATACCCCACAAATCCGGCGGCGTCCAAGCCGCGATCGACTACCTCTCCGGCAACGGCGGCTAACCCCCGCCGCCTCCCTCCCACGTCATGGCCCGGCTCGTCCGGGCCACCTCTCGCGGCACCCACGCCGCACGCCTTCGCACCCGCTCGGCACCGGCGACTAACCCCCGCGCCCCCAAACGTCATGGCCGGGCCTGTCCCGGCCACCTCTCGCGGCACCCACGCTGCACGCCTTCGCACCCGCTAGACAACGCGACCCAACCCCGCCCCCCTCAAACGTCATGGCCAAGCCTGTCCCAGCCACCTCTCACGGCACCACCGCTGCACGCCTTCGCACCCGCTAGACAACGCGACCCAACCCCGCCCCCCTCAAACGTCATGGCCGGGCCTGTCCCGGCCACCTCTCGCGGCACCACCGCCACACGCCTTCGCACCCGCTAGACAACGCGACACAACCCCCGCCGCCCTCAAACGTCATGGCCAAGCCTGTCCCAGCCACCTCTCACGGCACCACCGCCGCACGCCTTCGCACCCGCTCGACACCGGCGACCCAACCCCGCCCCCCCCAAAACGTCATGGCCGGGCCTGTCCCGGCCACCTATCACG
>CAIRCM010000098.1 GCA_903877125.1 uncultured Acetobacteraceae bacterium | reverse complement strand
CGGCGTGGTGAAGAACATCACCGATTACGGCGCCTTCGTGGACCTCGGCGGCGTCGATGGCCTGCTGCATGTCACCGACCTCGCCTGGCGCCGGATCAACCTCCCGAGCGAGGCGCTGACCATCGGCCAGCCGGTGAAGGTGCAGGTCATCCGCTTCAACAGCGAGACCCAGCGCATCAGCCTCGGCATGAAGCAGCTGGAAGCCGATCCGTGGGACGGCGTGGCGGCGAAGTATCCGCCGGGCGCGAAGTACTCGGGCCGCGTCACCAACATCACCGACTACGGCGCCTTCGTGGAGCTGGAACCGGGCGTCGAGGGTCTGGTGCACGTTTCCGAAATGTCGTGGACCAAGAAGAACGTCCATCCCGGCAAGATCGTCGCCACGTCGCAGGAAGTCGACGTCATGGTGCTCGACGTCGACAGCTCCAAGCGGCGGATTTCGCTCGGCATCAAGCAGGTGCAGCGCAACCCCTGGGAAGAGTTCGTCGAACTTCATCCGATCGGAACCGAGGTCGAGGGCGAGGTGCGCAACATCACCGAGTTCGGCCTGTTCGTCGGGCTGTCCGCGGATATCGACGGCATGGTTCACATGTCCGACCTGTCCTGGGACGAAGCCGGCGAAGCGGCGATGGCCGGCTACGAGAAGGGCCAGATGGTCAAGGCGAAGGTGCTCGACGTCGATGTCGAAAAAGAGCGCATCAGCCTGGGCATCAAGCAGCTTCGCGACGATCCGGCAGCGTCGGTTCTGGGTTCCGTGCACAAGGGCGATGTCGTGACCTGCGTGGTCTCGGCGATCCAGACGAACGGCATCGAAGTGAAGGTCAACGACGTTCTGACCGGCTTCATCCGCCGTGCGGAACTGGCCCGCGACAAGGCCGATCAGCGCCCCGACCGCTTCGCCATCGGCGAGAAGGTCGATGCGAAGATCACCGCGGTGGACCGCGCGGCCCGCAAGCTGACGCTGACCATCAAGGGCAAGGAAATGGAGGAAGAGAAGCAGGCGATGCAGGAATTCGGTTCGTCCGACTCCGGCGCTTCGCTGGGCGACATCCTGGGTGCGGCGATCCGTCGTCGCAACATGTCCCAAGAGAGCTAAGTGTCGCTCGAAACCGACCTTCTGCTGGACAGGCGGCGCCTCAAGCGCCGCCTTGTCTTTTGGCGGACCCTCACGGTCGTAGCCGTGGTGGCGGCGTTGATCGTTGCGGCGCGCGGTTCCGGCAGTTTGCCCAGCGGCGGGGCACATGTGGCGCGTCTGTCCGTCACCGGGATCATCTCCGAAAACCGTAAGCTGACCGAAGCGATCGACAAGCTTGCCGACGATGCGTCGGTCAAGGCGGTGATCGTCGCGGTCGACAGCCCCGGCGGCACGGTCAGCGGCGGCGAGAGCCTGCATAACGCCATCGCCCGGGTGGCCGCGAAAAAGCCGGTCGTCACGGTCATGGGGGGGCTCGCCGCTTCCGCGGGCTATATGATCTCGGTCCCGGCCGAACGTATTTTCGCGCGGGAATCCACTCTGACCGGGTCCATCGGCGTGCTGCTGGAAACCGGGGAAGTTTCCGGCCTTCTAAGCAAGCTCGGCATTTCGGCCGATACAATCGTGTCCGGCCCACTCAAGGACCAGCCAAGCTTTACCCATCCTTTGTCCGACCAAGGACGGGCGGTACTGCATGGCTTGGTGCAGGATATGTACGACCAGTTCGTCGGCATGGTCGCCGCGGGGCGGCACATGACGCCTGATGCGGTGCGCCAACTGGGCGACGGCCGCGCCTATACCGGGCGTCAGGCATTGAAACTGGGCCTTGTCGACCAGATCGGGGAAGAGCGCGATGCGAGAGCCTGGCTGGCCACCAACAAGGGCGTGCCGGCGACGCTACCGACGGAAGATGTGACCACGAGCACCTTGCTGACCCGCACCTTGGACAGCAGCCTGGGGCCATTGTTCGACGGCGTGTGGAAAACGTTTGTTTCCCAAAGTGTTAGACTTGACGGGGCGTGGGCTGTCTGGCAGCGTTCGGACGGGCGTTAACAGGGGCTCGCTGTGACCAAATCAGAACTGATCGCCGCCTTGGCAGCGGATAACCCGCATCTGCGTGGTGCGGATGTGGAGGTTATCGTCGCGACCATCTTCGACCAGATCACCGCCGCATTGTCGCGCGGCGAGCGCGTTGAATTGCGGGGCTTCGGTGCTTTCACGATCAAGCACCGCGAAGCCCGTACCGGTCGCAACCCCCGCACCGGCGAAGCCGTTCCCGTCGATGAAAAATCCGTGCCCTTCTTCAAAGCCGGCAAGGAACTTCGCGAACGCGTCAACGCCGGTAAACCGCCCCGTGGACGCACGCGGGCCTGAGGCCCCGATCCATGAAAAATATTCTCCGCTTCGTGCTGATCGCGCCGGCTTTGCTGGTGCTCGTGCTGTTCGTCGTGACCAATCGGGCGCCCGTGCGGCTTGGCCTTTGGCCGACCGATTACACATTCAGCCTGCCGCTTTCGGTCCTCGTCCTGGGTGCCGCGGGGCTCGCGTTTTTGGTTGGGGGTTTGCTGGTCTGGTTCGGCACGCTGCGGCTGCGCCGGGAACTGCGGCGCGCGGCAGACCAAATCCGTGGGTTGGAAGAACGGGTTCAGGCCCTGAAGGCGCTACCGTCCAACAATCCGGTGCTCCCCCCGCCCAACGCCTGAGGCTGCCATGTCCGCGGACAAACTGATCGTCGCCCTCGACACCACCGATCTCGCGCGCGCCCAGGGATGGGCTGCCGCCACCGCCCCGCATGTCGGTCTGTTCAAGCTGGGGTTGGAGTTCTTCCTGGCCCATGGCGCCCCAGGGGTGCGCGCGGTCACGGGCCGGCCGATCTTCCTGGATCTGAAACTGCATGACATCCCCAACACCGTGGCTGGCGGCGTCCGAGCGGTGCTGGATTTGCGCCCCCGTATGCTGACGATCCATGCGGCAGGCGGTGCGGCGATGATCGAGGCCGCGCGCAAGGCGGCCGACAGCGCTGGCGCGGACCGGCCGATGATCCTCGGGGTCACGGTCCTGACCAGCTTGGACGCTGGCGCTTTGGCCGCGACCGGCGTCGCGTCGTCCCCCGCCGAGCAGGTGTTGCGCCTGGCTCGACTGGCGCTGAATGCGGGCGCCGATGCGTTGGTATGCAGCCCCTTGGAGGTGGCGATGCTTCGCGCGGAACTGGGCCCGAGTGCGCGGTTCATTGTCCCCGGGATCCGGCCCGCCGGATCCGCCGCTGGGGATCAGGCGCGGGTCATGACTCCGGCCGAGGCGGTGGATGCGGGTGCGGACTGGATCGTGGTTGGCCGCCCCATCACCGGTGCTGCCGACCCCGCTTCGGCGGCGCGGTCGATCGCCGGATCCTTCCCGTGATTCAGGTCAAAATTTGCGGCATCAACGACGAAGCCGCTTTCGATACCGCGGTGGCAGCCGGTGCCGACTGGATCGGTTTCGTGTTCTTCCCGCCCTCCCCCCGCTTCGTCACCCCAGAGCGGGCGGCGGGGCTTTCGAACCGTATCGCCGGAGGGCCACCCCGGGTCGGGCTGTTCGTCGACCCGACCGAGGCAGCCATCGCTGCTGTTCTGTCCGAGATGCACCTGGACGTCCTTCAGCTTTACGGCGGCATCCCCGACATGGGGCGTCTGCGGGAGCGGTTCGGCTTGCCGATCTGGCGCGCTGTCGGCGTTGATTCCGCATCCGATCTGCCCTCGGACGACCGGGGTGCGGATCGGTTGCTGCTGGAGGCCAAACCGCCACCCGCCGCCACCCGGCCCGGGGGTAACGCGGTCAGTTTCGACTGGTCCCTGCTGCGGGGTTGGACCGCGCCCTGCCCCTGGCTGCTGGCTGGCGGCCTGACCCCCGACAATGTCGCCGAGGCGATCCAGGCTACCGGCGCGACGGCAGTCGATGTGTCGTCGGGAGTGGAGCGCACACGCGGCGTGAAGGACGCGCATTTGATCCGGGCGTTTATCGCAAACGCCAGACGGGCCGGCGGCGATCCGGTATAGCCGGCTGAAGGCGCCCTGTAACCATCACGCCAGCGTGGCCTTCCACATCAGCCGCATCCATTGCAGGGCACCCACGGGTCCCGTGGCCCCCTGCCCCGCCGCGACCCGCAGCGCCGCGAAAGCATCCGACCGCCGCCCTTCGCCAATCGCGCCCCGTGCCGCGGCCATCGCTCGGTGGCGGATTTCGCTGGCGACGGGGCGTAGTACCCCGCCGCGGCGTCGCAGCGCGTCGTTCATCGCCTCGACCTCGGACCGCAACCGTTGTTCGAGACCGGTTGCCGTGGCCTGTGCCGGATGGAGGCGATAGAGCAACAGTGTCTCGGGCAGGTTTATCATGTCCGTCGTTTCGGACAGACGAAGCCAAAGGTCGTAATCCTCGCACAACGGAAAATCCGCCCGGTAGAGACCGGCGGCGAGCACGGCATCACGCCGCATCATGACCGTGGGATGTGCGATGCAGTTGCCGGCGGAAAGTCGTTCCCGAATCTCTTCCGATGCCGCCGGCAAAGCGATATCGCGCACCGTCCTGCCTTGGATGTCGATCGCCGTGTAATTCGACCCGACGACACTGACCTCCGGCCGCGAGGCGAGTGCGGCGAGCTGGGTTGCGAATCGATGCGGCAGCGCGATGTCATCGGCATCCATGCGCGCGATCACGTTGCCCCGCGCCTGACCGATCCCATGATTGAGCACCGGGACAATGCCTTTGCCCGGGGACGACAGGACCAGTACGCGAGGATCGGTGGCGGCGTAAGCGTCCGCCAGGCGGCGCGATCCGTCGCGGGAGCCATCGTCGACGATGATGAATTCGAAATCCGCGAACGTCTGGGTCAGAATGCTTTCGATGGCGGCGTTGAGAAACACCCCCGGATCGCGCATTGGCATTACCACGCTGATCCTTGGCGCGCCGGTCATTGCAGTATACCGAGCCATCGACTACGAAAACCGTTATGCATGCAGAACCCGTCAGCATCATCGCCGTCGCCCGGAATGGGTTCTTCTTCACGCGCCTGTTGGTCGAAAAAGTTCGCGAGCATACACGCGACCGAGAATATGAGATCATCATCGTCGACCGTGGTAGCCGCGATGGATCCCGGGCCTGGCTGCGCCAGCAGCAGGATGTTCGGCTGATGCCCTTCGCGCAATGGCGCACCCGCGGTCATGGCCATGGGCAGGCCGCGGAGCGGGCGGTGCGCAAAGCGAAATTCGAGCGCATCGTACTGTTGGATTTCGACGCGCACCCGATCTCCCCCAATTGGCTGACAGACAGCGTCGACCTGCTCGATTCCAAGGTCCGGCTGGCCGGTGCGGCGTTCGTCGACCAGCACAAGGGCAACCCGCATGGCTGGTACGTGCATCCGCATTTCATGGCGTTTTTCAAAGCCGATCTTGGGGGGCTCGTGGTTCTGCGTAAAGTACGCGGGGACGACACCGATACCGGTGAGGAGGCGACCATCCGCATGCTGGACGCGGGCTACGGAATCGTCCGCCACGATATGACGCTTTGCGAACGACTGAGGGTGGGGCACGATCGCGTCCCGACCGAAGCCGGCGGGGTCTTCCATGCCTGGTATTCATCACGTCTGGAACACAATGAAGCCGAGGTCATTCGCGAGACCGGCGGTCAGGTGACGATCGCGTCGTACCTGGAACCATTGAAGGCGCGGCTTCGGCAGGAATATGGACTGAACTATTGAACATCCGATGAAAATCGCGCTGTGCGTCGAAGGTTTCGACCCGGGTCGGGGTGGTCAGGGCGTATGGACGCATGGGTTCGCGACCCATCTGTTGGCGAGGGGACACGACGTCCATGTGGTTTCCTGCGCATTTGGATCGGATGGGCTGGGCATCCATCGCAACCCCGTGCCATGGCATTGGTCGCCGCTGGTTCGCGCCCGGCGGTTTCAAACGGCGTTGCGGGAGATCGGGGCCGATGCGGTGTACGATGCCAGCACCACCATCTGGCCGGGCGTCTGGCACCCGCATTCGGGATCGGAGTTGCACGCACTGGATCGGTTGATCGCGACCGAACCGCCGGCGCGGCGAATGCGTGCGGCGATTTCCCCGAAAATGCTTTTGTTGCGCACGCAGATGGCATGGATCGAGGCGCGACAGGCCCGTCGGGCCCTTGCGATCGTCGCGGTATCGGATCTCGTCAAGGCATTGCTGCGACAACGCCATCCGTCGGCCGGGATGCGCATCGAAACCATTCCGAACGGCACCGATACCGATTTCTTTGTCCCACCCGCGTTGGGCCGAGACACATCCAAGGCGACGGGGGAAATTGTATTTCTCCTGGCCGCGCATAACCCGGTCCTCAAAGGGTTGGATATCGCGTTGCAGGCATTTTCGGTGCTTGTGCAGGAAGGGCACGCGATCCGGCTGGTGGTTGCGGGGGTCGAACATGTGGACCCGTGGAACCGTATGGCCGAGCGGCTTGGGGTTCGGGAGCGGATGTCCTTCTCCGGTCTCGTGGGGGATATGCGGCCGATATACGCGCAAGCCGACGTATTGTTGCACCCGACGAGGTGGGATGCGTGCAGCCTGGTCGTGCTGGAAGCCATGGCCTGCGGCCTTCCGGTCGTGACCACCGCCGTGAATGGCGCGGCCGGCATGATCGTTTCGGGAACCAGCGGATTGGTTTTACCAGTGCCGGAGGACGTTCCGGGGCTGGCCGCAGCGATGCGTATGTTGCTCGATTCCAAGATCCGCCAGACCATGGGACGGGCCGCGCGCGCGGCCATCGAAGGTCACGACATTCGCGCAAATTATCGATCGGTCGAATCAGTGCTCGTCCGTATCGCGGATGGCGCCGAGCATGGCGGTCGCTGAGTCCAGCCAGGTGACGGGACGGAAGCGCTTTTTCACTTGGTCCGCGGCCTCCGCCCGGCGGGTGGGATCGACGATCAAAGCTTCGATGGCCGCTTCCCAGGCCGCTGTATCGGTTGGATCGCAGGTTTCGCACACGGGCCCCGCGACCTCCCGCAGGGCCCCGCCGTTCGATGCGATGACGGGCTTGCCAAACGCAAAGGCCTCGACGACCGGCAGGCCGTACCCCTCATAGATCGATGGGTACAGGCAAAACGCGGCGGCGGCGTAGAGGGCGTGCAAGTTCGCATCGTCGACCGCTGACAGATGCACGACGCTGTCGCCGATCGCGGGAATCCGACGCATCACGTCGTCGGTCATCCAGCCGGGGCGGCCGACGAAGACGAGACGAAATTGGGTCTTTTGCGGTATCCCTCTGGTCAACAGGCGCTCCCAGACATCGAGCAGCAATGCGTGATTCTTGCGCGGCTCGATCATGCTGACGAACAGGGCGAAACCGCCTGCACGCAGTCCCGCGGGCAGGCCGATCCGCGCTGAGGCGGGGGAAACGTTTGGTTGGCAGCCGAGCGGCACGACCCGGATGGACGGGACGGATATCCCGATCGCTTGGCAATGGCGCTTGATATCGTCACGGATCGCGCATGCGTTGACGATCACGGTGTCGGCTACGCCGAACATGCCTGTCCAGTAGCGCCGGAAGGTCGCCACGTCATCCGGCGGAAAGAACGCGGGATGGGTTATCGGTATAATGTCATAACAGACGACCGCTATGCGGCAGCCGGTCCGCTGCTTGATCGCCGCGAGGGACTGGGGATTTTTCCTCCCCCAGTCGGACGACGGGATGAGGATCCGGTCGCCGGGGCCGATGGTGACCAGATCGCCCAACGCGAGATCGGGCGGGAAAAGATCGATACGCAGGCCGTCGGCACCGCACAACGGAAACCTGTTTGCCCGCACCGCCAGGATCGCGCGCTGCACCGCATCGGCGCACCACGCCACCCATGGTTTGGCGGACCGAAGGCGCCGACGCTCCAGATACCGCACAATCGCGAGGCGGGATGGCACAAAACGGCGCCAGCCCGATCGCGTCAGGGTATAATCCATCCCATAGGTATCGACCGCGCCATGCCAGCCCACCAGCCGCTCGGCGACCGCTGCATTAAGCGACCGAAACGCCTGGATCGAGGGGTCGAAAAAAACCGCTTCGGCATCGATGCCGAGGGCGCTGGCGGCGATATGCAACTCGCTCTCGACACGAATCATGCCGGTGGGCGGACCGGTCCAGCGGGCGAGTGTCGAGACATCCAGCAGTAAACGGCCCGTGTCCGCCATTGCCTCGGCCTTAGCCCGTCTGACTGACCTCCAGCACATGCGCGGCGATGGCCAGCGATGCGGTGAGGCCGGGCGATTCAATCCCGAACAGGTTGATCAGCCCCGGCACGCCGTGCGTCTGCGGCCCCTGCACCACGAAATCCTGCGCCGGGGCGCCCTTGGGGACGATCTTCGGGCGGATACCGGCATAGCCAGGCTGTAGCGCACCGTCTTTCAGGCCGGGCCAGTAGGTCCGCACCGCGGCGTAAAAACTGTCGGACCGCCGGGGATCGACCAGATAATCGATTTCGTCGATCCACTCGACGTCCGGACCGAATTTCGCCTGCCCGCCCAGGTCCATCGTCAGGTGCACGCCCAACCCGCCGGGCACCGGGACCGGGTAAATCAAGCGGGAGAACGGCGAGCGTCCGGACAGGGTGAAGTAGTTGCCCTTGGCAAAATAGGCGGTTGGGACACGGTCTTGCGGCATGCCGTCGAAGTGGCGGGCGAGGAACGGCGCGTGCAGCCCCGCCGCGTTCACCAGCAGGTTACAGCGCAGCGTCATCGGATCAGCGCCGCCGACCTCGACCTCCATGCCCCTTCCCGCGACACGGGCGGCCACCACGGGGCTGAAGAACACCATCGTCGCGCCGGCGTTCTCGGCGTCGCCCTGCAACGCCAGCATGTAGGAATGGCTGTCGATAATGCCGGTCGCCGGCGAGTGGAGCGCACTGGTGCAATGGAGGTTCGGCTCCATGGCAATCGCCTCGGCCGCGGTCAGCACCCGCATCCCTTCCACCCCGTTGGCTTCCGCCCGGCCTTTGATACCGGCGAGCATGGCGTCTTCGCGTTCGTTGGTGGCGACGATCAGCTTGCCGCAGTTGCGGTGCGGCACGCCCTTCTCGATGCAGTAGGGATAGAGCATCCGCCGCCCGGCCACGCAGAAGCGCGCCATCAGACTGTTGGCGGGATAATAGATGCCGGCGTGAATGACCTCGGAATTGCGTGAGGAGGTTTCGGTGCCGATCCCCTCCGCCGCTTCCAGTACGATGACCTCGCGCCCGGCCATCGCCAATGAGCGCGCAACGGCGAGGCCGACGACGCCGGCCCCGACAACGATACAATCGACCTGTTCCAATGGTTTCTTCCTCAGGCCGACAGACGCTGCATCACGTCTTCGGGGATGTCGAAATTGGCGTAGACGTTCTGCACGTCGTCGTTGTCTTCGAGCACGTCCAGCAGCTTGAGCACGCCGCGCGCCTTTTCCTCGTCCAACGTGACCTCGGTTGTCGGGCGCCAGTCCAGCTTGGCGCTTTCCGGGGCACCGATCCTTGTTTCCAGCGCGTCGCGGACGGCGAAGAAATCGTCGATGCCGCAGGTGACCTCATGCGCCTCGTCGTCGCTTTGGACGTCGTCGGCACCGGCTTCGATCGCGGCTTCCAGCATGGCGTCGGCGGATGCCACGGCGGCGGGGTCGCGGATCGCGCCGAGACGGTTGAAGAGGAAGCTGACGGAATTGGTTTCGCCCAGCGCGCCGCCGTATTTGACGAAGGCGGAGCGGACGTCGCCGGCGGTTCGGTTGCGGTTGTCGGTCAGGGTTTCAACGATGACCGCGACGCCGTTGGGTCCGTATCCTTCGTAGCGGACTTCCACGTAATCCTCCCCGCCCGCGGCGCCGGAGGCCTTGTTGACCGCGCGATCGATCGTGTCCTTGGTCATGTTCGCCTGCCGGGCAGCGGCCATCGCGGCGCGCAGGCGTGGGTTGAACGCCGGGTCGGGCAAGCCCTGGCGGGCGGAGACGGTGATTTCGCGGATGAGCTTGGCATAGATACGTCCGCGCTTGGCGTCCTGGACGCCTTTGCGGTGCATGATGTTTTTCGCGTGGGAATGGCCAGCCATGGTGCGCTTCTAAGGTGAGTGAAAGTCGAGGGCATTGTCTACACCGGTCATTGACGGCCGCCCAGACCCGCTGTCTGGCGCCGTGTTTCACGGTCTGCTAGCCCCATTACATGCCTGATTTCGCGCTCGAAGAACAAGCTGGCGGCCGTGTCGCGGGGGTAGACGAGGCGGGCCGAGGCCCCCTGGCCGGTCCGGTTGTCGCCGCTGCCGTGGTATTCCCATGCGACGTTCCCGCGATATTGGCCGGGTTGCTGGACGATTCCAAGAAACTCTCTCCCGCCCGCCGCGAAACCGCCTTCGCCGCCCTGCGCGCCTGCCTGGACATCGATATCGGCGTTGGCGCCGCGTCGGTGGCGGAGATATCGCGGCTGAACATCCTTGGCGCGTCATTGCTGGCCATGCAGCGGGCGGTGTCGCGGCTTTCGACACTCCCCGATCTCGCGCTGATCGACGGCAACCGGCCGCCCCGGCTGGCGTGCCCAACGCAATGCGTGGTCGGCGGGGATGGCAAGAGCCTGTCGATCGCCGCTGCCTCTATCGTTGCCAAAGTCATCCGGGACCGAGCGATGGCACGGCTCGCGATCCGGTATCCCGCGTATGGGTGGGACGGCAACGCCGGCTACCCGACGGCGGCCCATCGCGCGGTGCTGCTGCGACTCGGACCGACTCCGCATCACAGGCCGGGGTTCGGTCCGGTGCCAAATTTCACGACTCGGGAGTCAAACCCCTGTTGACGCGACTTCGGCGGGTTCGCCAAGGTAGGCCGAACGTCTCATTCGCCGTCTGGAAGCCCTGTTGGAAATCGTTAGAGAACTGCCGCTGGATCAGATCCTGCTCGGCGACTGCGTGCAATTGATGGGCATGCTGCCGACCGCGTCGGTACACTGCGTCTTCGCCGACCCGCCGTACAACCTGCAACTGCGGGGGGAGTTGCGGCGGCCGGACGACAGTCTCGTGGACGGCGTCGATGAGGAATGGGACCGCTTCACCGATCTGCCCGCCTACGACGACTTCACCCGCCGCTGGCTGCTGGAGTGCCGGCGGCTGCTGCGCAAGGACGGGACGATCTGGGTCATCGGGTCGTATCACAACATTTTTCGGATCGGTGCGATCCTCCAGGACCTCGGGTTCTGGATCCTCAACGACGTGGTCTGGCGCAAGGCCAACCCGATGCCGAATTTCCGCGGCCGGCGCTTCACCAATGCGCACGAGACCATGATCTGGGCCGCGCGCGAACGCGATTCCCGCTACAAGTTCAACTATCAGGCGATGAAATCGCTGAACGACGACATCCAGATGCGGTCGGACTGGTTCATCCCGCTGTGCACCGGCGCCGAGCGGCTGCGCAACCAGCACGGGCTGAAGCTGCATCCAACGCAGAAGCCGGAAGCACTGCTGCACCGGGTGATGCTGGCAAGCACGTCGCCTGGGGATATCGTGCTCGATCCGTTCGCGGGGACCGGTACCACGGCGGCGGTCGCCAAACGGCTGCACCGGCATTTCATCAGTATCGAACGTCACCCGGCCTATGCGGAGGCCGCGATTGGCCGCGTGCGGCGCACCAAGGCCGGTGAGGGCGCGGGCGAGACAACACCGACCAAGCGCGACATCCCCCGGGTGCCGTTCGGCAGCTTGGTGGAACGTGGGTTGATCGAGCCCGGCACACGGGTGACGGACAAGCTGCGGCGGGTAGCCGCGACGGTGATGGCGGATGGCTCCCTGGTCGCGGGCGATCTGCAGGGGTCGATTCATAAGGTCGGGGCGGCTTTGCAGCATGCGCCGTCCTGCAACGGCTGGACGTTCTGGCATTTTGAGCGCGACGGCGCGCTGGTCGCGCTGGACGTGCTGCGGGGGGAGAGCGCGGCGAGCGATGCCGGTGCTCTATAAATCCTTGTTTGATAGCGTGTTTCACGCCGCCGTGTGATTCCACCTCTGGCGATCACGCTCTCAGGACAACCGATGTTGAAACCCGCCATTCCCAATATTTTCGTCCAGAATTTCCCGGCCGCGCTCGCCTACTACACTGGGCCGCTCGGTTTTCATCCACTGTTCGTGTACGGCGACGTCCCGTTCTATGCCCATGTGGCACGGGACGGGGCGATCCTGGCGCTCCGCCATGTGGTCAAACCGGCGATCGACCATAGCGCCGGGGTTGATCTGCTGAGCGCGTTCATCGAGGTTTCGGATATTGACGCGCTGTACCAGTCCTTACTGTCAGCCGGTGCACTCATCCGCCAGTTGCCGCGCGATGAACCATGGGGCATGCGCAGCTTGATCGTGAACGATCCCGACGGGAATCTGCTGTGCTTCGCGTCGGATATCTCGCGGCGGGCGGTTCGGATCTAATTCCGTTTCCGGGCGTCATCCCACCGTCAGCGCAAACTGCAACCGATAGATTGGATAGCCGCCCACCATCGCGCCGCCGCGTTCAGCGGCATCGCCTTGTGTGACGGCATCGGATGCGGCCCGTAGGGCAGCGGTATCGATCGCTTCGATCGCCAGCACCCAGCTCACCGGCGGGTCCGACACCGCCGCTGCCGACAGCCGCGAGGTCGGCGTAGCCGGCTCACCCTCTGCCGCGACCCAGCAATGCGCCGCGACGATCCCAGGCATGGTCACCAGTTCGGGCACCAATCGTTCCACCCAGGCTCGCGCTGCCTCGGTGGGGGTGACATGGAACACCGTGGCGAAACCGCCCTCGCCCTGCCCGGCATCGGCAACGACTGAACAGATGGCCCGCCGCATGAAGGTGAAGCGAGAGGTCACGCGCTTCGTCCATTCCGTCGGGTTCGCGAGTTGCGTCCGATAGGCGCCGGAGGTCAGCACATCGAGCGACCGTGCCTCATACAGCGCCATGTTGGCGGGCGATCCACCGTCGATCGCGCGATATTTCCGTCCCCTTGTCATACCGGGGACGGACGTGCGTTCGGGGAGATGCTCCCGCACGTACCACTCGGCGAAGTCGGCCTCGTCGACCGGAGCGACTTCGTTCCATACAGCCAGGATGGCCTCGCCGAGCAGTGCCATGGCGGGTTAGAGGGGCTTCAGCGGCTTGGGCTCGCCGGCGGGCAACTGCACATCGGCGACGTTCAGCACCATCGACACCAGGCTGTAGTAGCCAACGGCGCCGACGATATCCATCACGCCGTTTTCACCGAAACGATCCAGCGCCGGCTGGTATTGCGCGTCCGGCACGCTGCCGTTGGCCAGCAAGGCGGTGACGAAGTTGTAGACGATCGCTTCATCGGCGCTCATGTTCGCGGGTGTTTTGCCCTCGGCCACGGCGTCGAGGATCGCCGGGTTCAGGCCGGCGTCGATCGCGAGTTTGCGGTGTGCGTAGAATTCGTACTGCGCGGTCCATTTCCGGCCGGCCATGCAGATCGCGAGTTCGTTCAGCGCGGCAGGAATGGATGAGCCGTATCGCACATAGGCGCCCACGCGCTGCACGAGGTCGCACAGTTCGGGGCTGCGGAGCAGCGCGTTGAACGGGCCGCGCAGTCCGCCGCCGCGGGGGCCGGACTGGATGGCATCGGCGACCTCTTTCTGGCGAGGGGTGAAATTCGCGGGCTCAAGCTGCGGGAAACGTTGCGCCATGTTGGAGTCTCCTTTGTTTTTCAGGGCGGGGGTTTATCAGGGCATGAACGACGTCAGGCCGCCGTCCACGACGATTTCGGTGGCCGTGATGTAGCGGGCCTCATCGGAAGCGAGGAACAGCACGGCATGGGCGATATCCCAGGCGTCGCCCATGTGCCCCATCGGCACGGCGGCGTGACGCGCCTGGATCAGCTTGTCCAGATCGTTGCCGCCGACGGTGGCCGCGAGGCGGTATTCCACCAGCGCGGTGTGCATGAGGCCCGGCACGACCGTGTTCACCCGGATGCCTTTTTTCGCGTAGGTGCCGGCGACGGATTTCGACAGCTGGATCACCCCCGCTTTCGACGCGCTGTACCCGACGTGCGAGCGGCCCGAGGCGAAATCGTTGCGCATGCCCGCCACCGACGCGATGTTCACGATCGCCCCGCCGCCGGTTTCGAGCATCGCCGGGATCACATACTTGCAGCCCAGGAAAGCGGTTTTCAGGTTGGCGTTGATCTGCCGGTCCCACACCTCTTCCGTCATCGACACGGGATCGCCGGGGGCGGAACCGCCGACATTGTTCACCAGGATATCGATTTTCTTGAAGCGGTTCAGACAGGCCTGCACCATTTCCTGCACGTCGGCGGCTATGGTCATGTCGCAGATATGGGTGGCCGCGGTGCCTCCCTCGGCTTCGATGCCGGCGCGGGTGGCTTCCACTGCGTCCTTGTTGATGTCCAGCAGGAACACCGACGCGCCCTGCCGAGCCAGCAGCGTGGCGGTGGCCTTGCCGTTGCCCCAGACTTTTCCGTCGACCGGACCGACCTGCCCGGCACCCGACACGATCGCGACCTTACCCGCCATGCTGAGCATGCGTTTCCTCCAATGCGTTGGGAACAGTGTAGGGTGGGTTGGCGAGGGGGAGAAGCCCTCGCCCCGGGTTCAGGTCCCGATCATCGCCCGGGCCGGCCGGCCCGCCGCCACAACGATGCGATGAACCCGCCGGCGCCCTGCGGCATCAGGAACATCATTGCGATCAGGATCACCCCGTAGACCGCGCCCGGCGCGGCCTTTGAGACGAGGTCGGCGAGATTCGGCACGAATTCGATGAATACGCCGCCGACGATGGTCCCGCCGATCGACGCCGCCCCACCGGCCACGAGGCCGACAAAGAAGGTGATGGACAGAAACACCGAGAAACTGTCCGGCGCCACGAACGCGACCGCGATCGCACCCAGCGATCCGGCAACGCCGGTGTACATCGCGCTGACGGCGAAGGTACGGGTTTTGAGCATCGCGAGGTTGATGCCCATCGCCTCCGCCGCCACCGGATGATCCCGCACGGCCCGCATCGCTCGGCCAATCCGGCCCTGGGTGAGATTGACGGCCAACGCATACAGAAACACGCCCACCGCCAGGGTGAACAGATAAAGCCACTGGTCGGCGGACAGCGGCAAACCGAAGGGCGCCTCCGGCTTGTCGATGACCAGCCCCTGCACGCCGCCGGTCCAATCCTCGAACAATTTGTGTTTGAGGATCTGCGGGATGGCAACGGCCAGGGCGAAGGTGGTCAGGGCCAAATAGAGGCCGCCGAGGCGCAACGCGGGCAGGCCGACGAGGAAACCGACCGTGGCGCAGACCGCCGCCGAGACCGGCAGCGTCGCCCAGTACGGGACATCCCAACTCGACATCAGAATCGCCGTCGTATAAGCGCCGATGGCATAGAACGCGCCGTGACCGAGGGAGATCTGGCCGTTGATCCCGGTCAGGATCGCCAAGCCCAGAATGGCGATGCCGTAGACCACGACCATCGTCATCTGGAACAAATGATAGCCGCTGAACAGCAGTGTGGGCACCGCCGCCGCCAACAGCACGAAAATCGCGATCAGCCAGGAAGTCCGCATTTCGTTACACCCGGCTATAGACTTTGCGGCCCATCAGGCCGGAGGGTTTCAATGTCAGCACCGTGATGATGATGACCAGCGCCAAAGTCAGTTTCAATTCCGTCCCGACGACGTAGGCACCGCCAAGGTTCTCGATGATGCCCACCATGAAGCCGCCGAGCACGGCACCCAGCGGCGAGTCGATGCCGCCCAGCAGCGCGCCGGCGAAGGCGTAGAGCAGAATACCGGACATCATGTTGGGATCGAGGAAGACGACGGGGGCGACCATACAGCCGGCGACCGACCCGATCGCGGCGGCGAGGCCCCAGCCCAAGGCGAGCATCCAGCCCACGCGCACACCCACAAGCCGCGACGACACGGGATTGAACGCCGCCGCCCGCATCGCCAGACCGAGCCGTGTGTGGCGGAAAAACAGGTAGACCAGGATCAGGACCGTCAGGGTTACCCCGGTCGATCCCAGCTCATGCCCGGACACGAACCCGCCGAACAGCGCCTTGTCCGGGAAGGGGCTTGGAAACTGCTTGATCGTGTAATCGAATATCCAGCCGGTCATGCTGTTGACGATCAACAGCAGCCCGATGAACACGCCGACCGAGGTCAGCACCGGCGCGTTGGCAACGGGGCGCATGAGAACCCGTTCGACCAGCACCCCGATGACGAAGGAGATCGAGAAGGCGCCGATGAACGCCACCCAGTACGGCAGTCCCAGATTGATCAATACCAGGGTGATATAGGTGGAGAATGTCGCCATTTCCCCCTGCGCGAAGTTCACGTGGTGGGTGGCCTGGTAGATCATCACGAGCGCCAGGGCGACGCTGGCATAGATGCCGCCCGTCGCGATGCCGGAGATGATCTGATGGATGAAACCTTCCAACGGCGTGTCCCCTAGTAGCCGAGGTACGAGCGGCGGATGCTCTCGTCCTTGCTGATGTCAGCGGCTTTGCCGGCGATCACGATACGGCCGGTTTCCAGCAGATAGGCGTCTTCGGCGAAGGCGAGCGCCAGCGTGGCGTTCTGCTCGACCAGGAGGATGCTTACCCCTTCTTCGTCGCGGATACGGCGCATGATGCCGAAGATTTCGCGCACGATCAGCGGGGCGAGGCCGAAGGAGGGCTCGTCCAGCAGCAGAAGCCGGGGACGAAGGAGCAAGGCCCGAGCGATGGCCAGCATCTGCTGCTCGCCGCCCGACAGCGTGCCGGCTTGTTGACGGTAGCGTTCCTTCAGGCGCGGGAAGTAGCCGAACATACGTTCGAAGTCGGCTGTGGATTCACGGGCCGGGCGGGTATAGGCGCCAAGGCGCATGTTTTCCTCGACGGTCAGCTCCATGAAGGTGCCGCGGCCGTCGGGGACATGGGCGACGCCGAGGCGCACGATGTCCTCGGTGGCCATGTTGGCGATGGATTTACCGCCGAGGACGATTTCTCCCTGGGTGCGCACCATGCCGCAGAGGGCGCGCAGGGTGGTGGTTTTTCCCGCGCCATTGGCGCCCAGCAGCGCGGTGACACCGCCTTCCTGGACCGCGAAATCCAGGCCGTGAAGGACCTTCGTCTCGCCATAGGCGGCATGCAGCCCCTTGGCTTCCAGCAGCGCCGCCATCAACCGTGCCCCTGATGCGTGTCGCCCAAATAGGCTCTGATGACTTCCGGTTCGGCGCGCACCTCATCGGGCGTGCCGTCGGCGATTTTGAGGCCGAATTCCAGCGCCACGACCTTGTCGGACACGCGCATCACGAGGCTCATGTGATGTTCGACCAGCAGGACGCTGAGGCTGAAATGATCGCGCACCTGGAGGATCAGTTCGGCAAGTTCGTCGACCTCGCTGTGGTTCAGGCCGGCGGCCGGTTCGTCCAGCAGCAGCAGCTTGGGCTGGCCGATCAGGGCGCGCGCCATTTCGACGCGCTTTTGGGTGCCGAAGGGCAGGGCGCCGGCCGGGGTGTCGGCAACGGCATGCAGATCGAGCAAGGTCATGAGGTCGTTCAGCCGTTCCTCCGCGGCCTGGGCCTCCCGGCGGACGGCGGGCAGGCGCAGGGCATTGGCGATGAAGCCGGAATGCGCGAGGTGATGGGCGCCGACCAGGATGTTGTCGCGCACCGACAATGGCTTGAACAGCGCGACATTCTGGAAGGTGCGGCCGAGGCCGACATTGGCCATGCCGTGACGCGGCACGTTGGCGAGGGATCGGCCTTCGAACAGGATATCGCCCTCGACGAAGCGGTAGATGCCGCTGATGCAGTTGAAGAGGGTGGTCTTGCCGGACCCGTTGGGTCCGATCAGGCCGCGGATCTGGCGATGGCCCACGTCGAAGGACACGCCACCCAAGGCAACGACGCCGCCGAAGCGCATTTTCACCCCAGCGATTCGCAGCAACGGCTCAGCCGTATCCGCCATCATGACAGCGCGCGCGCTTCTGTGGCCCGGTATGGGTCTATGCGCCTGGCGCCGGTCATACGATTCCTCATCCCTGTTAAGCGACTCTGGCGAGCCTTATTTCCTGTGGCGGCATAACTGGCGAAGACGCCGCGGCGAGTCAATTCGGACTGTGGTGCGGCGGGGCGTTTTATGCCGCGGCGGCCTTGAGTATGCGCCGCAGCGTGTCCGCCCCGCGATATCCCGGCGGCGATACATGGCCGCCGGTCGCGATCCGGTTACGCTGGGCGTCTTCCCAGTGCCGGCCGTCGAAAAACCGGACGGGTTTCAGCGCGGGCCCGTCGATGCCGTCCAGGCAGCGGGCGTTCACCGTGACCTTGTCCGGCTGGGAACGCGGGATATAGAACGGATGCATCCCGCAATGGCGACAGAACGGGTGCTGCGCCACGCCCGTTTCGAATGTGTAGACCGTCAGCGCGTCGCGACCTTGCAGCAATTGGAAGTCCGACAGCAAAATCGGCAGGTGCAGTATCCCCTTCTTCGTGCAGACGGTGCAACTGCATTGCGACAGAAGATCGAGGTCCACCGCCGCGCGGAGCCGCACCCGCCCGCAATGGCAGCCGCCTTCCCTGGTTTCCAGCATCGCATCCTCCCCTATGTTCGGGCCACGGGTCGCGGTCCCGGATGTTAATGCCGGGCCGCGCGCCTGCCCCGGCGCACGGTTGGCGGTGGCGGGGCGGGCGGCGCGAGGCCGAGAAGCGTCTGATCCACCAGTTGCTCGATGACGGTGAGCAGAGGGAGCACGTTCTCTCGGTCAAGATTGGGATCTTGCAGCAGTTGGCTGGCATCCGCCCTCACCTGCCCCAGCAGGACCGCGAGTTCCATTGGCAGACCGATCGCCATATCGGCGCATTTGCGAAAATCGCGCAGCGTGGCCGCGACCATTGGGACGATCTGAAAAAACTGCAAACGCAGCGGGAATTGCGTTTCGCTTTCCATCGCGCGCGCGCTGACATCGCGCAACGCCTCTTCCAGTTTCGGTACACTTTCGGCAATCACATCCGTTGTCGGGTTGATCAACCTGCTCTCCTTTTGCCGTCGGGCGATCCAACACAACTTATAATTGTGCGTCAACCGTTGTGACGCCAATGCCGCCCTCTTGCGCACCCAATCACGCATCCATTATACAGGCTGTATGTCCATCGGCGCGCATATTGCCAGACAGATCGCCGTCGCATCCGCGACCGGCCGAGCACGCGCGCCGCGTCCGCCATTTGGCGGCCTCCTTCTCCTTCGACTTAGCCGCCCCTGAGCGCTGCGCCGGGTCGTTGAACGCCGGTTACGCTCAGGGGGACCCCTGAGGTTATAGTCGTGAAATCATCCCAAGGACCGGACCAATGAGCATCAACCATCCCAGCTTCGGCACGCTGGACGACAGCCGCATCATCATCTTCGACACCACGTTGCGGGACGGCGAGCAGTCGCCCGGCTTTTCGATGAACCTGTCGGAGAAGATCCGCATGGCCGAGGCGCTGACCGAACTCGGCGTCGATGTGCTGGAAGCGGGTTTCGCCATCGCGTCGCCCGGCGATTTCGAGAGCGTGAAGACCATTGCCGAAAGCGTCGGCCAGCGCGACGACACCCCGGTGATCGCCAGCCTGGCCCGGGCGGGCCAGATGGACGTGCTGCGGGCGGCCGAGGCGCTGAAATCGGCCAAGCGTCGCCGCATTCACATCGTGATCGCGACGTCCGACCTGCACATGAAGGTCAAGCTGCGGCTGACACCGGAGGAAGTGATCCAGCAGACGGTGGACTCCATCCATCTGGCTCGGCAGCACGCCGACGACGTGGAATGGTCGGCGGAAGACGCCACACGGTCCGATCCGGATTTTCTGGCGCGGGTCGTCGAAGCCGCGATCAAGGCGGGGGCGACCACGATCAACCTGCCGGACACCGTGGGTTACGCGCTGCCGGCCGATATGGTTCGGATGTATCAGAACATCCGCAATCGCGTGCCGGGGATCGAGAAGGTGATCCTGTCCACGCATAACCACAACGATCTGGGCATGGGCGTGGCCAACACGCTCGCCGCCATCGAGGCCGGTGCCCGGCAGGTCGAAACCACGATCAACGGGATCGGCGAGCGGGCGGGCAATGCGTCGCTGGAGGAGATCGTCATGGCGATCCGCACCCGCCAGGACGCGATCCCCCGGAAGAACAACATCAAGACGACCAACCTGCTGAAGACGTCGAAGCTGCTGGCGACCATCACAGGTTTTGACGTGCAGCCGAACAAGGCAATCGTCGGCCGCAACGCCTTCGCGCACGAAGCCGGTATCCACCAGGACGGCGTGCTGAAGGATGCCGCGACGTATGAGATCATGACTCCGGAAAGCGTGGGTTGGAAGACGAACAGCCTGGTGCTGGGCAAGCACTCGGGCCGAGCGGCGTTCCGCGATAAGCTGAACACGCTGGGGTACAATGTCGGGGCAAACCAGTTGGAGGATGCGTTTCGGCGGTTCAAGGATCTGGCCGACCGAAAGAAGGTGGTGTTCGACGACGACGTCGTTGCGCTGGTCGACGATGAGGTGATGCGCGATCATGAGCGTATTCGTTTCGTCTCGCTGGATCTGCATGCGGGGTCGAAGAACCCGCCGCGGGCCGAGCTGGAGCTGGAAATCGATGGGGTGGTGAAGTCCGGGGTGTCGTCGGGCGACGGTCCGGTGGACGCGACGTTCAAGGCGATCCAGGCGATCTTCCCGCATACCGCCAATCTGACGCTGTTCTCGGTCGGTGCGGTGACGGAAGGTACGGACGCGCAGGCTCGGACCACCGTGCGACTGGAGGAGAACGGCAAGATGGTGGATGGGCAGGGTGCGGATACCGACACGATCGTGGCGTCGGCGCGGGCTTATATCCATGCGCTGAACAAGCTGCTGGTGAAGCGGGAGCGGACGGAACCGGTGGCTTTGGCTTCTTAGAGGGGAGTTGGGTGGGGGGAGCTGTGACTCTCCCCGTCGGCCACCGTTGTCGTTGACGATCGTCGTGGGGTAGCGGCCTATGTTCGTGATCGCGCGTCACCCGCGCGCCAAAATAACCCTCATCGCGCCCCGCCTACTCGAAAATGGGCGCCAGCCTGGCAAGCACCTCATCCATAATCAACGTCGGCACGCTTTCCACTCTCCGCGCCCCACGCGTTGCGCGCGAAATTGCCGCCGCTGGTGATCGGCAGCACCACCGGGACTTTCGTGAGCCGGTTGAACGCACCCGGAGAGACCACCAGAACCGGCCGCCCCTGCCGCTCATGGCCGTGTGTCGGGTCGAGGGAGACAAGCCAAATATCACCCCGTTCCATCACAGCAATTCTTTGCCAACCGGTCCGGATCCGACCCAGTCACAATCATCCGGCGCGGGCTCTGCCACGGCGATGCCAACGGTGGCCCCAGCCTGCAATTGCGACAAGTCGAGAATTGCCGGGGCGCGTATTTTCGCCGAAGGCAGCGCCTGCGCGAACTACCTGATCCTCCTGTCCGGCCAGATTCGCGTTCGCAAGACCGGCGCGAATGGCCGCGAGATCGTCCTTTACCGCGTCGAACCCGTCGAAATCTGTGTCGTCACCACCGTCTGCCTGATGGCCGGCGTCGACTACGACGCGGAGGGGGTAACCGAAACCGACATTCGTGGATACCGGCATTCGCCGGCATGACGCGGGTGGAAGGCCGATGCGTCAATGGTTGGGGCGGTTGGTATGAGACCGACCATCCCTCCCGTTGGACGTACGCAACGGGCTAATACGATGAATCGTAACATTGGCGGCATCGACCGCGTTCTGCGGATCGTCATCGGCGTGTGGGGCTGGATCGGGGTCGTGCCATTGGGCACCGGTGCCATCGGTTGGTGCCCTGGCTACCTGCCGTTTGGGTTCAGCACCTGTCGGCAGGGGTGACCGAGCCGATCCGATGCTCAGGCGGCGGGCCGGTTGGTTCGTAAAAACCGCCGCACCCGCTCGATCGTCCGCGCCTTCAACTCCGGCGGGTCGCGCCATGGGAAGACCGTGATTTCCGCATTCGGGCAGAACGACGCCACGTCGACGGAGGTCACATAGGGGTGCGCTGGCGTTTCATCCGGCAGCACCAGAATCGGGGTCTCGCAGGAGCGTGCGAAATCGGGCGAGACGCTGTACACGAACTCGGGCCGGTCCCGATATAATGCGTGGAGGTAAGGCTCGATCTGATCCTGCTTAAGGTCGGGCCGCCGCGCCAACAGTTCCGGCGCCCAGACGTCGCGGCCGGAATTGAACATGTAGTCAGGATGTTGCGGATGATGACCAACCGTCTGCACGAGCACCGCACCGGTGACCCGTTCCGGCGCGCGTTCCAACAGCTTCATCGCGAAGCAACCGCCGATGCAGTTGCCCATGAACAGGAATCGATCGACGCCGAGATAATCCAACAACCCCAGTTGATCGTCGGCGAAGGCATCCCATGGGTTGCTGGCGGGTATCGGGCCGCTGGACTCGCCGCCGTTGGCGTTGCGCTGATCCATGGTGATGCAGCGGAACTCGTCCTTGAAAATCTCCATCGAATTGAACACCGCGGTCGTCCAATTGCTGATGCGCGAGTTCAGACCGCCGCCCGGTACCAGCAAAAGGGGGAAGCCGGTGCCGGCCTCTTCGTACCGAATTCGTACATCGCCTCGTTCGTAGAATGGCATCGGCCGTTCTCGCTCCCTTAGATTATTGCAACGAACTAATTGTAACCCCAGAAATTCCCGTTGCCGGAATTCGGCGTCGTCTGCTGGATACGCAGATCGCCGCCCGGTATCGCCTCCTCGGCCGGCTTCGGTTGCTCCCGCACCGCGCCTGGTCCGGTAATGCCCAAGGCCTGAGGGCCAGCACCGCAGGCGCTGAGGCACAGCAGGATGGGAAACATCAGAAAACGCATGGTTTTACTCCGCGGCGGCTTCGCGCCGGTTTAGCACTTCCGCCGTGTGCTCCCCAAGCCGGGGTGCCGGCAGGCGCACCGCGCCCGGCGTATCCGACAGTTTCACCGTCACACCCAGTGTATGGAACGGGCCGGTGACCGGATGGTCGGTGCGCACGACCATATCGCGGGCGAGGATATGCGGATCGGTCAGCACCTCATCGTAATGCAGCACCGGCCCCGCGGGGATCCCGGCCGCTTCCAGCGCGTCCAGCCAGTGCGCTGAGCTTTTGTCGCGCATCGCGGCCTGCAGCATGTCCACCAGCACGTCGTTGTGCTTCACGCGATCCGCATTGGTCGCGAACCGGGGATCGTCGAACAGTTCGGGACGGCCGACGATTTCGCACAATGACCGGAAGAAATGCTGCTGCGACGCGCCGAACGCGATGTAGCCGTCCGCCGTCTGGAAGCATTGGTAGGGGGCGCTGCCGCGATGCGCCTGCCCGATCCGCTCCGGCCGCGTTCCGGTGGCGAAGTAATGCGCGGATTCGTAGACCGCGAGGGATGTCGCGGCCTCCAGCAAGGATGTCTCCACGTGCTGGCCCAGGCCGGTGCGATGGCGGGATTCCACCGCCGCTAGGACGCCGAACGCGAGAAACATCCCCGCGGTCACGTCGGAAATGGCGATCGGCAGCCGGTGGGGCGGACCGTCGGCGGGCCCGTTGGTGCTCATGAGGCCAGACATCGCCTGGGTGATCAGGTCGAAGCCCCCGCGTTTGGCATAGGGACCGGTCTGCCCGAAGCCGGAGATCGAAGCCAGCACCAGCCGGGGATTGCGCGCGTGCAGCACATCCCACCCAAACCCCAGGCGCGCCAGCACGCCGGGGCGATAGTTCTCAACCACTATGTCGGCGCGGTCGATCAGCGACCACAGCGCTTCCTTGTCCGCATCCTGCTTCAGGTCGAGCACAACCGACCGCTTGTTGCGGTTCCAGGTCATGAACGGGGCGCTCTCGCCATTGATGAACGGCGGCATGTTGCGGGCGGAATCGCCGGCCGGCGGCTCGATCTTCAGAACCTCCGCGCCATGATCGGCCAGCAGCATCGCACAGTACGGCCCGGACAGATGGCTGGTCAGATCCAGAACCAGCAGATGCTCCAACGCCCCAGCCATACCACCCCCCCGTTTCCCGCACGATGCGGTTCGGGCATCATGGGCGAATGGATGTGCTCGTCAAACCCCGTTTGGACCAAGCCAAATTCCGCGACCCCCGCCTGACCGCGAAGGGCGAAGTCCGCGCCACGGTCGGGCTGAGGCAGCTAGATACGCTCTGGCTCAACACCGGCACGCTGTGCAACCTGAGTTGCAACGGCTGTTACATCGAATCTTCCCCCCGCAACGACCGGTTGGCGTATCTGACGCGGGGCGAAGTGCGGACCTACCTGGCTGAAATCGCGGCCGAACGTCTTCCAACGAGCCTGATCGGCTTTACGGGCGGGGAGCCGTTCATGAACCCCGAACTGATCGGCATGCTGGAAGACGTGCTGTCATCGGGGCTGCACGCGCTGGTGCTGACGAATGCGATGCTGCCGATGCGAAAGCTGCAGGCCCCGCTGCGGGCGTTGCACCGGTCGTATGGAAACCGCCTGAAAATCCGTGTTTCGCTGGATCACTACACGCCGGACGGGCACGAATCCGAACGCGGGGCCCGCAGTTGGCAACCGACAATCGATGGCCTCGTCTGGCTCGCCGAAAACGGGTTCGCGATCGACGTCGCCGGCCGCAAGCTGACCGCCGAACCGGAGGAATCGCTGCGTGCCGGCTACGGGCGCCTGTTCAACGCGCTCGGCGTGCCCGTGGACGCGTTCGACCCCGTGCGGCTGATGCTGTTCCCGGAAATGGACCCGGTGTCCGATGTACCCGAGATCACCACGGCCTGCTGGGGCATTCTGCACAAATCGCCGGATGACGTGATGTGCGCCTCGGCCCGCATGGTGGTCAAACGCAGGGGCGCCGATGCCCCCGCCGTCGTCGCATGCACCCTGGTCCCCTACGATACCGGGTTCGAGATGGGCCGCACATTGAAGGAGGCATCCGGTTCGGTCGCGCTGAACCATCCGTACTGCGCGTCATTCTGCGTACTTGGCGGCGCCGCCTGCAGCCGCTGACAGGGCTTCCCGACCCAACCCCACGGCAACCCCGGCGGCGATATCTCCCTGAAAGGTGGCGGAGGTCGAAAACCGCTCCGCCCCCGCTGGATTGAGGTGGGAAAACCCATCGCCGAACCACCGGTCGGGCCAGGCCCGCACCACCGGCCCGGCGACGTGGAATTGGGGATAGCGAGCTTCATACCTCGCGAGCCACGCGGCGAACCCGTCCCGAACCGCCGGGCGCACCGCGCGCGCCGTCGTTTCGTTCATCGGCATCGCCACGAACACACTGGGTATCCCCCGTTCGGCCAACAGGGCGAGAATCCGGTCGAAATACCGGTCCAGGACCGGCAGGGGCCGAAACGCTTCCAATGTGCCATCGGCCGCGACGACGCTGGAGCCGGGGTCGGTGCCGAAATAGTACTGGCCACGCGCGGCCAGCGACGCCGCCAGCCCTTCCCGATTGTGCCGCCAACGCCACAGCAGCCGCCCCTCGATCAGGCTGGCGAAGTAGTATGGCGGGAAATGTGCGAGGTACAGGCGGTCCCGCAGCCCGGAGGGGATCCCGTCGGTGTGCCGTTCCTCGTAAACCGAGGGGTCGCCCAGCGCCGCGGACGTGTCACGCAAATCCGCGAGTTCCGCCGCATTCAGGAAACCGAAACGCATCGTCCGCTCCCAGAACAGGTCCGGACGGGAGAAATGTACCGCGTCGAGCGAGAGGACGACCAGCTTGGGCTTGTCCGGGCAGGCGAGCGCATGGGTCAGGATCGTGTATGCCTCCACCGCCTCCCCGCCGCCGACCGCCAGATTGGTTGTCTTCATGGGCAACCGAGCGGGGATGATGCCGACACTGGCGCGGGAATCGCCGAGGACGAGCACGTCACCGAGGTCGCATTGCGCCAACAGCATCTGCTTGGCGCGCCAGGATGCGTATTCAGGTTCCAGAAACGCCAGCGGCATGGCGAGCACCCAGACCCAGACCAGCAGGAACGTCACCGCGCAGGTGGCCGCGGCCATCGCGAAGAAGCGTTTGGGGTCAGAACTGGAAATAGACGAACTCATGCGTTCCCCCCAGCGACAGGATCCCCAGGGTGGCGGCACATCCCGCGGCGACGGCCCAGGTCCAGTTCGGTCGCCATTCGCCATGCGCGACGATCTCCTGGGTATTCGGCATGAACCACACGATGCCGCCCAGACCGGCGAGCCAAAGCGCATGCAGCGCCCCGTGCATGTAGGCGCCGCCCGCATGCAGTCCGATCATGCCGGCCAGCAACGCGCCCGCCACGTCCAGGGTCGGCGCACGGAAAATCACCGAGGCCACGAGCACGCACGCATAGGTCAGCACAACCCGACCAACGACGGATATCCTGTCCTGCCCGCGCGCGCCGGGCCGCAGGGTGCGCCAGATGTGGTTGATCGCCAGAAAAGCCGCGTGCATCAGGCCGAACACCAAGTATGGCACCGTCGCACCATGCCACAGCCCGGCCAGCACCATCGTCGCGACCAACGGGCCCAGCAGCAGCACCTTCGACCGCCGCCAGCGCATCGTGGCCATCGCCATCGGGTTGAACACCGCGCTCACCAGGAACTGTGTCAGGGTCATGTGCCAGCGCTGCCAGTAATCGACGACGCTTTGCGCTTTGTAGGGGGAGGCGAAATTGACCGGCAGCTTCACCCCGAACATGCGTGCGACGCCGATCGCCATGTCGGAATAGCCGGAGAAGTCGAAATACAACTGGAAGGACCAGGCCAGCGCCGTGCCCCAAGCGGGCAGGAGGCCCAACGAGTCCGGATTCTCGAACCCAGGGGTCACAATGGCACCAAGCGGATTGGCCAGGAGGGTTTTCTTGAGCAGACCGATCAACAGCCCGATCCCCCCGATCATGAGGTTTTCGCCCCGTATCCGCCAAATGGCGGGGTCGGCGAACTGCTGCTCCACATCGCGCAGGCGCAGGATCGGGCCGGCGATCAGATGCGGGAAAAACAGCACCAGCAACGGATAGACCAGCCGCCCACCCCGCGATTCCGGCGCGCCGCGCTGGTCCAGCAGCCAGCCGATCTGGGTGAAGGCGATGAAACTGATCCCTGGCGGCGCGGCGGCCATCGAACGGCCGAGTGCCATGCCGCCGAGGTTGAGCGCGACGGCGAACGCCAAAACCCATTGTTGGGCCGGTCGTCCCTCGGTTACCCGTACCCAGCGGCCCAACAGCGCGTTCGCCCCGAGGGAGGCGGCGAGCACGGGCCAATGGGCCATCGGGTAGAACGCGACGGAACAGACGAGCAGCCATGCCATCGCCGTGGCCGGCCCCAACCGGGTGGCCAACCAGTATCCGCCGAGCGCGAGCGGCAGGAATGCGAACAGGAACCCATATGAGGCGAAGGACATCGGCGGTGCGGAACCCTTTCGCGCTCATCCTGCGCACGAAAGGGTAAAGGAAAGGTTAACGCCGATCGATTTTCGCGCCCCCTTGTCATTCGGTCCATTTGGCACGATGTAGCGGGTACGTCGTCCAGGACCGCTCCGGTCCTGTTTCCACTTCCAGCGAACAGGCACCCGCACCATGTTCATCGAAACCGAAGGCACGCCCAACCCGGCCACGCTGAAATTCCTGCCCGGTCAGGATGTGATGGGGTTCTCCACGGCGGACTTCGCATCGGCCGACTCCGCCGGCCGTAGCCCCCTCGCCACTGCTCTGTTCGCGCTGCCGGGTGTCGCTCGGGTCTTCCTCGGCGGGGATTTCATCACTGTCACCAAGACCGAGGAAATCGCCTGGACCTCGCTCAAGCCGCAGGTGCTTGGCGCGATCATGGAGCATTTCGTCGCCGGCCGCCCCGTGATCGAGGGGGGCGCCGATCCGGATGCCGAGGAAGACACGGACCCCGCGGATCAGGAGGTCGTCGATCAGATCAAGGAACTGCTCGATACGAGGGTGCGCCCGGCGGTGGCCGGCGACGGTGGCGATATCGTCTTCCGAGGCTACCGCGACGGGATCGTCCGGCTCCATATGCAGGGTGCATGCTCGGGATGCCCGTCGTCCAGCGCGACGCTGAAGCACGGGATCGAAAACATGCTCAAGCACTACGTCCCCGAAGTGGTGGCGGTCGAGCAGGTGATGTACTAATCATCGCCGGCCATCACGCAATTTGTTGGAGAATGCCATGACGATCGACGCCGCGGGCCTCGACCTGCTGTTTCGCGAAGCCCGCAGCCAGAACAAGTGGAAGGACGAGCCGGTCTCGGATGAGACTTTGCACGAACTCTACGACCTCTTGAAATTCGGTCCGACGTCGGCCAATTCGTCGCCGGCACGGTTCGTGTTCATCCGGACCAAGGAAGGCAAGGAACGGCTCGCACCGGCTCTGTCGTCGGGCAACATGGCGAAGACGATGTCGGCGCCGGTGACCGCGATCGTCGCCTACGACCCGAAATTCTTCGAAAAATTGCCGAAACTGTTTCCGCACAACCTCGATGCGGCAAGTTGGTTTACGAGCAACGATTCATTGGCGGCGACGACCGCATTTCGCAACGGTACGTTGCAGGGTGCGTATTTGATGATTGCGGCACGGTCGCTCGGCCTCGATGTCGGCGGCATGTCGGGCTTCGACAATGCCAAGGTCGATGCTGAGTTTTTCGCTTATTCCGGTTGGCGGTCCAATTTCCTGGTGAATATTGGGCATGGCGACCCCGAGGGCGTCTTCGGCCGCTCCCCCCGGCTCGACTTCGATGAGGCGTGCCTGCTCGCATGACTTGGCGCGTCCTCGCGCTTGATGCCGCACTCGGACGTTGTTCCGCGGCGATCGTCGCGGGGCCGGCGGTGGTTGCGCAACGGACCGAGGACACCACGCGCGGACACGCCGCCTTGCTGCCGGTCATGGCGCGCGCGGTGCTGGATGAAGCGCCGTGCACGCTGGATTTCGTGGCGGTGACGGTGGGCCCCGGCAGTTTCACCGGCATTCGAGCCGGATTGGCGTTGGCACATGGCATCGCATCGGGTCTGGGCGTTCCGGTGATCGGCGTCACCGTGGGGGAGGCGTTGTCGCTTTCGTTGGCGCGCCGGCCCGGCCGGGTGTTATGGGCGGTCACGGACAGCCGTCGGGGCCGGGTTTTTCTGGAAACCGGCGACACCGTCGCCGCGCACGAACTGCTGTCGCTACCGGCGCCAACCGGCCCGGTCGCGGTCGCCGGCGACTCGGCGATTGCCGTCGCCGCCCGCCTAGCTGCTCGGGATTTCGACGTCCTGCTCACGGATGCTTTCCTGCCGACGTCTCTTGGCATCGCGCTGGCGGCCGTCGAACGGTTTGCTGGGCGCATGCCGGCGCGGGCCGCGCAACCGCTTTATGTCGATCCGCCCGAGGCAAAGCTGCCCGCCGGCGGGCTACGACCGCCGCCGGCGCCATGACCGCCGAACCCGTATCCATCGCCCACGCCGATGCGATGGCGGCCATCAACGCGGCCGCGTTTCCGCCAGAGGAAGCGTGGTTGTCGAAAGTCATTTCTTTACACGTCGAGCAGCCCGGCGGCTTTGGTTACATCGACAAGCGCGGCGGCATGATTCTCGCGCGTACCACGATGGACGAAGCGGAAATCCTGACCATCGCGGTGATCCCGCAGGCACAGCGGCAGGGTCTTGGCCGGGAATTGATGCAAGCGGCGATGCGGCACGCCGCGGCAGCAGGCGCGGACGTGATGTACCTTGAAGTGGCGGAGGAAAACCTCGCCGCACGCCAGTTGTATAAAGCCCTGCATTTCGACGAGATTGGCCGGCGAAAACGCTATTATTCCAACGGCGACGACGCTTTGGTGATGCGCCTCGTGCTCAAGCGCCCCGGCGCAGATACAACGTAGCGATCCCATCAGTGCCCATTTTTAACGATATCACGGCATGACCCTGCTCTTGAGCGGTGCGCGGAACGTTTCGTAGCGGTTCATCCCCGCGCAAGCGCACCTTCAGTACCTGACCCGCCGACATACGATCGAGCGCGAGACGCGTACGCACGAAGGTCATGGGGCATAAATCGCCGGTGATATCGATCTCGCGGTCGGGTACCGTATCCGCCTCGGTTTGCTCTGATGCCATGACTGATCCTTCATAATATACTGGTCTTCAGCGTATTGCCGGCTGCCATTTCTCTGCCTTATATGGGCCCAATCATAGTCGCCGAAAGGGCAAACAATGGACGATTCGTCCGACAACACAACTGTTCTCGCACTGACCGCCCGCGTCGTCGTCGCCCATGTCGGGCATAACACGGTCAGCGCGGATGAATTACCCGATTTAATCCGTTCGGCATACGAAGCATTGAGCAGCGTCGGCGGCGACGCGCACCAGACCGAAGCGCATCATGAACAGGAGCATGAGCATGAGCATGAGGCGTTGGTTCCAGCGGTGCCGCCCGAGGCTTCCGTTTTCAACGAATACATTATCTGCCTGGAAGATGGCAAAAAGCAGAAAACACTGAAACGGCATCTGCAAGCGCGCACGGATTGACGCCCGAGGCCTACCGTGCGCGCTGGGATTTGCCGCCGAACTACCCGATGGTCGCCCCGGATTACGCGGAGCGGCGGTCTGAACTCGCGAAAAGCATCGGGCTCGGCACCAAGCGGGATTAAGCAGGACCGGGCTTGAGCGGGCGGTCCGGTCCGACGATCCAGACCAACAGGTTCCCACGACGGTGGTCCCGCGCGAAGCGTTCATCGCGAGGCCTGTCTTCGCGGTTCCTTCTTAAGCGCCAACGGGCTACAAGAAGGCTATGCGCAGCATCAGCCGTTCGATTGTCGCTTCTCTCGCGCTGTTCGGCGCCAGCCAAGTCGCGCGCGCCGATTCGCCAAGCCCCGTACCGCTGATCCGAGCGGATCGCTGGGCTGAAGCCCAGGCCGCGGTGGCGGGGATCGCCGACCCCGTCGCCGCGAAGCTGGTGCGCTTCTACCGCATGATCGCACCCAACGCCGCCCACACCGCCGAGATCGCGAGTTTCATCGCCGCGAACCCGGACTGGCCGGCCCAGGCGCTGCTCGAACGTCGCCGGCAGGAAGCATTGGCCCTCGAACCGGATCGCGCCGTTGCCGTCGCCCAATGCACAACGCCGAAACCGACAATGACCGCGGCACTGATCCGCTGCGCGGCGGAATTGAACGCTCCCGACCTCGCCCGCCAAGCCTGGACGACCGGGATCACCGATCCGGCGACCGAAGTCGCCTTTCTGCAACGCTGGGCGAGCGTGCTGACGGCGGACGACGAATGGACCCGATACGCGAATCTCGCATGGTCATCGCCGCAAGCCGCGGACCGGCAGATCGCCCGCCTGGACGCCGCGCACAAAGCCATGGTGGCGACGGCGCCGGCCGTGGTCCTTGGCCAGGCGAAGTCACTGCGCGCCGCCGAGGATATCACGGGCGCGCTCGTGCTTTGGAAGCAACAGGCCCAGACGGCCCAGCAACAGGCGGCCGACCATCAGGTCGCGTTCTGGAACGAACGGCAGTTCCTCGTGCGGGCCCTGTTGAAACGAGGTCAGGATCAGGCAGCGTACGATCTGACGCTCGCACATGGTCAGACCGGCGCCGAGCAGGTGGCGGATGCGGAATTTCTGGCCGGCTTCATCGCGTTGCGCCGACTTAAGCAACCCGCGCAGGCACTGGCGCATTTCAAGACGCTCGCGGCTGTTTCTCCCGCCGCGATCACCCAGGGGCGGGCACATTACTGGCTGGGTCGCACGCTGGCGGCGATGGGCCAGGATCCCAAGCCTGAGTACGAACAGGCCGCGGCCTGGACCACCACGTTCTACGGCCAGCTCGCCGCGGTGGCGTTAGGTGAGGACACCGCGGCGCTGAACAAGCGCATCAACGACGCGAGCGACCCCGTCTGGAGCAAGGACACCGCGCAGGCATTCGCCGGACATGAAGTCGTCCGCGCCGCGTCTTGGCTGGTGGCCTGGGGCGACGCACCGCGGGCGCGATATTTCCTCGCGCGGATGGACGAATTGGCCCCCGATCCGGCCGAACGCGCGCTGACCGCCGATCTGGCGATACGCCTGGGGTTACCGGACGCCGCCATCATGATCGCACGCCGCATGGGCCGAGACGGCCTGTCGCTGCCGCGCGCGGGTTGGCCGGTTCCACTTCACCCGCCGATGCCGCCGGATGAGGCGACATCCCTGAGCATCATCCGGCAGGAAAGCAACTTCGATGTCGGCGCCATCAGTCCTTCGGGGGCACGCGGGCTGATGCAACTGATGCCGTTTACCGCCAAAGCCGTGGCCAAAAAGCTGGGACGGCCCGTGTCGATCCCGACACTGACCATCGACGCGCAGGAGAACATGCTGCTGGGCACGTCCTATCTGCAGGAGGTTCTGGACCGGTTCGGTGGGTCCCTGCCTTTGGCCGCCGCCGCCTACAACGCGGGGCCGCACCGGGTGGACCAATGGCTTGCCGACAACGGTGATCCCCGCGCGAACGGCGTCGCGATGACCGATTGGCTGGAATTGATCCCCTTCGCGGAAACCCGCAACTACGTGCAGCGGGTGCTGGAGAATGCGGTGATCTATCGCGCCCGCCTCGGGTCCGCCGCGCCAGTGCTCCTGGCGCAATGGGCGAACTGACCCATCGTATCACTGCGACGGATGGTTTGCCGCTGGTCGCGCGCGAATGGGCTGATGGCAATCAGGCACTGCCGCTGCTGTGCCTCCCCGGCCTGGTGCGCACGGCCGGCGATTTCGCCACGCTGGCCGCTCGGCACGGAACGAAGCGGCGCGTGATCTCGTTGGATTACGCCGGACGCGGCGCTTCGGGCCGTGCCCGCGGCATCGCACGCTACGGGCCGGAGGCATGCCTGCGGGATGTGCTGGACGTTTGCGCCGCGCTGCATGTCCCGCATGCCATCGCCATCGGCACCAGTTTCGGTGGGCTGCTGTCCATGGGTCTCGCCGCCGCCCGGCCCGGGCTGATCCGGCGCGTGGTATTGAACGATATCGGTCCCGACGTTCCCTCTGGCGGCGTGGCCGATATCAAAGCGATCGTCGGCACCGATCCGGCGCTGCCGGACGCCGCATCCTGCGTCGCCTGGCTGCGCACCCACCTGCCACCGCTGTCGCTGGAAACCGACGCGGACTGGGCCGAAATGGCGGCCCTGACCTTCTGCCGCGGCGATGACGGGCGCTTTCATCCCAACTGGGATCTGCGGGTGGCCCAGCTTCTCGACGAACCGCGACGCGACCTCTGGCCTTTGTTCGGCGCATTGGCCTCGGTGCCGCTGATGTTGGTCCACGGCGCGGTCAGCACCGTGCTGGCGCCCGACACCGTCGCGCGAATGCGGGCCCAGCGGCCTGACATGATCGTGGTGAGCCTGCCCGGGATCGGGCACGCGCCTTCCCTGGCCGAGGTTCCGGTCGCCGCCGCATTGGATAGGTTTCTCGCATGACAATCGCCCGTTTCATCGCCAGCGGCTGCGGGTCGGGGTATTTTCCGGTGGCGCCGGGTACGGCTGGGTCGCTGGTCGCGCTGGCCCTGGGGGCCCTTCTTTTCTCCCAATCACCCTGGTTGCTGGCGGGCGCGGCGGTGGCGATCGCGGCCGGCGGCGTGTGGGCCGTTCAGGCCAGCGAGGCCAAGGGGGATCCCGGCTGGATCGTCATCGACGAATTCGCCGGGCAATGGATCGCCCTGCTCGGTCTTGGCGCCCTCTCGTGGTTGGGTTTGCTCGCCGCCTTCGCCTTGTTCCGCCTGTTCGACATTTGGAAACCCGGGCCGGTTGGCTGGGCGGACCGGTGGCATACGCCGGCGGGCGTGATGGCCGACGATGTCATCGCCGGTGCGATGGCGGCCGGCGTGCTGCTCGCGCTCCGCGGCCTGGGCGCGTTCGGCGGCGATGCGGTTGCCGTGCGGATCGGACTGGCCATTGTCAGCGGGTTTCAGGCCCTGTTCCTGGTGGCCGGGGCGCATGCGGCGTCGCCTCCGGCTGTGGAAGCACAGCATGGCATGGTCGTCTCCGGCCACCGTCTGGCGACCGAGGCCGGTGTCGCGATCCTGAAACAGGGCGGCAACGCCGTCGATGCGGCGGTGGCGGTGGGATACGCCGAGGCTGTCACGAACCCCTGCTGCGGCAACATCGGCGGCGGAGGCTTCCTGGTTGCCCGGTTGGGCGACGGGCGGAGCATTTTCATCAATTTTCGCGAAACCGCGCCCGCCGCCGCGACCGCGACGATGTTTCTCGATGCGCAGGGCAAGCTCATCCCGGACGCCAGCCTGCATGGCTGGAAGGCCGTCGGGGTGCCCGGCACGGTTGCCGGTCTGGATGCGGCGCTGGTGCAATATGGCACCTTGCCGCGCGCGACGGTCATGGCGCCAGCCATCGCGCTGGCCAGGGATGGGTTTGTCCTGACCAACGCCGATGCCGATCTTTTCGCGCGCGGGGCGGCCAAGCTGCGCCGCGATACCGACGTTGCCCGCATCTTTCTTCACCCGGACGGCGCGCCATACCGGACGGGGGAACGTCTGGTCCAACCGGAACTGGCCGCGACCTTGGCCGCTATCGCCACGCAAGGTCCCGACGCTTTCTACCATGGTGCGATCCCCGCCAGGATCGAAGCGGCATCGCACGGCGCGCTGACCTCAGCCGATTTCGCGGCCTATAAAATCGCACAGTCCGAACCGTTATCCTGCTCGTATCGCGGCTATGTGTTTTTGTCGGCGCCGCCGCCGTCCTCGGGCGGCGTCGCTTTGTGCGAAATCCTGGGGGTGTTGCAGGGCTACGATCTGCGCGCCGGCGGGTTCAATGCCGCGGCCACGATCCATCCGATCGCGGAAGCGATGCGGCACGGCTTCTTCGACCGCAATACCTATCTCGGCGATCCCGCCTTCGTCGCCAATCCGGTGGAGTGGCTGCTTTCACCGGAACACGCGGCGGGCATCCGGGGGGCGATCACCGACAAGGCGACGCCGTCCGAGGCACTGGGGGCCGGAGTCGCGCCGCACGAACATCCGGAGACGACGCATTATTCGGTGGCCGACGAACGCGGCAACGCGGTCGCGGTGACGTTCACCCTGAACGGTGCCTTCGGCGCCAACGTGATCGCGCCCGGGGCGGGGTTTCTGCTGAACGACGAGATGGATGACTTCACGACCAAACCCGGCAGCGCCAATCTGTTCGGTCTGGTGCAGGGCACCAACAACGCGATCGCGCCGGGCAAGCGGCCCTTGTCCTCCATGACACCGACCATCGTGCTGCATGACGGTCATCTGTCGATGGTGCTGGGCTCCCCCGGGGGTCCGCGGATTATCACCATCGTGCTCCAGGTGGCGTTGAACGCGATCGATCACGGCATGGCGCCGCAGGCCGCGGTCGATGCCCCGCGGATCCATCACCAATGGCTGCCTGACCGGATCGTCGCCGAACCCTTCGCGCTGTCGGCCGACACCAAGGCCGCGCTGACGGCGATGGGATACAAGATCGTCGAACAACGGCCCTGGGGCGCCGCGGCCCTGATCGTCGTCGGCGGCACGCTCGCCGAGCAGCAGGCGGGATCGGCGGGCAACGATGAGTCGGCGACGGGCGGGATGCGGCCCGGTTTGTTTTACGGTGCCAGCGATCCCCGCCGCCCGGCTGGGGCGGCGATCGGCTATTGACCTATAGCCGTCCCAGGAATGCCAGCAATATCCTGTTGAACAGGTCCGGCTGTTCCCAATAGGGCGAATGCCCTGCCTCCGGCACGATATGTGTTTCGGCGCCAGGAATATGGCTCGCCTGCATGCGCAACAGCGACGGCGGCACGTAGAGATCGGAATCGCCGGTTGCCAGCAGGACCTTGTGGCGGATCGCTTCCAGCCGTGCCCAAGTCGGGGTCGTTCCCAAAACCGGCGCGATGCGTTTTCCGGTGACCGCGCGTCGTTCTTCCGCATGCCAGTCCGCCACACCCTGAGGATTGCCGGCGCGGTAGGACGGCGAGAGTTCCTGAAAATCGTGCGGCAGGGAGGCGAAAAACGGCGGGCGCAGGCGGGCGTTGACCGCTGCGTAGTCGGGTTCCTGGATTCCCATATAGGACGACACGATCGCGACCCCGCGGACCCGTTCGGGATGCGCGAAAAGGTAGTCCAAAGCCACGAACCCGCCTTGCGCGGCACCGACCAGGTCTACCTTGGACAAATCCAGTTGCGTGACCAGATGGTGGAGATCGTCGGCGACCGTCCAAGCGTCATCTGTTGTTGAATCGGATTGGAAATACCCTCGCCGGGAATAGCCGATCGCCCGGTATCCTGCTTGCGCCAGCGCGGGCTGCTGATAGACCCAGCCGGCCGCGCTCTGCGTGCCCGCATGCAGAAGGATCACCGGGTGGCCATCGCCCCCCGTATCCCAGTACCACAATTTCGTACCCCGGACATCCACGTGTCCCTCGGTCACCGGGACTTGCGCCGGCACCGGCACCGGGTTCCACATTTCGTGCGCCATTCGCCCCCCTGAGGTGCCTCGACCGTACGTCGGAATTATGAAACCAGGACCAGCCCATTCAAGTCAACCGAACGTGAATTGTCCGGTTCGGTTACATATCGATATAGGAATAATCCTTAAACGCGACCGACATTGCGATCGGATCGACGTCCGGTCCGAGGCGCATTTCTCTGGTTGTGCGCGGCAAGCTCGGTCCCGATGTGCCTGAGGTCTAAAAAGGCGTCCTCGTGGCCCTTGGTATCGTCGAGGGCCATATCGTCATCTGCGTTCGCAAGCCGCCTCAAACCCTCGACAGCACCGCTTTGGGCATCTGGCTCGGCACCCAAAGCTGCGGGTCCTGACGGATACCCCTTGCCCCCGGACGCGGCGGCTGGCACCACGCGCCCGATGCTGAACGATCCCAGATTCCTGCCATCGGTCGACCGCGCGGCACTGATCGCGGCGTTCCTGACACCGCTGGCACTCATGCACGCACACGGGATCGCCGAGGCCACGGTGTCCGTCGCGGCAGTCTGCTTTCTGTTACGCTGCGCCGCGACCGGCGCATGGGGCTGGCTCAAAACGCCATGGGTGGTGCTCGGGCTGGCCTGGTGGGCGTGGCTGGTCATCTGCTCGCTGCCAATTCCCGCCCTAAGTCTGGGGGAGGATGGCCCACGCGGCTTGGCGCAGGGTGCGATGGCTTTGCGCTATCCGATGTTCGCCGCGTCGCTGGCCTTCGGCGTGCTGCGCGACGAACGGCAGCGGCGCTGGATGTTCAACCTGATCGCCGGCTGTGCCGCGTACGTGGCGGTGCATCTGGTGTTCCAGTTCATCTTCGGGGTCAGCCTGTACGGCGTGCCCAAGGCCTGGGACACGCTGTTGACCGGCCCGTTTGGCACCGCCCGCGCGGCGCCGTTGATGGCGCGCATATTGCCGCCGACGATCATACCGTTTGCTGCCCGCTACCTCGACCGCCGCTTCCTGCCATACATCATCCTGCTGGGTGGCATCGCGGTCGTGGTCATCGTGGGGCAGCGCATTCCGGTGTTGATCATGATCGGCAGCGTGGCAACCGCCGCGCTGCTCATCCGCCGTATGCGACCGATGGCGCTGGCGGGGCTGGCGCTCATGGTTCTGCTCATCCCCAGCTTCGCTGTGATCTCGCCCAAAACCTACGAGCATATGGTTACTCGTTCGGAAACCATGGCGGCCGGCTTCGCGGTTGGGGCCTATGGCGAGATGTACAATCGTGCCTATGAGATCGGGCGGCAGAATCCGGTCAGTGGCCTGGGGTTCGACGGTTTCCGTGTCGGCTGTCCCGACCCGCGCTATTTTCGGCCCAGTTTCGACGGGTCGGTGCCGGACGGGGGCGGCAAGGACATCTGTTGGAACCATCCGCATAATTTCTATGCCCAGGCGCTGGCCGACGGCGGCGTGCCCGGCCTGCTGCTGTTCTGCGCCTTCGGTCTCGCCTGCCTGATCCGGCTGGGTCGCGGCCTTTGGCGCGATCCCGACCCAATGCGCGTGGGCCTTTTCGCGGCGATGCTGTCCCAGTTGTTCCCGATCCAGTCCACCCCGTCCTTCTGGACCATGCCCATGAGTGGCTGGTTCTATCTGCTGCTGGGCTGGGCGATGGCCGAGGCCCATGGGCGCGCCAAACCCCAATGAAAGTCGCGGTCATCCAGCCCTTGCCCGGTATCGGCGACACGATCTGGCATCTGCCGCATATCAGAGCCATTGCCGCGTATACCGGCGGTCCGGTTACCCTCGTGACCAAGCCCCGCTCCGCCGCGGACCAGATTTTCAGTGCCGAGACCACGGTTTCCGACTGCCTGTGGATTGATCGCAACCCGGAAAACCGGCGCGGGCGAGACGAAGGCCTGGGCGCGGTCAGCTTCATCGCACGGCTGCGCGCGCGCCGGTTCGATCGGGTCTATCTGCTGCACCACAGCAAGACACTGGCGGTCTACACCGCTTTGGCCGGGATTCCCGAACGCTACGGCTATGGGTTC
This sequence comes from uncultured Acetobacteraceae bacterium, assembly GCA_903877125.1. Classification (GTDB taxonomy): domain Bacteria; phylum Pseudomonadota; class Alphaproteobacteria; order Acetobacterales; family Acetobacteraceae; genus Rhodopila. The sequence goes on along the minus strand of CAIRCM010000098.1, from coordinate 34,472 downwards.
GGGGTACAGCGCCTGTTCCTCAATCGCCGCCCGTTCCTCGCCGCGCCGGATCTCAAGCGGCATCCGTTTCAGCAGGCGACGCTGTGGCTGAACAAGGCCGGCATCCCGATTGCCGATCCCGAACCGATCCTGCCCGTGTCGCCCTTGGCTTTGGACAAAATCGTATCGCGCATCGGCACAGGCCGGTTCGTTGTGTTCGGCATCGGCAGCTCCGAACCGTATAAGCAATGGGGCGCGGAAAAATTCCGAGCGCTGGCCGAAGCCGTGCTGCGAAACGGAAACATTCGGGTGGTGCTGTCCGGCGGTCCGGCCGAGGATGGACTGGCGAACGCGATCGCCGCCGGTCTGGATGGCGTCGTTCCCGCCATCGGCTGGAACCTTGCCGAGGTCGCCGCGCTATGTTCGGCTTCGGCGTTTTACGTGGGCAACGATACTGGGGTGATGAACATCGCCGCGGCGGTGGGGTGCCAGACCTTCGGCATGTTCGGCGCCACCGAACCGATCTCTCACAGTGCCCGGATCGTGCCGATCGAGCCCCCAGGGGGTTACGAAAAGCAGGGGGGAACCGCACGCATCACGGTTGCCGCCGTTCTGGCGGCGATTCAGCCGGCGCTGCGATCAGTGTAGCGGGGACGCCTCATTCTTGCGCACCACGTGGCAATCGATCCATTCCGCGACCAGCCTGCGGGCTTCGTTGATGGAGGCCTCGGGGTGATGAATGCGATAGAGCGCAGTGCAAGCCTGGAAGGCCGAAAGATCGTCAGACCCGATATGGCGCAATTCACGGTACGCGGTAACCACGGCGCGCTCGCAACGCCGGGCGATGTTGTTGTCCTGCCGCATAGTTGGGCGCATCCTTGAAGCTGCGAGTGATTCGCAATTGTCGTCGCATGGTATGCGAGCGTCCACCGGTCAGCAAGCCTTACCCGGCCGCGGGTCTTCGGACCCAGACCCGCGCGGCATGTCAGGTCGATTGTACTTGCCGAACATACCGAGATCATGCATAAAGATGTCAGTCAATTATGATGCGTTCCTCGCCTGTCCTGTGAACGCCCCATCAGCGACAACCCATTGGACGCTTCACTCGCCTTGCCCCGGAGCAATCACGTGACCACGAAAATCACCTCCCTCCTTATCGCGCTCGCCGTAGCGATGCCGTTCGTTGGTCTGGCCTCCGCGCCCGCCATGGCGACGACGCCTCGCCGGCCCGCGCATGCCGTGCATCGCCATCCTGTCCATCACGTCGCGCTTCATCACCGTGTGGTTCATCACCGGGTCCATCGGGCGCACGCCGTCGTCCGCTAGAGCACGATCAGGTTAAGTTGACCCTATCCTGGTCTATAAGGCTTTGTTTGATCGCGTGATTCACGCCGCTGTGTGATTCCACACTCTGGCGATCAGGTTCTATTTTCGCGGGTCATCGGCTGCTCGCCTCCAAAAGGGCGCGCAGCCCGGACAGAATCCGCACCGGCGATGGCGGGCAGCCGCTGATCGTGAGGTTCACGGGAACGCCCGTGCCAACTCCGTCCATGACCGCGTAGCTACCTCTGAAAACGCCGCCGTCCACCGCACAATCGCCCAATGCGACGACCCATTTGGGGTCTGGCGTGGCGTCCCATGCCTGCTCCAAGGCTTGGCGCAGATTGCGGGTCAACGGCCCGGTTACCACCAGCACATCCGCGTGAAGCGGAGAATCGACAAACCGCAGGCCGAACCGCGTGAGATCGTACAGCACGCCGGTCAGTGCCCGGACCTCCATCTCGCATCCGTTGCAACTTCCAGTGTTCACGTGGCGGATCGCCAGTGCTCGCCCTAACCGCCGCTGCGATGCCATGTCCAGCCGCTCGACCAATGCGGCGACGGTATCGCCATCGATGGGATCGGGTAATTCGGCGCCAGGCAAAGGCGGCCGGCGGGCAGGCAGTTTCAACATGCGTATCGCCCCTTCACAGATCCATCCCCGAAACCGGCAGCCCGAACGATGCGCAGATCAGCGCTGCATCGCCGGCGTCCTGCCCTGCAAGCGCCGCCTCGGCCATTGGCCAGAGGTCCCAGCCGGGATCGCGCGGAAACACCGCGGCGATCTGCCCATGATCCAGCCGTAGCCAATGCCAGATGCCCCCCCGAGCGGATGGTGCCCAGCCGATGCCTTCGCCACTTTCGGCGGGGAGAGCGACGGTGAGCGGCCCCTCCGGCAAATCCGTCAGCAGCGCGATCGCTGCTTCGGTGTCACGATGGATGGCGTCCAAGCGGGCTTGGCAGCGCCGCACGGCGTCACCCGCGGCGCAGTCTCCCACCCCGGTTAAACGCGCGGCGAGAGCGCCTGTCGCGAACAACGCATCAAGGATTGGCACCTCGGCCAGGACAGCGCCCAGGACCTGCCGCATCCCCGACAGCCCGATCGCATCGGCGTCCGCGGATACGCCGCCGGGAACAACGACATCCATCATCAACCGGTGCCCGAACGTCGCCGCCAAACCGCGGCGCAGATACTCCTGCTGCACACCGGATCTGCCCTGTGCGTCGGCCGATCCAGCCATCCCGGCGACGATTCCGAGATCGTCGAGGTGTGTCGCGACGCGCTCCAGGTGAAGCATCAGCGTGCGCAGGGCCGCGGCACGCGGCGGCGCTTCGACCGACATCGCTGCCTCGGTCGCTCGGGCAAAGGCGATCGAGTGGGCAACGGTGCCATCTCCAGCCAAACGGGCCGCGAAACGGGCGGCGATGCGCGGGGACTTGGCACGCATCAGCGTCAGTATCCCCTTGTGGGTGTAGCCAAGACGGCTTTCCGCCCGCACGATCCGGCTGCCATCCAGCGTCAGTCGGAGGTGGTAGGCCTCCCCAACACCCGATCCCACCGGGCCGATCGGCCAATGCATCAAACGGTCGTCCTCGACCGGCAAAAATTCGGGCGGGTCGGCCGTCGGCGGCCGTGGGCCGGGGCGGATCGAAAGCGGTTTGCTGTGCGGCCAGTGGCCGTGATCCAGCCATGCGCCGTCATCCCCGCCAGCCGCCATATGCCCCCAGAGGTCGCGGATTGTGCGCTCGAACAGTCTTGCGCTGGGGTGGTATGGCGATAACGCCGGGTAGAACGCCGCGTCAGGCTCGATCGAGACCGGCACAACCGACTGCCCATCGCGATACAGCGCGTGGACCTGAACCGTATCCGCCCAGGCCGCCAGCAGCACCAGCGGCTCGCGCGCCAGCTCGGCCCATTGGTCCATGGTCAGGATATGGCGCGGCCAAGGCCGGCAATCCACCGCCGGCGCGCCTTTCACGATCTCCGCCGCGCGGGTCATCCGTGAACTCCCGTCGCGGCGGCATGCAGCCAAATGGCGACCGCACCGGGCATGCACCAACCGATCAGCAGGCCGGCCAGCAACGGAATCCAGGCGGCCGACCAGCGGTCGGAAACGACGAGCCTCGGGGGCGGCAGATCGCGGATCGACGCCCATCCCAATACCGCAACCCCCACCAGTAGCGGCGGCAACAGCCAGGGCGACGCCCCGGCCACGGCCGCGAGGACCAGCGCGATACCCGGGAAAACGCCGAACGGCGGCAGACCGGCCAGCCCCGCCGAGGCGACCAGCGCGGCCAAACCGTTCCCGGCGGCCAGATTTCGAGCGGCTTGGCTCAGAACCAGCAGCGCCAAGAGCACCAGCCCGGCGAAGATCGCGTCCGGCCCCGGCAGACCGAACGCCACGGCGACCACGCCCGCTTGCCCCAGTGCGACCCATGGCGCGTATGACCGCCGCGCCGGCCACAGGAGCAGCGCCATGCCGCATCCCACGACCGCGAGCAGACCCAGCGCGACCAACTCGGGGCCGGCATAGCGGGCGGCCAGCAACGGCAGAACCGGCAGCAGCGCCGGTGCGGCCACGGCAAGCACCGCCAATCCCAAAATCGCGCAGCCGGCCCCGAGCGGCGATACCGGCAGGATCGTGCCGAACAGCAGGAGCCCCAGGCCGGCACCGGCGAACGGCACCCGATGCCATCCCGTGCGCATATGCGGTTCGAGCGCGGCAGCGGTGCTCAGCGCCAAGGCGGCGACCCGCAACAGCGGATGCGCCGCCAACGCGGCCAGCAACATGCCGGCCAGCATGACATATTTCCTGCCATAGCCATCGCCGCGTCCGGCCCCCAGCGCGGCGACGATGACCAGACCAGCCGCGAACAGCCCGAAGCGATCCAACCGCAGCAACGGCATTGGCGCAGGGGGGGCCCAGACGCAGCCGAACACGATGACCAAGCCAAGCAGGTTGAACGCAAGGTCCAGCCAAGCGCTGATCCGGGCCAGTCGCGGTTCGGTCAAGATCGGGATCACGCGGCCCTCCACCGCGCAGCCAGCGCGAGACCGGGAATCACCGGCAGGATCGCGGCGATCTGTTCCGGTGTGCCCAAGCCGAACCCCGCCAGCGCGATGCCGTTCTGCATTGCCAGCAGACCCATGACCTGGATGGTCCGGTCGCGTGACGCGGCAGTCGCCAGGATCCCCAGCAGAACCACCGCCAGCCGCACGCTGATCGGGGCGGCCAGCGCGGCCAGGACAGATGCGACTGCAAGCCCGAAGGGGAGTGCGATCCTCGGTTTCAGCACATTGGTCGGTACAGGTGCGAAAAGCAGCACCCCTGCCCCACCGGCATTGAGCACCGCGAGGAGCGCCGCCGCGAGAAAATGCCGCTGCAACAACGCCGCAACCGCCAGCACGGCAGCCTGCGCAACGACCACCGCCAACGCGACATTGGGGCGCCGGCAGACCAATAGTGATGCGGACAGAACCAGCACTGGCCCGGAAGCGGTGACGATCATGTCGGATCCCCGCCCGCGAATGCCAACACCGCCGCGATCCCGCACAGTGCGGCGGCGAGGGCCAGCACGGTTCGCACCCGCGACCTCGCCCCGACGGTTCGTACGATGGCGAGCAGCAGGGCCGCCAGCAGCGTTCGGCCGATCCAAGCCAGAATACCGATGACCCAGGCCTTAAACCCGCCCGTCACCGTCGCCATCCCAAAGGGCAGCGCCAAGGCCCCTACCAGATCGCACCATGCCAGCAGCCGAATCTGGTCGGAGACCCGCAGCAACGCCAAATCGGGGCCACTGAACCACGCATCGATGCTGGGCGTTTGCCCGTAGCTCCACCCCACCAATGCCAGGGCGGCCAGTGCCAGCGTGATCGCTGGCGTGCCGGGCACCAGTCCATCGGCCCGCATGGCCAGGATACTATCGAGATTGCCCGTCCCCGACGCCAGACCAATCGCCAGGACCGCGAGCAGCAGTACCGGCTCGGCGGTCAGTCCAAGACGGGCAATCTCGGTGGCGGATACTGCGCCGCCCCCGGTTCCAGTATCCATCGCCATCAGCACCAGCACCACCCGCCCGATGAGGAACAATCCGGCGATAGTCAGCAGATCGGCCGAGGGCGCCGACACCATTCCGACGCAGAACGACGGAATCAAAAATGCGGTCAGGATGGCGAAGGTCACCGCCAGCACGGGGCCACCGCGGGCGATGGCGGAGGTACCGATAGCGCGAATGGGCTGCTTGCGCAGCAGGCGCAGGACCGCATTCCAGGGCAACAGCACGTCCGGCGCGGCGCGGCGATGTGACAGCCGGTCGACGAGACCAGTCAACAACGGGGCTGCGACCAGCACCGCCGCCATGTGCAGCAGTTGAGCGAGAATGGACAGCAGGATCGTCATGCCCGTCCGATCCACCACAACGCGATCAGCAGCATCGCGACGGCGACCAACAGCGTGGGCAGGCCCCAGTTCACGCGCGGCCACCAACGCCAGCGCGGCAAGACCGGAATGGCCGGCAGGCGCGGCAGGAACCCCGCTCCCGCCGACTGTGTCAACGGATCGCCGAATGGCAGCCAAGCCGGCGCCGGCGCGAAACCGTCGTGCCAAGCGGCTGCCTCCCGCGGCGGCGGGGCACCGCTGCGCCGTATCAATTGCGCCACCGTCACTCCGATCGCGACAGCCGCCAGCAACAGCGGCAGAACCGGATAACCGCTCCAGCCGAATAGAATGCCACGATCATCCGGCCAAACGCCCAGCAGTTGATGAACCGCGGCATCGGCGAGCGACAGAAACAGCCCGGGAAACAGACCGATCCCCACCGAAACCCCGACCAAAGCCCACATCGCCGGCCGCGCGGAACGGGCGATATCCATCGCGCCGGCGGCACGCGGGCCACGTGGGCGGCCAAGGAACGCGACACCGAAGATGCGGACCAGCGCCACGCCGGCCAAAGCCGCGGACACCGCCACACCCGCCGCGATCAAGACGAACCAGGGTGCGTGCGGGACAACCAGCAAAGCCTGGAACAGCAACCAAACCGCGGCGAACCCGGCCCCCGCGGGAAGGGCGACCCATCCCAGCAGCGCAGCGCCCATGCCAGCGGCCACGACCGGCATCGATTGGATGAGCCCGCCGAGCAGGACGATGCGCCGGCTACCGGCCTCGGCCTGAACGGCGCCCGCGGCGAGTTGCGCCAATGTCCCGCACACCGTTTGCGTTGCCGCCAGCATCAGAACCGCCGCCAGCGCAAACCCACCAAGCCCCGCGAGGTCGGCGGCACGGCCGACCATGACCAGACCGACGCCGATCGCGACCAGTCCGCTTTGCCGCTGCGCCAGCCCGGCGAGCGAAGCCCCAAGATCCATATCCGAAGCCCCCCGCCATCCGCCGATCAACGCGGTGACCAGACCCGAGGCCAGGACCGGCACACTCCACCAGCCCGGCGCCAGCGGATCGCCGAGGTCCAGCAGCATGCGGATCAAAACGTAATAGGCCAACGGCTGAATGGCCCCCGACAACAGCGCCGCGCCGCGGGACGGTGAAGCCGCATGCGCCGGGATCAGCCAGGCATGAAACGGCGCCAACCCCGCGAGCGCGCCCGGCCCAACCAAAGCCAGGCCATAGAACAGGAACGGCCAGACCGGATGGCCGCGCATCGCCGCGAAGCCGAAGCCGGACGCGGCTGTCGCCCCGAGCACCGACAGCGCGGCCAGTCCCGTTGCGGCGAGCAAGGGCACGCGCCCGGCTCCCGGATCGCCCATTGCCCAGACCGCACCGCTCGCCATCGCCAAGCCGATGGTCAGAACCACGCCATCGGCCGCCAGTATCGCCAACACGACCCCGGCCAGACACAGCGCCAGCCCCGCGAGACTGGCTTTTGGCGCGGCATCGGCGATCTCGGCGGCGAAGGCCATGCTCGTCGTACCCGTGAGGAAGATCGGCAACAGGAAGAACGCGGCGAGGGGATCGAACGCCAGCACCAGCGGCATACCGGGCAAGCCCAGCGGCAACGCCATGCTTCCCGGGTCCTGTCCGACGATCAGTGCCAGGAATGTGAGCATGAATCCCAGACCGCACAGGCCGGCCCCCGCCAGTCCGACAGCCTGCCGGCTACCGAACGCGAGAAAGCGTGCCACCACCCCAAGCGCCAGGAGGGCGACGACGATCATCACCAACAGCGGCAGGATTGGGTCGCTCACAGGGTCACGCTAGCAGAGGTTCGGCGGAGTCGGCTTGAGGGAAAGGGGCCTTTTGCCATACCGACCTTGAGGGATCGGCCGCGATGGCTCGCGGGAGGGGATGCGCGGCAGCGTCACACAACGGAGGAACGTAGCGGTCAATCCGAACACGCTGCGCGGGGCTTACACCGGGATTCGGGTGGCCGTTGGCCGCTTCATTGTCGGGAAGTGTCACGCCCCCGTTGGAACTGGCCAGGGGTGTCAGGGTGATCATTGTGTGGTCAGCTTGCCAGCTTTTGCCCACGATAGGATCATGACCGGCGCTTTCGACGCCGACGATCGAGCGCCCATCAGGAGTTTCGATGCAAAACGCGGTTGTTCGCCGAATGGCTTGCCTGCTGCTGGCGGGCCTGGCTCTTATCGCCCTTGCATCGGCACACGCCGCCAGCCCCGAACCCGGCGACCCGACCTATCATTCTCTTCGGTACAATGACGACTTCTCGGGCTTGGCGGGGCAGACCGCTCCGCATGATTTCTGGGCTCCCATCAAATACATTGGCATCGCCAACGGGCGGTTCGGCCCCACCTGGCTCAGCCTGGGCGGGGAACTCCGGGAACGTGCGGAAAGCAACCTCGCGCCGAATTTCGGCATCAAAGCGCCGATGTCCAACGCCTATGTCCTGCACCGTTTGCTGTTGAACGCCGATGTGCATGCGACCGACTTCCTTCGGGTGTTCGTGCAGGTCGGCGAAATGGAACGGCTGGGAAGCCGGGGTATCGCCTCAACGACCGACGTCAATCATTTTGACATCATGCAGGCTTTCGTCGACGTCAAACCGCCGCCATTGCTGGACGATGCGCCGATTGTCCGGGTTGGGCGGGAGGAGCTGCTCTTTGGGTTTCAGCGCCTGATCGCGGTTCGGGAGGGCCCCAATGTTCGCCGCGATTTCGACGGAATTCGGTTCAACGACCATTGGGGCGATGTCACGATCGACCTGATCGCGGTACGACCGGTGACCGACGGGCAGGGCTTGTTGGACGATCGTGCCAATCAGGCGCAGATGCTTTGGGGGGGCTACCTCACACTGCCGATCGGACCAGTGCTGAAGGCCGATTTGTATATGCTGCATTATGCAAACAATTTGGCGAAATACCGTGGTCTGACAGGGGCCGAGCAGCGGCAGACCTACGGCGTTCGGCTGTTCGGTGCGTCTGGGGGATTCGATTGGAATGTCGAAGCCGCGTGGCAGACGGGGACGTATCGCAACCTCCCAATTCGCGCCGGCATGGCGGCCGCGATCTTCGGCTATACGTTCGCCAATACGGCCTGGCACCCGCGGATCGGGCTGGAGGCGAACGCGGCAAGCGGCGACAACAGCCGTTCGTCCGCCATCGGCACATTCAACGCAATGTTTCCACGGCTGCCCTATTTCGCCGAAACGTCGCTGCTCGTGCCGGCCAATGTCATGGATATCCGCCCGGTCTTTAGCGTGTCGCCGCGCCCCGACGTGACGGCGACGTTCGGCTGGGATACCCTCTGGCGGGCATCGAACACCGATGGTCTTTATGGCAGCGGCATGGCTTTATATGCCAACACCAACAAAGTTTCCGGGTCCCTGGTCGGCACGGAGTTATCCGCCGATGTCCGCTGGCGCGTTGACGAGCATCTGCTGGTCGGGGCGATCGCCGCGGAATTCCTGGCCGGGCCGGCGATCCAACAGGCGGTCGGGAAAAACGTGACCTTCTTCGCCTTGTTCACGACCTACCGGTTTTGATTTCGATCGTTGTAAATGTTTTTATATTGCAATACAAATTGACTGGTACGCCACGCGGTAAACCGGAAGCGATAGCGTCCGCCGGTCGTGATCATGCGTCGATATAACAAGGCAATTAAACCCCGGCCCGTACTGCGCTCAACGCCTCCAGATGCTGCTTCGCAGCGGCGTCCGCATCGGCCTCGATCGCGCGATACCGCTCGACCACCGCCGCCCCAACCGCTGTCAGACTGGCACCGCCGCCGCCGCTGCCGCCCGCGGCCGTCGTCACCACGGGGCTGCCGAGCCCTCGGTTCAAATCCTCCACCAGTTCCCACGTCCGCCGATAAGACATTCGCAACGCCCGCCCCGCCGCCGATATCGAACCGGAACGGGCAATCGCCTCCAGCACAGCGATCTTGCCCGGTCCGATGCGAACCCCGCAGGCGAGGTCCACGCGGATGCTCAGGCAATCCCGCTCACCGGACGTGGTTGTTTTTTTGGCTTTCGGCATGATGCCTCAGACAATCACAGGCCGCCCCGGCGGTGCAAGCGGTCCACTTGTCGTTATATCCAATAGTATATATCGTCCTGCCGCAAACACCCGCTCGGAAAGCACCCACAGCGATGCGCATGCTCCTGATCATCGTCCTTCTCCTCGCCCCCCTTACCGCGCATGCCCAGGCGCTGACCGTCTTCGCCGCCGCCAGCCTGACAGACGCCTTCAAGGACATCTCCACCGCCTGGGAAAAAGCTGGCCACATGCCGCTGCGCCTGTCCGTCGGTGCCAGTTCCACCCTCGCCCGCCAGATCGAACAGGGTGCACCCGCCAACGTGTTTGCTTCGGCCGACGAGAAATGGATGGACTACCTCGCCGATCGCAAGCTGATCGCCGCCGACACCCGCAAGGATTTGCTGGGCAACGATGTCGTGCTGATCGTACCCGCCAACAAGCCGCAACACGTCGTCATCGCGCCGGGTTTCGATCTTTTGGGCCTGCTCGGCGCGGACGGCCGCCTCGCGGTCGGCGACCCCGCCCATGTGCCGGTTGGCCTCTATGCCGAGCAATCGTTGCGGAAACTGGGCATGTGGGACGCGGTCCAGTCACGTCTGGCCCGCGCCGAGGACGTCCGCGCCGCATTGCGCTTCGTCGAACTGGGCGAAGCGCCGGCTGGCATCGTCTATGCGACGGATGCCGCGGTTTCGACCGGCGTGCGCATCGCCGGCACCTTCCCCGACAATACCCACGACCCCGTCGCCTACCCCTTCGCCGTCCTGAAAACCGGCGACACCGCCGAGGCTCGGGCCCTGATGTCGTTCCTTGAAGGCCCCCAGGCACACGAGATTTTCGCGCGCCGGGGGTTCAAGTTTCAGTAGTGAATTTACTCCGCCGCCATCGGCAGCCCGCCCTGACGCGACCGCCGCATCATGTCGGCCACCAAAAAAGCCAGCTCCAGCGACTGCGATCCGTTGAGCCGCGGGTCGCAGAGTGTGTGATACCGCGCCTCCAGCCCCGCATCGTCCAGGCCTTCCGCACCGCCGGTGCACTCGGTCACATCCTTGCCGGTCATTTCGACATGGATGCCACCGGCGTGCGTGCCCTCGGCCGCGTGGATCGCGAAAAACGCCTTGATTTCCGCCAGAATGCGGGAGAACGGACGGGTCTTTCGGCCGGAGGGAGTCGAGATCGTGTTGCCGTGCATCGGATCGGACACCCATCCGACCACCCTGCCCTCCCGCCGCACCGCGCGGATCAGCGACGGCAGGTTCTCGCCCAACGTCGACTCACCCATCCGGCAGATCAAGGTCATGCGGCCGGGTTCGTTCCGCGGATTGAGAATATCCAGCAGCCGCAAGAGATCATCGGGTTGCAGCGACGGGCCGCATTTCATCGCGATGGGGTTTTTCACGCCGCGCAGGAATTCGACATGCGCGTGGTCATGCTGGCGGGTTCGGTCGCCGATCCATAACAGATGCGCCGAACAGCCGTACCAGTCGCCGGTGAGGCTGTCCTGGCGGGTCAGAGCCTCCTCGTAGGGCAGCAGAAGCGCTTCATGGCTGGTGTAGAGGTCGACGGTCCGCATCGCGGGGGAATCGATGCCGCAGGCCGCCATGAATGCCATGGACTCGCCGATGCGGCGGGACAACGCGGTATATTGCTCCCCTTGCGCCGACGCCGCGACGAAGTCCTGGTTCCATTGATGCACCATGCGCAGGTCGGCGAAACCGCCCTGGGCGAAGGCACGCAGCAGGTTCATCGTGATCGCCGACTGGCTGTAGGCGCGCGCCATTCGGCTGGGATCGGGGATCCGCGCCTCGGCGGTGAAGTCATCGCCGTTGATGATGTCGCCACGGTAGGACGGCAGCACGACATCGCCCCGCGTTTCGGTATCCGAGGACCGGGGCTTGGCGAACTGCCCGGCCATGCGCGCCAGTTTCACCACCGGCATCGCCCCGCCGTAACTCAGGACCACCGCCATCTGCAGCAGCACCTTGACGGAGTCGCGCACGTTGTTGGCGTGGAATTCGCCGAAGGATTCCGCGCAGTCGCCGCCTTGCAGCAGGAACGCTTCACCTTGCGCGACCTTGGCCAATGCGGACTTCAGGGCACGCGCCTCGCCGGCGAAAATCAGCGGGGGCATGGCCCGCAGATCGGCTTCCGCGCGTTCGAGCGCAGCGGGATCAGGGTAGTTGGGCATCTGCCGGATCGGCAGTGCGCGCCAGGTTTGCGGGGTCCAGGTCATGGTCGTCTCCTTGGGTAAAAGGGGACCGACCAACTCGGGCGGGATTTCGCGATTGCCGTGAACGCAGAAAAAGCAAAAGCCGCCTGGGTTGGGCGGCTTTGGGGTCTTGCTTACGAGTGCACGATCCTAGGCCGCCGGGCTGTACCAGCGGTACCAAAATCGTGCGACGGGCGTGAGCGTTCGGTCCATGAGTCGAGCATATGCGCAGGTTGTCGCGGTACGCAAGGGGCGGTACCCGGCATGTCGCCGATTATCGAACGGCATTGCGCGGCGAGCCACTCGACCGATTTTCTGCCTCAGGCCTTCCACATCTCAATGGGCAAGGCTGAACGGCGCCGATGGTTGCGAACCAACGCCGCCAATGCCTATACACTGATCAAACCTCTGTTTCACGTCAGGATCGCCCATGCGTTCACGGCTGCTGCTTCTAGCCCTTGTGGCGCTGACTCACCCCGCTTTGGCGGTGGACGACGACAGCCGGGTAAGACTGTCCGCGCCTGGGCTCATTGGAAAGCAAGGCCCACAGCGGGCACCCGACGTCAAAGCGTCGCCGCAGGCGTGGCCCAGACTCGATCCCGGTGCGTTTCTTTGCCGGACAGAGGCCGATCTGGCCCGCTTGGCTGCCCGACAGAACGGGGACCCCGTCGACGGGCCGGTGAACTGTCAGCCTGTGCGTGTCGCCACGGCCATCCAGATCGTGCAGCGCGCCGGACCTGGCCGAACCGAGGTGCGGGTGTCCGATAAACCCAATGTCAGCGGCTGGACCAATGCCTGGCTGCCGGAGCGGGCTCCGTCGCCCCACTGATTACCGGCGGCGGAGGTCCGCCTCGATCTCCGTCACATACTCGGGGGGCACCACGTCACGCCAACTGGCGAGATCCGCGACCTTCGTGGGGTTATCGCGGAGCAGTTCCCGCTTCAGGAACGGGAATCCGGCGTCCAGAAGTGCGTGCCATCCCCCCAGCGTCGGGTTGGCAACCGACCCGTCGGGCACGATCGTGTCGTGCGGAAACAACGCCCGCGCGCGAAATCCCGCACCGACCACGCGCCGTGACAGGCCAATTTCGTAACGTCCGACCGTCCAGCGCTTGAGCGGCAACGGGACAACGCCCGGCCAGAAATCCCGCCATGCCGCATCGCGGAACAGGCGGGCATGCGCCAGCAGGAAATACGATTGCAGGTGCCAGCCGCGCTCGATGCTGTCCGTCAGCCCCCAAAGATCGGCACCATCTTCTGTCATGTCGGCCAGGAGAGGACCGAGGGGCATCAATGGACCGTAGACACTGTCGTTGAACAAGAGGATGCGGCGTGTGTCGGGGCGCGGCAAACCAAGGTTCCGCAAACCCGCGCGCCAGGCACCGAAATCCAATCCGATATTGGGCCGCACGATCGTCTGTCCGCCAAGGGCCTCCAGGAGCGCCAATGCTTCGGCCTTCAGGGCACCGCCGTTGGATACGACGAGGACCGAAAAGCCCGCGGCCCGCAGTTCCCGGATACCGCGCAGACTGTCCGGACGGATCGTCCCGTGACGATCGTAATGCGAGAAAATGGCGACATCCGGTCCCGGAACCACCGAGCTACCCCATCAAACGCGCGCGCACCTGGGCCGCGAGTTCGTCCCGGCGCGCCCAGAGGGACCGGTACCAATCCAGCCGCGGTTTGACCTGATAGGCGAGCATGCGTTCCCTCGCGACATAATCGCGGCCGCGGTCGGCGATCGCCTGGGCAAGTTCGGGCATCACGATCAACCGCATCAGGCGGCTGCGCAATTCCTGCGGGTCGCGGAACAAACATCCGGTCTGCCCGTCGACGATGCTGTCGCCATAGACCACGCCACTGGCCAGCGAGACGACGCGATGGGAAGCGGCCTCGATGAATTTCAGGTCCGATTTCGCCCGGTTGAAGCCATTATCGGCGAGCGGCATGAACGATATCTCACAACGGCCCAGAATTTCATTGTAGGTTGGGTAGTCGCAGAGCGGGGTGAAGACTTTGTGCGGGCTGGTCAGCGCGTTGAAGAAGCCTTCATCGTGCACGACCTGGAACCGCAGCCGATCACCCGCCATATTGGCTACGTCGTTGATCACCGGCAGGTAATCGCGCCAGTCCTGCTCCCGGTTCAAGGCGCCGAAAAACAGCGTCAATGCCCGTTTGTCCTTAAAATTCCGCACCTCTGGCAGGGATTCGATGGCGTTCGGGAAAACCGCCACCTCGGGATTGCGCGTGCGAAGCACCTCGGCCAGGGCCGGGGTCGTGGTCTGGATTGCATGCACGCCGCGGAACGTCAGTTGCTCCTGATCCTGCATACCGGAGAAGAAGTCGGGGTGGTCGTCGAATTCGGTAATCACGACCCAACCGGCTTCGGTCAGTAGGCGCAACAAATCCCGGCCCTGAGGACCCGCGAGGGAGGGGCGGTGCAATACGAAAATATGCGGCGATCCATCATGCGGTTTCGACAGGTCGACTTCATTGCTCAGGTTGACGCTGACCATCGGGTCCGTCGCCATCGCCTGGAACGGTTGCACGACGCGGACATGGGACACCCCGCCGACCGGCGCCAGCATGGTGCCGGCGATGCTCATGCGCTCCCGTTCCTTTTTGCGAACCCGCCAGATGTACTGAAGCGCCGAGGCGCGGCGCGCATAGGCCTGCGGATCGATCCCCAACGCGGTCAGCCCCGGGGCGATCGCGGCGGCGAAGCGGCGCGCCGAGTCGCCGTCGAACACCCGAGGGGTTGCGTCGCAAAGGAATATCCCGGCCTCAACCAGGCCCTTGCGCATGCTTTCCAGGCTGAACCAGCGCAGATGGCCCCGGTCCAACAGACCGGCTGGTTCCTAATCGAAGGTGCCGCGCAGCAACCGTTCGACGAAGCTCCAATGTTCGACGTTTGGCACGCACATCAGCATCGTGCCATCGGGGTGCAACAGCTCCGCATGCCGGCGGATCACCGCGAAGGGGTCCCGCATATGCGCAAGGGCGAAGCTGTAGATGATGCAGTCGTAACCTTCGGGCACCGAAAATGGCGGGTCTCCGGCCTCGGGGTCCATGACCGCGACCTCGTCCAAATGGGTCGCGGCGATAGCGGCGAGTTCGGCATTCCGCTCGATGCCCATCACCCTGGCGGCCGGACTGGAACGTTTGAACGCGATGCCGAGTTCCCCCTGACCGCAGCCGACGTCCAGGACTGTCAGCGCGGAGAGCGGGATACGTTGCAGAAGGTCGGCGGCGGGCTGTTGCGGGGCAGGTGGCATCGGGATTGGACGCTCTTTCGGGCAGATAACCGGGCTGTCCGCGTGCCTCACGACAGCGGTACAGGGTGGTAACTGCTTCCCTGGCCAGCATGCAAGGGCACGCGCCGCAGCAGATGCAGCCGATCGAGCATCCGGGTCTGGCAACGATCGAGCGCGGTCCGGCTGGACAATTGTGGGGCCGCCCTGGCCGTGCGGCGAAGCGCCGACGCCGCATCGTCGATATACCGAGCCGAACCGATCGCGCGAAGGATTCCGGCGTGCCGGTCCAACAGCGCTCGGCCGGTGTGATAGGCCGACACGCGCGACAATCTTGCCCGTTCCAGCAATGACGACGGCGGCAGTCGCTGGAAGCGGATCGTCAGTGCCAATGTATCCGCCCAATCCTGCCATTTGGCCCGATGGATCGGGGCGAGCGGCTCGATCGCGATCCAGGGCACACCCATCGCATCGGCGACGATCGCGCCGTGCATCGCCTCGCTCATGAGTACGTCGCAGCCCGCGATCGCAGCGGCAATCTCCAGCGGCTCGCCCCTGGGATCGATCAGGACGATCCCGCTGGCGGCGGTCGCGGCATCCCATGCGCCGACGGCCGCGCTTTCGAAATGCGGCATGAACGCGATACGCACCGTCGGTCCCACCGGTACCAGCCCAGTAAGCGGCAGGAGCGACGCGGGATCGCCGATACCAAACCCGTCGGGCAGGCCCAACAGCCGGGCGGTACGTGGGCCGCGAACCCAACTGATCGTCCAGGCGTCCCCAAGCTCCGGCAATTCCTGGTAGCCCCCGTAACCCGAACCCGCGACCAGCTTCGCGCAGCCGCCGTTGTGCCGGCGATCGAGCACCGATCCGATGCCGATGAACCGTTCCGCCGGGTCGTCGTCGAAGAAATCCGGCAGGAGCGCAGGCCACAAGACGGTATTCAGCTCATCGCCAAAATTGCGGGCCGGGCCTTGCCAGCGATACAGGATCATGAGCTCAGGACCGCTTTCAGGAAGCCGGTGGCATAAGCCAACCGCCAGCGCAAATCGATGAAACGCGCCGACGAGCGCGGCAGGATCGCCAGCGGTGCACACAGCGCCGCGACCGCCAGGCGACGCGGCATTTCCCGCCAGATCGCTATTCGATAGCCCAGCGTCCGACGTGTCAGCACGGTCGAAAATCCCTGCCAGAACAGCCGCGCGAGCAGCCATTCCGGCCGCAGCCGCGTCGCCTGTATCTGGTGATGCACGACAATCCGGGAATCGTAGCGCACGCTGCGCCCCATGTCCTGCAGGCGCCAAGTGAGTTGCACTTCCTCATCCGACAGCAGCGTGGTGCCATGCCTGCCCAGTTGACCGCCGAACCCGCCGATCTCCAGCATTGCCGGGACATCGACCACCATGTTGGCGGCGTAGGGTTCCAGTGTCGCCGGCACGTCGGGAGTCCGGTATTCGCCCTGCCCCTGATGCTCGATGATCGACAACACTCCGCGCAGCGATTCCGGCCACCAGGGCGGTAAAGGTGCCTCCCATCTTGGCAGGATGCGCCCGCCGATCACCGCTGGATGAGGGCCCGGTTCATCGAGCGTGCGCAATATCGCTTCAACCCAAGTGGGGTCTGGAATCGCGTCGTCGTCGATGTAGGCGACGAACCGGGTGGTTGCCGCGGCGGCCCCGGCATTGCGGGCCAGGGACACACCGGGCTCATCGACGCGGATCAAATCGGTATTGGGATGAAGATCGGCCAGCCGCCGCAGTTCCAGCCGCGTCGCCTCGTTCGACCCACTGTCCACCATCACCGTTCGAAACCGCCCGGGTGCGACGGTTTGGCGGGCCAGCCCATCGAGGCAGTCGGCCACATAGCGCGGGCGGTTGTGGGTGCAGAGGCAAACTGTAAGGTCCATGCCCGCGAGGTTAGGCACGGAAAGGTTTAGAAAGCGTTAACAACCCGCATATTTTTTATTGCAACCGCGCACCCCCTGAGGAAGGCCGGTGCGTCACTCCGCCCTGACGTGAACGGCTATCCCATCGAACGTACCCAACCGCCGCCAACCCGGTTCAGTGTCGAGCAGTTGCTCCACCGGCTGATCCGCTCGGAAAACAGTCCAGGCAATGCCGTAGTCGGAGATGACTTTTGCCAGTGTCGCCCGGTCGGGGGACATGAGCCGGCGGTAAAGAACCTCGAAACCTTCGGAATAAAGATCGGTCCGGCTGTCGATGAACGGGCGCTCGCCATCGAAGATCAACTGCCCACCCAGCACGAAATCGTTCAACACCGGTTGGGACCTGATGGCGTCCGGGACCTGCGCCATCGCGGCGGCGAAGGCGGCGCCGGTACGAGCCGGTGCCAGCGGGATCGACAGACGCAAGGCCGCGCCAAGCATCGCGAGGACAATGGCACCCGGTATCAGCAACCCGCCCCGCAAGCTGGGCGCCGCACCACGCCCGACCGCCGCACCCAGTGGTTCGGCCAGGATCAGGGCCCCTATGAGGCCCAGCAGTTGATCATGCCGCCGGTGGGCAAGCGCAGCATGAATCAGGCCCAACAGCAGCAGCAACCGGATCGCTGGAAGCCGGACACCGCTGCCCATACCCAGCGCGATCGCCCCCAGAATGACCACCTCCATCGGCTACATCTGAGAAAAATTCATGGGCCCCCAGTCACCGGTCCATTGCACCGCCGTGAGGCTCAGCATGTGCAGCGGGAACAAGGCTCCGGCGACGAAATCCGGATTGGCGAGACAGGCAATGCCGCTCATCGCCAGGAATACACCCCAGTCGCGCAGCACACGGGGACGGTCGGCACCCGGCTCCACGAGCGCCTCGACCGCCAAAGCACCGGCCAGTACCAGCCCGACCGGAAAACTGCCATGAAGGTTCACCCAGGGGACCAACGCCACGATGAGCCAACGCGAAGGCGCGGCCTTACGGGCGCGGGCCGCCAGCAGACCGCCGCACCAGATGCAGAGGAACGGCCAGGACAGCACATGCGGACGGGCCAGCATCGCCCCGGCGGCGTTCGACAACGCGACGAACAACCCAAGCGTGGCGTAGCGATCAGGCAGAAAAGCGCGCATGCGGTAGAGAAGCAGTGCCGCGGTCGATCCGATGGCGGCGGCGGTCAACACCATCACACCGGTCATCCCCCCCGCACGCCAAACAAGTGCCAGCATCACCTGGGCCCCCCATTCGTGCGCGTACCAACGCAGACCACCGGTGGTGTAACCGAAGGGGTCCGCGTGCGGGATGGCGCCGTGATCGAGGATCCACTCACCGGCGCGGATCAGCCAGAGCGTGTCGCTGTCGTTGAGGACCGCCGGCAGGCACAGGATCAAGCAGAAGACCACGCAAAAGGCGACGAAAGGCGCGGGATCGAGGCCGCGCCAGCCGCTGCCCGCCCGCACTATCCTCGTCCGACGCCGTAATAGGCGAACCCCGCGCCGCGCATCGCCACGGGATCATAAACATTCCGCAGATCGACCATCACGTTCCCGGCCATCGCCTCCCGCAGTTTGACGGGCGAGAGTGCGCGGAATTCGTTCCATTCGGTGATCAGCAGCAAGGCATCGGCACCGGCAACGGCATCCATGGTATCCTTGCAGTATTCGACAGCTGCCGGCAGCAGCGGGCGAGCCTGCTCCATCCCCTCGGGGTCGTAGGCACGGATCACCGCGCCGTCGCCGACCAGCCGGGAGACGATCGACAGCGAGGGGGCGTCGCGCATGTCGTCGGTTTCGGGTTTGAACGTGAGGCCCAGCACGGCGATCTTTTTGCCACGCACGGATCCGCCGCAGGCGGCGATGACCCGCATTGCCATGCTGGATTTGCGGGCGTCGTTGACGGCGACGGTCGCTTCCACCAGCCGTGATGGAGCGCCGTAGTCCTGCGCGGTGCGCACCAACGCCAGCGTGTCCTTCGGGAAGCAGGACCCGCCATAGCCGGGGCCGGGATGGAGGAACTTCCGGCCGATGCGGCCATCGAGCCCGATGCCGCGAGCGACGTCGTGGACGTCGGCGCCGACCTTCTCGCACAGATCGGCCATTTCGTTGATGAAGGTGACCTTCATCGCGAGGAAGGCGTTCGCGGCATATTTGGTCAACTCCGCCGTTTCGATGCCGGTGAAAACAATCGGCGCCTCGATGAGATAGAGCGGGCGGTAGAGCTTGCGCAGCACGTCGCGCGCGCGTTCCGATTCCGCGCCGATCACCACCCGGTCGGGTCGCATGAAGTCACCGATCGCGTTGCCTTCGCGCAGGAATTCGGGATTGGAGGCGACATCGAAATCCAGATCGGGGCGGGCAGCGCGCACAATTTCGGCGATGCGCCGGCCGGTACCGACGGGGACGGTGGATTTGGTGACGATCACCGCATAGGTGGTCAAAGCCTTGGCGACCTGTTCGGCGGCCGCGTAGACGTAGGTCAGGTCGGCATGTCCGTCACCACGGCGTGTCGGCGTGCCGACGGCGATGAAAACCGCCTCGGTGCCTTTCAGCGCCTCGGCCAGATCGCCGGTGAAGGTCAAGCGGCCGGCCTTGACGTTCTCTTCGACCAGCTTGTCGAGGCCCGGTTCGTAGATCGGCATGCGTCCGGCGCGCAGGGCGTCGAGCTTGCCGGAATCGGTCTCCATGACCGTGACGTCCGTGCCGAATTCCGCGAAACAGGCGCCGGAGACGAGTCCGACGTAGCCGCCGCCAATCATCGTGATGCGCACCGTATATTTCCCCTCGTGCCGACGCTGGGCGATTCAGCACAACCGGCGCGACTATTCCAGTGCACCTTTATGCGGCCCAGCACGGTGACGCGCAGCTTCCTCCAACCCGATCTGGGTCTTGCGATCGGCCTCCGCCTTCCGCGCAACGTCCCGGTTGTGCAGTATTTCATCCATGGCACGCGCGGCTGTACGGCAGGCGATCAGGGCAGTGCGTGCCTCGTTCGATCGCAACTCCGCGGTTTCCAGGGCAACAACCGCGGCATGGCGTTCGATGCGGATACGGCGGAGCCAGTTGGCGAAATCCTCCACCGACTGGTCGTCGCCCGCCGGGTCCCCGCGGCCTCGGTCTCGGCGACGATCGCGGCATCGACCAGCCGCAGTGTCTCCACGGCGCCGGCCTCGGCGGTCAGGCACTCGGCCAATGCGCGGCGTGCGTCATTCACCGCGAGATGGCGCAGTCGGGCGGCGACGGGTAAGGGATCAGACACGCTGGCGCTCCATTGCTGATTTCAACATGGCGAAGGCATCGGAAAGCGGGGTCCACTGGGTGCGGTCCTGGCGCAGCACCGCCTCGATCCCCGGCATCAAGGCGATGGCTTCATCGGCGGCGG
Organism: uncultured Acetobacteraceae bacterium; assembly: GCA_903877125.1. Lineage (GTDB taxonomy): Bacteria > Pseudomonadota > Alphaproteobacteria > Acetobacterales > Acetobacteraceae > Rhodopila. Next base: position 13,946 of record CAIRCM010000098.1, on the reverse strand, counting down.
AATCGGAGCCTGGCCGATAGGCACCAAGCCGCACGAGGTCGGCGATGTCGGTGTGCACGGCGATGATCCCGCGGGCGCGACGCACCAGCGCGATTTCCTCGGCCGAAAGGCAGCCCGCGGCGGCCCGGGAAAGGGACCGCAGAACATCGATTGGCGGGTAGCGGCCGGCCTCGGCGATCCGGCGGTCGAGCACGACATGGCCATCGAGAATGCCGCGCACGGCATCGGAAACCGGTTCGTTGGTGTCATCCCCCTCGACCAGCACGGTGAACAAGGCCGTGATCGAGCCCTCGTGGGTACCTGGTCCCGCCCGTTCGAGCAGGCGCGGCAGTTCGGAGAAGACGCTGGGCGGGTAGCCGCGGGTCGCCGGGGGTTCACCGGCCGCCAGCCCGATCTCCCGCAACGCAAGGCAATAGCGGGTGAGGCTGTCCATCAGCAGCAGCACACTTTTCCCCTGGTCGCGGAAGTGTTCGGCAACCGTCATGGCGGACTCGGCGGCCTGACGACGCAGCAGCGGGGACGCGTCGGAAGTCGCGACGACCACGACCGACCGCGCCAGCCCGTCCGGCCCCAGCTCGTCTTCCAGGAAATCACGGACCTCCCTGCCCCGCTCGCCAACGAGCGCGAGCACGGCGACGTCGCAGCCGGCACCACGTGCGAGCATGCCCAATAAAGTGGACTTGCCGACGCCGGATCCGGCGAAAAGGCCCAGCCTTTGGCCTCGGCGGCACGTTGCGAAGCAATCGAGCGCCCGCACGCCCAGATCGAGGCGCGGGCCAAGACGGGTGCGGCCGGTCGCTTCCGGCGGTTTGGCGCGGATCGGGCGCGGGGTGCGGCCGGGTGGCAAGGCACCCTTCCCGTCGACTGGGCGACCGAGCGGATCGATGACACGGCCCAGCCATTCGTTGGAGACGGCAAAAGTGCCCCCGTTGCCCGCGCAGCGGCGGACGAGGTTGCCGGGACCGATCCCGTCCACAGCTTCGAAAGGCATCGCCCGCGCGGCACGGGGCCCGAACCCGACGACCTCGGCGGGGATGGGCCGGCCAGCACGGCCCGAGAGTTCGAGCCGGTCACCGACGGCGAGCAAGCCGGCCAAGCCTTCGACATCCACGGCGAGCCCGGTCACACTGACGACGCGGCCTTCGGGGGCGAAAGCCGCGATATCGCGCAGCGCCCCTGTGCAGGCGCGAAGCCGGCCGGCGAGAAATCCCCGTTTCATGATACGCTACACGTAATTTGGGACTCATGTTCTATGTTCATTCTCACACCGACGGAATTATGATCGCCAATTCTGAGAATACACACTTTTTCGGCTAAAATCCTATAGCTTTATGCACGCAATAGTGGTATTCACCGAGGCGAAGGAGCGAAGGCCTCATGCGTGTCCTGCTTATCGAAGACGACCTGACAGCCGCCCGTGCAATCGTCCTGATGCTGCGCACCGCTGGCGCCGTCGTGGAACATTCCTCCTTGGGCGAGGAGGCGGTCGAACTGACCAAGCACTACGAATACGATATCGTACTGCTTGCCCTCATGCTCCCGGACATCGACGGGTTCGAGGTGGTGCGGCGCATGCGGGTGTCCCGCAATGAGACGCCGGTGCTGGTCCTCTCGGGGGTCGTCCGAGCGTCAGCCAAGGTCAAAGCGCTTGGTCTGGGTGCTGACGATTTCATCACCAAACCCTTCGACAATGCGGAATTGCTGGCCCGCATGCAGGCGGTTGTGCGCCGAGCAAAGGGATTCAGCCAACCGATCCTGCGGGTCGGGCCGGTGGAACTGAACCTCGATAGCCGGGAAGTGACCGTCGACGGGAAGGAACTGCGGCTGACGGGCAAGGAATACTCGATCCTGGAACTGCTGGTGCTGCGCAAGGGGATGGTACTGGCCAAGGAGGCGTTTCTGAATCACCTCTATGGTGGCCTGGACGAGCCGGAGATGAAGATCGTCGATGTCTTCGTCTGCAAACTGCGCCGCAAGATGGCGAAGGCGGGCGCCGAAGGGATGATTGGGACGGTGTGGGGCCGCGGCTACATGATCCGCTCTCCGGATGGGGAGGAAGACGAGATGCCTCGGCTTGGCCCATTCCGGGCGGACGACTACACCGAGGAACTGCCGGACAGGCTAACCGGTCAGGTGGTGAAAGCACTCTCGGCGGCATAATCGGCGGCGGTATCGACATCGCGCAGAGTTCTGATGCGCGCGACGCGGCGCCCGGCGAAGTTGGTCAGCGTATCCGCCAGGGCGTGCGGACCCGACCAACGGACGTTGGCGAAAGGTCGGGCCGGCCGCCGCGGTCCGACCCCGACGAGCCAATAGCCACCATCCTCGGCTGGTCCGAACACCGCATCCGCCCGGCCCAGAAGCCGGAACGCAGCACGGACATCCGCCGCGTTGGCGGCGGGGATGTCGCAGCCGACGATGAGGGCATTGCCGGCGGGAAAGCGGCGCAGCGCACGATCCATGCGAACGCCGATATCGCCGAAGCCTTGCGATATCCGCTGCACCTTGCATGGCAGGCGAAGCCGGCCCCGGTCCGGCGTCAGCGCGAGCACCGTGCGGAAGGTCCGGTCCGCGCACAGCGACTGCAACAACCGCCGCAGCGTGCGGGTGTGGAAGCGCAGCGCGGCGCGGTGTCCGAGTTCGCGTGCGAGGCGGCGTTTTACGGTGCCCAGGCGGGGAATCCGGGCGAAGACGATGGCGGTGTTCTTCATCCGTAGAGCCGAACGATCCACCGTGGCGGCAGTCCGGCGAACCACAGCAGGAGACAACCGAGATTGCGCGCCGAACGCCGATACCACCCGTCGCGATGCCATTTTTCGGCCGAGGTGAGGGCAACGGCGTCCAACGCGACCAGCCGGCGGCGTCCCAGACGGCGGATCAGATCCACATCCTCCATCAACGGCAGGTCGCCCATGCCGCCCACCGCGCACAGCAGGTCGCGGTGGATCAGCAGGCCCTGATCACCATAAGGCAGCGCGAGCACCCGGCAGCGCCACGCCACCATGCGCTCCAGTCGCCGGGCACGGGGATCGGCGCTGCGGACGGCGAAACGGAAATAGCCGGCCTTGGCAGGGTTTTCCACCATATGCGCCGAGACGTCCGTCTGCCATCCATCTCGCAGGCACGTGTCGGCGTGAAGGATCAGCAACCACGGTTGCTCGGCAGCGCCGATCCCGGCGGCGATTTGCGACCCTCGGCCCGCGGGCGCGGCGATGACGCGTGCGCCGGCATCGATTGCGATCTGGCGGGTCGCATCCGAACTGCCACCGTCGCTGACGATCACCTCGGACACCGGTCCCAGAGCCGCCAGCGTGGCCGGCAGGGTTCGCGCGGCATTCAAGGTCGGGATGACCACGGCGAGTGCGATTTTCTGACTCATGTTCCCATTGTGTTCTTGACCCGAATGCACGAGCGTGCGACAAAATCGAAGCGAACGGACGGAGAACGCATCATGCTGGCGCGGACCTCGACAGGAAATCCCCGAACGGGAAAAACCAAAACCATCTTAGATCGGGATGCCATCGCGACGATCGAACTGGCGGGGGCGCCGGACGAAGAACCGAAAGCGGCAATGCCGTCGATGCAGCATCACGGGCGGGGATCGGTCGTCAACCCGCCGGTTCGCTTCGAGCAGCGCGCCGCCAGCCCGTTCGACGACGGGTGGGAGACTCTGACCGCCGATTTCGCGGTATTGCCGAAGCTCCCGACCAGCCTGACGAAGGACAATGCGAAGTCGGCGATCAGTTGGAATACCTCTCCCGATGTCGGGTTCGACCGTTCGATCAACCCCTATCGCGGCTGCGAACATGGCTGCGTCTACTGTTTCGCCAGGCCCACCCATGCCTATCTCGGTTACTCCCCCGGCCTCGATTTCGAAACGAAGCTGACCTACAAGCCGGATGTCGCCGACCTCCTGGAGAAGGAATTGCGCAAGCCTGGATACCAGGCGCGGACCTTGGCGCTTGGGTCCAATACCGACCCCTACCAACCGGTCGAGCGCACGCTGCAACTGACACGGTCGATCCTGGAGGTGATGGACCGGTTCAACCACCCCGTGCGTATCGTGACCAAATCGGCGGGGGTATTGCGGGACCTGGACATCCTCGCGTCCATGGCCAAACGAAATCTCGCCCGCGTCTATATTTCGCTCACGACGCTCGACACGAAGCTCGCGCGGGTCATGGAGCCACGTGCCGCCACGCCGGCGCGGCGGTTGCACGCGATCGGGGAATTGACCCGAGCGGGCGTGCCCACGGGGGTTTTGACGGCGCCGATGATTCCGGGGCTGAACGACATGGAGATGGAAAAGCTGCTGGAGGCGGCCTCTCGCGCCGGTGCGCGGCACGCGGGCTATGTGCTTTTGCGGCTGCCACATGAAATTCGTGAGATGTTTGAAGCGTGGCTGCATACCCATTTTCCCGATCGGGCAAAGCATGTGCTGAGCCTTGTGCGGGATACCAGGGGTGGTGCGATGAACGACTCGCGGTTCCACCACCGTTTCTCGGGTCAGGGCGTGTATGCGGATCTGCTGATGCGCCGGTTCACCCGCGCGGCGCGGCAGTGGGGTCTGGACGAATCGCGGGAAGGCCTGAATTGCACCAGCTTCGCGGTCCCCGATGTTCCGGCTGGCGCTCAGCAGGCACAACTTTCCCTTTTCTGACTCCACGCGGGTGCGGTTGCCGGCTTCGCGGACCGGTATAGAGTGTGGGGCATGACGTTGCCCCCCGCACCCAACCGGCTGACCACGACAGAGATGCTGGCGAAGCTTGTGTCGTTCGATACAACCAGCCGCAATTCCAATCTGGCGTTGATCGACTTCGTGCGATCCTACCTCGATGCGCATGGCGTACCCTATCGCGTCAGCGCGGACCCGAGCGGGCAGAAGGCCAACATTCATGCCATCGTTGGACCGCTGACAGCGGGCGGGGTGGCACTGTCGGGTCACGTCGATACCGTGCCCGTGGACGGCCAGGCCTGGAGCGCCGATCCGTTCACCCTACGGGAACAGGACGGCCGGCTTTACGCCCGCGGATCCTGCGACATGAAGGGGTTCGTCGCGTCTTGCCTTGCCGCCGTGCCCGACTTCCAGACCAGCGGTCTGGTCCGGCCGTTGCATCTGTTCATCAGTTACGACGAGGAAGTCGGCTGCGGCGGCGCGAAACGGCTGATTCAGGACCTTGCCGATTCCGGACTGAAACCCGATCTGTGTGTGGTTGGGGAGCCCTCGGGCATGAAGCCCATCCTCGCGCATAAGGGGAAGTTGAACCTGCTGGTGAACGTGAAAGGCCAGCCCGGGCATTCGTCGGAACCGGACAAGGGCGTCAACGCCATCTATGCCGCGGCAGCCGCCATCGGGTGGGTGCAGCAGGAGGCGCGTCGGTTCGCCGAACAAGGACCGTTCGAGGACGGGTTCGACCCGCCCCACACCACGATTCACGTGGGTACGATGCAAGGCGGATCGATCCTGAACATTATTCCTGAACACGCATCGTTCGCCATGGAATGGCGGCCCATACCCGGCGACAATCCCTATCGGGAGGTCGAGCGCCTGAAAAAATATGTGGCCGAAACCCTGGAGCCGGCGATGAAGGCGGTGAACCCGGCCTGCGGGTTCAGCTATGAGATCACGCTGGAAATGCCGGGCATGGCGTTGCCGGCGGATCACCGCCTGACATCCGTCGTCCAGCAACTCACCGGCTCCAACAGCGCCGGCAAGGTTGCCTACGGGACCGAGGGGGGGTTCTACCAGAACGCCGGCATCCCCACGATCATTTGCGGGCCCGGCCATATCGCACAGGCCCACCAGCCGGATGAGTTCGTCGCGCGGTCGGAGCTCGATTCCTGCGACAGTTTCATCCGGCGGTTGGCCGACCGGCTGCTGGTGTAGCATGGGCACGGGCCAACATGCCGCACCATTGCCGGCGTTCGAGGTTCGGGTCAGCGCCCCCGATCTGTACGACTGGCGCGCTGGCAATACCGGAATCCCTGGCGTCATAACGCGGGATTCGGGCAAGCCCGGACCGCATGTGGCACTGCTGGCAATCACCCATGGCAACGAGATCGCCGGTGCGATCGCGCTGGACCGGCTGTTGCGCGGCGGGCTGACGCCCGCGGCCGGGAAGCTGTCGTTCGTGTTCGGGAACCTGTCTGCCTACGACCGTTTCGATCCCGCCCATCCCACAGCGTCTCGCTTCGTCGATGAGGATCTGAACCGGGTTTGGGACGAAGCGACGCTCGATGGGCCTCGACACTCCATCGAACTCAATCGCGCTCGGGAATTGCGTCCGCTGATCGATACGGTCGATGCGTTGCTCGACATCCATTCCATGCTGTGGGACGCCGATCCGCTGATGCTGTGCGGCAGTTCCGATCGCGGGAGGGCGATGGCACGAAAGATTGGCGTGCCGCCGCTGATTGTCGCCGATTCCGGACATGCCAACGGCAAACGCATCATCGATTATACGCGGTTCGTGGAACCGGGGTCCGCGTGTTCGGCCAATCTGATCGAGGCCGGGCAGCACTGGCAGCCGGCGACGGTGGACATCGCCCTGGCCTGCGTCGCCGGGCTGCTGCGCGGGTTGGGTTCGGTCGACGCCGCCGCGCCGCTGCCGGCTGCGGCGCCGGTCGCGCAACGGTTGGCCGAGGTGACGCTGACCATTACCGCGGCCAGCAACAAGTTCGCCTTCGTGCAGCCGTGGCGCGGCGGCGTCGTGGTGCCGGACCGCAATACGCTGCTGGCTTATGACGGGGACACTGAATTCCGCACGCCGCACGACGATTGCCTGCTGGTCATGCCAAGCCTTCGGCCGACACGGGGCCATACGGCGGTACGGCTGGCCCGGTTCGTGGGGTAATCCCGCAAAGCAGCGAATTCGTCACTCAACCATCAAATCGGTCACATCCTGTCCGGTTGCCTCGCAGACCAATCCGGCAACGATCCTGCGATGGCAGTGGGCGGGATCGCGTTCGAAACACAAGAGACAGGCGCGGCTGTCGCGCGCGAGTTCGCGCGCCATCGCGAGTTCCGCCTGGGCGCGGTCGGACGTCATGTGTTCATTGAAGATCGGCACCATCCGTTCGGGATGGCCGGCACGCACGGCATCGCGGCCAGGCTTGGGTGTACCAAGTCCTTGCAGGTGCACGTAGCGAATGCCGGCCTCCTCCAGCGCGGCGGCGAGTTGGCGCTTGGAGAAGCCGGGCTTGCGGGACGCCGCGACCGCGCGGACATCGATCAGCAGCGTGGCATCGGCGGCTTTCAACGCCGCGACCACGCCACCGATCGTGCAGCCTTCGTAGCCGATCGTCAGCAGGGAGGCCGATGCCATGTCAGCCGGCGGCCAACCAGTCTTCGATCAGGCGGCGGGCGATGCTGTCGGCGCGCGGCAACGCGAAACCATGCTGATCGCAGTGACGCATCTGATCGCGGGTGAACCAGCGGGCGTCCTTCAATTCTTCCGGGTCCCAGGTGATTTCCTCGGTCAGGCCCTCGGCATAGAAGCCGAGCATGACGTTGCCGGGGAACGGCCAGGGCTGGCTGGAGTGGTAGTGCACGTCGCCGCAGACGACGGCGGTTTCTTCCAGCACCTCGCGGCGGACGGCTTCCTCCAGGGTCTCGCCGGGTTCGACGAAGCCGGCGAGCGTCGAATACATCGTCGCGCGGGGGAAACGGGTGGAATGCCCGAGCAGAGCCTTGTCGCCGCGGTGGACCAGCATGATGACGGCGGGATCGGTGCGCGGGAAATGGTCGGTGTTGCACGATGTGCAGTGCATCACGTGGCCCGATGAGCGGGATTCGCACTTGCCGCCGCAGACACCGCAGAACTGGTGGCGGGTGCGCCAGTGCAGCAGGCCGCGGGCATGGGCGAGGATGGAGGCTTCGGGCTTCGGTTCGCCCCAGCCGACCGAACGGAGATCGGCGAAGGTGCCGAGGTCGGCGGGGACGACCGGGGTGGGGTCCTCGTGATGGCTGATGTCGATACCGAAGACCGGCTTGTCGTCGAGCAGACCGAGGAACGCCCAATTGCCGCCACTGGCGCGGAGCGCGGCGGCGGTTTCCCCATCGATATACACCGCTTCGGGGCGGTCCCCGCCGCGCACCAGATTGCGGCTGCGCCAAACCGGCACGAACAGCGTTTCAGGGTGCTCGAGCTTCTCGGCGATCCAGGCGTGATCGTCCCGGCGCGTGTGAATGCGGTCGAGCGGGGAGGAGGAGTAGACGTTGGCTCTGCTGGCCCGGATATTGGTCACGGCGATGTCCATGAACTGAGGTTGCTCGGTCGCCCGACCGTGCCACGCGTGGCCAGCGGCGGCAACCAGGGGTAGCCTGCCGGAAAACGAACCGGAGGAATGCCATGCGGGCCACCAATCGCCGCTTTCGCATCATGGGGCTGTTGTTCGTCACGGTGACGATCAACTACCTCGACCGCAGCAACATCTCGATCGCCGCGCCATCGATCGCGGCCGATTTTCATATCGATCCGGTGCAAATGGGACTGGTGTTCTCGGCGTTCAGTTGGACCTACACGCCGTTTCAACTTCCAGGCGGATGGCTGGTGGATCGGGTTTCGCCGCGGGTGCTGTATCCGATCGCGATCATGCTTTGGTCGCTGGCCACGCTGTCGCTGGGCTTGGCGAACGGGTTGGTGATGCTGATCGCGCTGCGGATGGCGGTGGGGTTTTTCGAGGTGCCGACGTTTCTGATCAACAACCGGATCGCCACGACCTGGTTCGGGGAGAAGGAACGCGCCACCTGCATCGCTGTGTATACGGCCGCGGAGTCGGTGGGGTTGGCCTTCCTGACCCCCGTGCTGGCCTGGATGAAGGTCGAATATGGCTGGCCGGCGGTGTTCATCTTCACGGGATCGCTGGGTGTGGCGTGGTCGTTCGTCTTCTTCCAGACCTATCGCGATCCCGCCGACGATCGCCGGGTCAACGCCGCCGAGATCGCGCATATCGCTGAAAGCGGCGGGCTGCCCGACCTGACCAATCGCGCGGCCGGGAGCGGGAATCTGTGGCGGGATCTGGGCATCGTGCTGGGCCGGCGGAAGCTGTGGGGGATCTATTTCGGGCATTTCGTATGGGGTGTGGTTGGGACGTTCTTCCGTACCTGGTTCCCGACCTATCTGGTCACCTATCGGCATTTCACCTTCATCAAGGCCGGTTTCTATGTATCGCTGCCGTTTCTGGCAGTGTTCCTCGGTGTGCTGTTTTCCGGCACGGTTTCGGACTATCTGGTGCGACGCGGCTGCAGCCTGACGTTTTCCCGTAAGGCGCCGATCATCGGCGGACTGATCTGCGCCACGACGATCGTCGGCGCCAATTATGTCGACAGTCAGCCGCTGATCATCGCCTTCTTGACGTTCGCGTTTTTCGCCAACGGGGTTGCCTCGATCCACTGGTCGCTGGTCTCCGCCACCGCGCCGGAACGGCTGATCGGGCTGACGAGTTCGGTGTTCAATTTCATGGGCGGGCTGGCGGGCGTGCTGTCGCCGATCATCGTCGGGTTTCTGCTGAAAGGCGGTGACTTCCGCACGCCACTGACCTTTATTGCCATCATCGAGGTGCTCGGCGTGTTGTCCTACATCTTTGTCGTCGGCAAGTTGGAGCGGGTACGGGAGTGAACAAGGCAGCCATCCTGGCGGGGGCGTTGCTGCTGATCTGGCCGGCCTTCGCGAATGGCTATCCGCTGCTGTTCAGCGACTCCGCGGCGTTTATCGCGCAACTGCTCCAGCCGGTGATGCTTTGGGACAAGCCCTGGGTCTACGGTCCGGTCGTGGTCGTGACGTCGCTGAGCCTGACCCTATGGTTGCCGGTACTGACGCAGGGGTTGTTGCTGTCGTGGATGCTCTGGCTTGTGCAGGCCGTGTTTCGGCCAGTCTCGGCCCTGTGGCATCTGGGTCTGTGCGGGCTGCTGGCACTGGCCTCCGCCGCACCCTGGTTCGCGGCGATGCTGATGCCGGATATTTTCGCGCCGATCACCGTGCTGGCGTTGTTCCTGCTGACCTTTCAGCCGGAGGGGGCGCGGCGGATTCCGCTCCTCATGACGGCGACGTTCGGCATCGCCGCGCATCTGGCGCATCTGCCTCTGACCGCTGCCTGCCTGCTGCCGGTGCTGTGGTTGCAGCCGCGGCGTTTGATGCTTGCCGCCGTCCCGCTTGTGGTGGCGGTTGGCGTGCTGGTTGTCACCAACGTTGGCGGGCACGGCAAGGTCGCGGTGTCCCCATATGGTTCAGTGTTTTTGCTCGCGCGTCTGACGACCGACGGGCCGACGCGGGATTTTCTGGCGCAAACCTGCCCCGATCCGCAGTTCCGGCTGTGCGCCTGGGTCGGGCGCTTTCCCGGCGAGTCCGACCTGTTCCTGTGGGATCCGCACGGACCGGTGTGGACCTATCCCGGCGGGCCCATCGGTCTGGCTCCCGAAGCCAGCCGTATCGTTACCGCCACAATCCTGTCGCGCCCGCTCGACGTCGCACGCGATGCGGGTTGGAACACGTGGCGCCAACTGACGATGCTGCGGATGGATCACACCTTCGCCGATTTTGACTATGACCGGCGGGTCGGTGAGCCGTTGCGGACGCATTACCCGGCGTGGGAGTTGGCGGGGTTCATGGACAGCGCGCAGAGGCGCGATGGACTGCGGGCGATCGCGGCGCCCTGGCAGGATGTGCATGCGAGGTGCGTGGCCGGCGGCGCGGTCATTTCGCTGATGGTACTGCTGTGGTCCTGGCGGCGGGACCGGCGGCTGCTGGGGTTCACATTGCTGGTTGCCGTGGGCCTGTTGGCCAATGCGGCGACGACCGGCGCACTGTCGGGGCCGACGGACCGGTATCAGTCCCGGATCGCATGGCTGGTTCTGTTGCCACCGGCGATGTGGTTGGCCGGTCGGTCCTATCGCCGGTAGATCGCCGCCATCGGCAGATCGATGCCGATCTCGGGCAGCGGTACCGCTGTGTCCACACCGACATGGGTTTCGGGTTCCCATGCGCCGGACCGGCGCATCGCGGTCGCTTTCGGATTCTCGGCGTCGAACACGACGTAGACCTGGATGGACGGCAACGACGCATAGTCCCTCGGTTTGACGCGAAGGTCGGTCAGCATGGTCGAAGGGGACAGAACCTCGAACACCGCCGTGGGTTCGATGACATCCGACGTGTCGTCGCTATTGCCGCACAGCACGGACGCATCGGGGTAGCGGACCCGCATAGGGGTCACGACCTTGAGCTCCGACCCATGCGCCTCGCAGGGCGGGGCGACACGGGTGGCGAGGGCGACGACGACGCGCGTTTGAATGCGGGAGTGTTGCGTGCTCCCGCCCGTCATCGCCACGGGCTGGATGCCGTCGAACTCGTAGCGCAACGGCTGCGCGCGTTCCCAGGCGAGGAACTCGTCGACGGTCAGAGGTTTGAGGGAGGCACTCATGACGTCTTCATAGCACGAACCCGCGCATGTCCTCCAGCGCTTCGGCGAACTCCTCCATGAACGCGGCAACGACCTGGCGGGCGGAGATCACGCTGTCCACCAGCCCCACGCCCTGCCCCACGAAGTAGCTGACCAGCGCTCGGGCCTGTTCGTTGCCGGCTTCCGCGGCGCGGTTCACGCGCTGCATGGCCGGTTCGCTGACGATGCCTTGCAGCGGCATGGGCAGCGGGCCGGGGCTGTCGGGGCCTTCCCACGCGTCGGTCCAGGCGGATTTCAACTGGCGGGCGGGTTTGCCGGTCCGGCCACGCGAGCGGACGGTGTCGCGGGATCGGGCGGCGACCATTTTGTCGCGAAACACCGGCGAGGTTTCGGCCTCGGCGGTGGCCAGCCAGACGGAGCCTGTCCAGACGCCGGCGGCGCCCATCGCCATGCAGGCCGCCATCTGCCGCCCGGTCATGATGCCGCCGGCCGCGAGCACGGGGACCGGGCGCATGCCCTCGATGGCGCGCACGACTTCGGGGATCAGCACGAGGGTCGAGACTTCGCCGCAATGACCGCCGGCTTCGGTGCCTTGGGCGACGATGATGTCCACCCCGGCCTCCACCTGGCGGATGGCGTGTTCTCGGGCGCCGACCAGGGCGGCGGTGGGGACGTTGTGCTTTTTCGCCCGTTCCAACATCGAAGTGGGCGGCACACCAAGGGCGTTGGCGATCAGTCGGATCGGATGGCGGAAGGCGATATCCATCAGCGCCTCCCCGGTTTCGAACTGGTAGGGCGGCGGGCGATTGGGGTCGTCGCGACGATAGTCCGGCAGCGGACGATCGGCATCGACGCCATGCCGGGCGAGCAGGTCTTTCACGAAGGTCTTGTGGGTATCGGGGATGGAGGCCGCGAGGTCGCCGCGGGTCATGCCGCGCTGGGTGCGGACGGTCAGATTCTCGGGGATCAGGAGGTCGACCCCGTACGGCTTGCCGTCGACATGCGCGTCGATCCAGGCGAGTTCGGTTTCCAATTCCTCCGGCGTCACGCCGGCCGCGCCGAAGACGCCGAAGCCGCCGGCCTTGGATACGGCGGCGACGACGTCGCGGCAGTGGGAGAAGGCGAAGAGGGGGAAGTCTATGTTCAGGAGGTTGCGGAGGTGCTGGTGCATCGGGGCCTGGACGGTGGGGTGGGGTGTCCGGGGTCGATGGCTTCCCCCGTCCCGGATATGAAAGAATAACATGCCAAAAACGGTAGACCCGCAAGTCTTCGAAAGCACCGCCGGACAGGTGGCGGCCGAACGCGCGCGCCCTGGCATCGCGCCGGACCAGCATGTGACGATCACCATCGAACCGGCTTCCTGGCTCGCCGAGGTACGTCGATTCACGCGCCCGCGCGCGATCGCGGAAGGATGGTCGGACGCGGACATCGATCGCATCATCGACGAAGAACGGGATGCCGTGCAGCCGCGATTCGGATGGGTCGTTGTCGATACCAATGCCTTTGTCAGGGCTGCCTTCAAGGAAACATTGCGGCCGACGCCGGCCTGCTGGTGCTGCGAACATGGTGTCTCGCCTTCAATGGAGGGGATGCGCTACGATGTGAAAGTCGCAGGATGAGGGGCAACCTGAACGTCATACCCGCACGCATCAGAAGAGAAGGAAGTTCAGTGGACCGAGCAGACCGTTTCAAGATACGTCGCTTCACGTCCTTCGAGGCGATGAAGGCGGATGAGTATGCCTATTGGCAGGACCGGCCGGGGCACGAACGACTGGCCGCGACATCCGAGATTTCAACCGACGCGTTTCGTATGAAGGGTGCGGAGACGCATGTATCCAGACTTCAACGAACTCTTGTCCATCTTAAACGCGCATAAGGTCCGGTATTTGATCGTCGGCGGCTATGCGGTGTCCTTCCACGCGCAGCCGCGAGCAACCAAAGACCTCGATCTGTGGGTGAAGCCGGAGCGGGCCAACGCGACCGCGCTCTATCGGGCGTTGGCAGAGTTCGGTGCGCCGTTGGACGACCTGAAGCCCGCTGACTTCGCCGAAGCTGGTTCGTTTTTCCGAATGGGTTCTCCGCCATTGATGGTCGATATCTTGCCGGAGATCAGCGGCGTCGATTTCGACGTTGCCTGGGCTCGGCGTGTCGAAACGGCGATTGACGCCGAGAGCGGCGTTGTGGTCCCTGTGATCTCGGTCGAGGACCTTTTAGCCGCCAAGTTGGCGGCGGGACGCGCGCAGGACATCGCCGACGTCGCTGCGATCCGCAAGGCCAAAGGAACGGTTTGAGCGCCACGGACGCTGGAGTAGCGACCGCGTTAGTCCTGGTGATTACGGTTCCCGAAACCGCGCCGCGACAAACATGTAGTTAACTACCACGAATGTCGCACGCGTCTTGCATCAGTTTGCGCAGGTAGTTTTTGTATGTTGTAACGTCAGCGGCGCTAAGGAAACGCGCAAAATTAAACGAGTCGGCCGCCCCCTCCCAAATCGTCATGGCCCGGCTCGTCCGGGCCACCTATAGCGGCACACTGCCACAACAGGTGG